>NZ_JAHPYJ010000001.1:0-320093 GCF_019041935.1 Erysipelatoclostridium sp. MSK.7.34
CACTTACAACGCCTATCTATATTAACACATCTTATTAGCTTTTGCAAGATTTATTCTTTTAAGAAATGGTGCCCAGGGCCGGAATCGAACCGGCACGGATTTTAAGGTCCGCAGGATTTTAAGTCCTGTGCGTCTACCAGTTTCGCCACCTGGGCAACACATTAATGGAGGTTCCAACCGGACTCGAACCGATGATAACAGAGTTGCAGTCTGTTGCCTTACCAACTTGGCCATGGAACCATTAACTTGTTGTTCTTGTTTTTATCAGTCGGTGTCATCACCAGACTGCTCATTTATTATATGTTAAACAGAAAATAATTTCAAGTATTTTTTATAAAAAAATTACCATTTTCTTATATATAAGAAAAAACACACTAAAAAAGATTCATTTTATCAATAATTTTTATATTTATATTTTTAAAAAAACTGCTGATTTTTAATCAACAGTTTTAACTATTTTGCTTTCACTTTCGTCCAGCGAGAATTATACATCTCTTTTACAGCATTATCCTGATAAGCAAATACTTCATCATTCGGGCCAGTGCGCAGTCCATAAGCACTAATATCTTTAAACTCCTCTTTTTCAGCCTGAGCCGCTGCATTAACATTTGCAGTTAAATATCCTACTTCGACAGTATTCTTATAAGATACTTTATCACTTATCATATAATTAATAAATTCATTTGCAAGTTTTGTTTGCTTGCACTCTTTCGAAATAACAAATCCATCAAACCAGACATTAGTCCCTTCTTTCGGCATATAGTAACCCATATTAGGATTTTCCGACATTACTGCTGCTGCATCACCAGAATACATTATCGCCATCGCCTTAACACCACTGATCATTGTATCAATTGACTCATCACCTACATAAACCGGATTCATTTCTTCACGTTGCTCTAACAGCCACTGATAAGCTTCATTTATTTCACGTTCTTTTGTAGTATTCATTGAATATCCTAAAGCTTTGAGAGCAACCATAAAACTATCACGCTCTGAATCATACATATAAATTTGATTTTTGTATTTTGTGTTCCGTAAGATACTCCATCCTGCTTCTAAATCTTTTTCATCTACAACAGTTTTATCATACAAAATACCTACATTACCACAAAAATATGGTACCCAATAATTATTACTCAAATCGAATGACTGTCCT
Organism: Erysipelatoclostridium sp. MSK.7.34; assembly: GCF_019041935.1. Taxonomy (NCBI): domain Bacteria; kingdom Bacillati; phylum Bacillota; class Erysipelotrichia; order Erysipelotrichales; family Coprobacillaceae; genus Thomasclavelia; species Erysipelatoclostridium sp. MSK.7.34. The sequence continues at coordinate 1,160 of NZ_JAHPYJ010000001.1, forward strand.
AAAATTCCTTCATTAATATTATCCAAATTAGGAATTAATGATTTATCAACAGGCTGTAATAAATCCTCTTTGATCATTCGTTCAATCATATATTCTGAAGGAACTAGTACATCATAACTATTTCCACTCATATATTTAGTGTACATAATTTCATTTGAATCAAACGTTTCATAAATAATCCGACAATCGAACTTATCTTCAAAATCACTAATAACTGTTTTATCAATATACTCTCCCCAATTATACACTCGTAACGTTTTACGACTGACACCAGTAGAAATTGACCACACTACAGATAAAACTAGACAAACAGCAATAACTATCTTAGCAGTTTTACTGCTTAATAGTTTATTTGTCGCTTTTGGAAAGAATTTCGGCACTAATGTTCCAATTGCCACAAAAAGTAATACAACAACTAATATAATAGTCGCAAGTGCATAAATACTAGGATTAGTTCGCTTTGACATATTGTAAATAACGATCGAAATATTTTCAATTCCATTCCCGCTAACAAAATAAGAAATAATAAAATCATCAAATGACATAGTAAAAGCCAATAAAGCCCCTGAAATTATTCCCGGTTTGATCTGAGGGATAATTACTTTTGTAAGAGCCTGAAATGGAGTTGCCCCCAAATCCATCGCAGCATCGGCTAAATTAACATCTAACTGTCGTACCTTTGGTAAAACATTTGTAATTACAAATGGAGTACAAAAAGCTACATGAGCTAATAACATAGTTAAATAGCCCTTTTCTACTTTAATAAACGAAAACAACAACATCAAGGATATCCCGGTAACTATATCAGGGTTCATTATTGGTAAATTATTTACTTGTAAAACTAACTTACGTAATAATGGTTTTGACTTTGATACTCCAATTGCTGTGATCGTTCCCAAAACTGTTGAAATAACGGTTGAAAGGATTGCGATACTAACTGACACAACAATAGCATCGATCATTTGTTGATTTACAAATAACTCTTGATACCAGCGTAATGAAAAACCACTCCAGCTTGAAAGTGATTTAGAATCATTGAACGAAAAAATTGCCATAATCACAAGCGGTAAATACAAGAACGCTAAAGCAAAACCAATCCATAAACTACTATTAAAATTAAACTTAAAGTTTTTTAGTTTTTTCACGTTTAGCCTCCTCTTGATACCCCGCGTATTTTTCAACCCGGTTAATAAGTCCCATGAGGACAATAACTAAAACAGCTAAAATCAAAGAAACAGCACTACCAAAATGCCAATCCCCTACATTAATAAATTGCTGTTCAATAAAATTACCAATTAGAGAATACTGTCCACCCCCTAACAATTTTGGAATTACAAATGAGGAAATAGCTGGTAAAAATACCATTGTAATTCCTGTTAATACTCCACCTAATGACAATCTAAAAGTAATTTTCCAAAAAGTAGTAATCGGATTCGCTCCTAGATCATTGCTTGCCTCAACTAAAGATTTATCCATTTTAGTTAAAGCGGTATGAATAGGTAAAATCATAAATGGTAAGAAATCATAAACCATTCCTAAAACAACGGCAAAGTCCGTATATAAAAAGCTAACTTCACCAAATCCTAGAAATTGGACAAAATTACTGATGATTCCCTTACTACTCAATATATTGATCCACGCATATGTTCGCATCAACATATTGATCCAAGTTGGAAACGTAATCAATAAAATAAGAAGTGTCTGCGTTTTTTCTTTACACCTTGAAATTGCATAAGCCACTGGATATCCAATTGCCAAGCATAAAACCGTTGTAATTGCACCTAAAACAAACGATTTGACTAATACTGAAACAAAAATTGGATCAAAAAATTTAGAAAAATTTTCTAATGTAAAATTAAATGTAGTAATCGTATTTCCTTTTTGAACAAAGGCATAGATCATAATTAAAAGCATTGGTACAACTGTCAAAACAAACAGCCAAAAACAATATGGGCCAACCAACTTACGAAACTGTTTCATTAATAGCTACCCATTTTATCCATAACATGAATATCTTCAGGCCAAAAATCCAAATTAACTTTTTTCCCTACTTCACTAATATCTGTTGTGTGTACCATATAATCACGATCTTTTGTCTCTACAATAATCTCGTAATGAACGCCTTTAAAAACAATAGAAGTTACAACCCCTTCTATTTTTCCTTTACCAACTTCAACAATATCTAAATCTTCTGGTCTCAAAACAATATCAACATCTTGACCATCATCAAAACCTTTATCAACACATTCAAATTGCTTTCCATCAAATTCAACTAAGTAATCTTTTACAAAAATCCCTTCAATAATATTTGATTCTCCTATAAATTGAGCTACAAAACGATTTTCAGGTTCATTATAAATATCGATTGGTGTTCCAATTTGTTGAATTTGTCCCTCATTCATAACTACGATCGTATCTGACATCGTTAGAGCTTCCTCTTGATCATGAGTAACATAAACAAAAGTAATTCCTACTTCCTGCTGAATATTTTTTAATTCTATTTGCATCGTTTTACGCATTTTTAAATCCAAGGCTCCCAAAGGTTCATCCAATAACAACACTTTAGGCTCATTTACTAAAGCTCGTGCAATCGCTACTCGCTGCTGCTGTCCACCTGATAACTGATTTATATTTCTTTGTCCAAAGCCAGCTAACCCAACTAAATCAAGCATCCGATTAACTTTATGCTTAATTGTTTCTTTGTCCATTTTTTTTATTTTTAAACCAAAAGCAATATTATCAAAAACATCCATATGAGGAAATAACGCATATTTCTGAAAAACTGTATTTAGTTCTCTTTTATACGGCGGTAACCCACTAATATCTTGACCATCAAATAAAACAGTTCCACCATTAGCTTCTTCAAAACCACCCATAATTCTTAAAGTTGTAGTCTTACCGCAACCACTTGGTCCAAGTAAAGTTACAAATTCTTTTTCATTAATTTCTAAATGAATACCTTTTAAAACAACTTGACCATTATATTCTTTTGTTAGATTGTCTAATTCAATTAATTTTGTCATAATGTCTCCTTTAAAATAATGGTGGTGTTGAAACCCAAATAACCTTAGCCTTAGTTTCCCCAGGATTAAATAAATAATGCGATACTAATCCCTTCAAATAGAAAGTTTCTCCTTTTTTCAACACAAATTCATTATCACCATAAATCAACTTAACCCGTCCTTGAACAACATACCCAAATTCCTGTCCTTCATGAGGAGCAATTATCATTGACTGTTTATCTTTTTCTAATTCAATTAAAATTGGTTCCATATCATTTTTTTGAGCATTAGGAATAATATATGAAATTTTATAATCATCTTGAATATTTTCAAAAAAATCATCTTGTTTAAAAACTAGTTGTTCCGCTTCTTTTTCACTAAAGAACTCTTGCAGATTAGTTCCCAAAGCTTCTAAAATATCTTCTAAAGTAGCAACCGAAGGTGATGTCAAATCCCGTTCTAATTGCGATAGAAAGCCTTTTGTTAATTCACTGCGATTGGCTAGTTCTTCTAAAGTTAAACCATTAGCTTGCCGTAATCTTTTTACCTTACTCCCGATATCCATAAGACACCTCCATCATTTATTCTTTTCAACAGTCTAATTATAACGAATCTTGTCAATAAAGCAACTATCATTTAACAATTTGTTTAATATATTATACTTAATAGCAAAAAAATAATAGGCCTAGACCTATTATTTCTCTAATTTTTCCCGTCGTAACGAAGATTTAATAAATAAATCTTTTAGTAATCGTTCGTCATTATCTTTTAAAGCCACTTTAATTAAGTCTAGTTGTTCTTCAAATGCTTCAATTGAAGCCAACAAATAATCACTATTTCGTAAAAATAACTCTGACCATAAATTTTCATTAATATTTGCAATTCGAGTTAAATCACGGTATGAATCTCCTATGTACTTACCAGTTTCATATTTTTCATTATCACTATTAATCAAAGACACTGCAATTGCATGTGGCAACTGTGATGTAAATGAAATAATTTCATCATGAGCTTGTGGCGACATGATTTTAACACTCTTAAAACCTAAAGTTCCAACAAAACGTTCCATAAAACTAATGCATTCTTTTTGATTAACCGGATGTTCAATCAGTATATAATTAGCATTTTTAAAAACTTCTTTACTAGCGTACCCATATCCTTTTTTCTCTCGTCCAGCCATTGGATGTCCACTAACAAATTCAACTTCAGGATCAATAATTGTCATTGCTTCTTCTAAGAAATAAGATTTAATCCCTACCGCATCAGTAATGATACTTCCTTTTTTAAATTTATTCTCTTTAATAAATTTTAAAACCAATGAAGGATATAAACATATAATAGTTAAGTCAGATTGTGCAATAATTTCTTTTCCATCTGTAAATCCCTCAATTATAGTTCCTTCATTTTTCGCCATTTGTAAAGTCTTTTCATCGATATCAATCCCATAAACTTCATGACCTTGACCTTTTAAGGCTTTAACAAAACTGCCTCCAACTACTCCGAGACCTACTACTGTAATAATCATAAAGACCTCCTCGATTATTTAATTATCTGGTCTTACCTTATATGTAATATTATTCTCAGTAAAAGTAAGCTCCATAAAATTATAATATTTCTTACACTTTAAACTAAAAATACTGCAATCAATGACGTTGCCCCTAAAAGCAATGCCATAAAACAATAACGAATAAACAAAGCGCTTAGTGGCGGTTTCTCTTCCTTATTGATAAAATAGAATGTTAAAACTACTAACAAACTCGTCAATACCCCATGCCCTAAAATAAAGGCAGTTTTAGCATCATAGTATTTCATTAATAAAGGAATGAAAGCTAAACTTACAGCCAAAAAATCTAAAACTATATAAATCACTGTTCGTAAATTTATCTTTATCCACCGAAAACTAAAATTTTCTTTAAATTCAGTCATCTTAGATTTTTTAGTTTTTTCTTTATGATAAAAATCAAATTCCTTTTTTTGTCTTTCAACCTTACGATCAAATCTTGCCACTTTTATTCCTCCATTAACTACTTTCTTTTTTCTTCTAACATCTTAATTTTATAATCTAACAGTTTTTTTGTTAAATCAACATAGTAATCATGAGGGTATTCTAAGCGGAACACTTCATCCCACAAACGTGCTTTTTGTTGATTAGAATATTCACGAATTTCTTCTACAGTATATTCGGGGTATACCCGTTTACCATTAATAAAGACTGGTACTTGTAACTCTTCTACACTGTATGTATTAGCAGCTATTGTCTTAAATTTCCAAATATTCGATTGATGATATATTGTTAAATCGTGACTACTGGAAATCTCTTCATCATGAAAAGCAATTACATCACCAATTGCTTTTCCTGTTTCATTTTCGAATAAGCGATATACTTTTTTATATCCTGGATTCGTTATTTTTTCCGTATTTTCAGAAATTTTGATTTTAGGAATAATTTTTCCATTTTTTTCCAGAGCCACTAACTTATATACACCACCAAAAACTGGCGCACTCCGTGAAACAATAAGGTTTTCACCCACCCCAAATGAATCCAGCTGGGCTCCTTGATCCAATAAAGAACGAATCAAATATTCATCTAATGAATTTGATGCTGTTATCTTAGCATCAACTAATCCCGCAACATCAAGCATCACTCGCGCTCGCTTTGATAAATAAGCAATGTCACCACTGTCTAAGCGGATGCCTTTTAATTTTTTACCTAACGGCGCTAAAACTTCATTTGCTACTTTTATAGCATTAGGCACACCACTTTTTAATGTATCATATGTATCAACTAATAATACACAATCATCCGGATATGTAAGAGCATACGCTTTAAAAGCTTCAAATTCACTTTCAAATGATTGAACAAATGAATGAGCCATTGTTCCTACTACAGGAATATTAAACATCATCCCCGCAGAAACTGTAGCTGTCCCGGCAACTCCACCAATATAAGCAGCTCGAGCTCCATATGTAGCACTATCATAGCCTTGAGCTCGCCTTGCCCCAAATTCTAAAACCGGTCGTCCTTTTGCTTCTCGAACAATGCGGTTAGCTTTTGTAGCAATCAATGATTGATGGTTTACAGTTACCAATAATAAAGTTTCAATTAATTGTGCTTCTATAAATTTTGCACGAATTGTAATTAAAGGTTCATTAGGGAAAACCGGTGTACCTTCTTTAACCGCATATATTGACCCCGTAAAATGAAAATCTCGTAAATAATCAAAAAATTCTTCATCAAACTTATTTAGTGAGCGGAGATATTTAATATCTCCCTCACTAAAATGTAGGTGTTCGATACATTCAATCAACTGCTGAAGACCAGCAAATATTGAGAATCCACCATTATCTGGATTTTTACGATAATACATATCAAAATACACATATTCATCTTTATTGCCTTGTTTAAAATAATTATAAGACATTGTTAATTCATATAGATCCATTACCAATGTTAAATTACGTTTACTTCCTGCATGTAAATCCATCTATTGTTCTCCTTGTATATATTTATCATTATAATAAACTTTTTTCTTATAAAAATCTAGTTATTTTAGAAATATAGTTCATAAGACTGTCTTGGTTGTGGTTGCGGCTGTGGTAATGGCTGTGGCTTCATTGGTGGCATTTTTTCAAATAGTACTGGAACTAATAATTGTTGCCCAGGATAGATCATCATTTTATCATCTAGGCTATTCATATTTTTAATATAGTCAACTCGTGTATTAAATCGTCGTGCAATTGCATAAACGTTATCACCACGATTTACAGTATATAGAAAGATATCACCTACCTTTGGTGCAACTGTTGGCATTGGTCGCCGATCAAACAAATTATCCATGTAATCTTCGTACATGTACATCCCTCCTACCATAACCTATTCAAATAAAAAAATAATAAATAGGCAAAAAAACAGACTTCATAAAAAAGTCCGTTATCTTGCTAATTTATTTAATGCATCTTTAGCTGCCTGTTGCTCTGCTCTTTTCTTCGAAGAACCTACTCCAACCCCTAATACCATCTCATCCATTTTAACAGCCATTTCGAATACTGGATTATTTGACGGTCCTGATGATGAGATTAGATCATAAGTTACCGTCTTTCTCTGATCAGCCTGAATCAATTCCTGCAATTTTGTTTTAAAATCTGTAATTTCATCGTAATTAACATCCTCAACATGCTTATAGATCGTAATATCCAGCATTTTTTCAACATATTCTGGTCCACAGTCATGACATATCGCACCCATAAAAGCTTCAAAAATATCGGCTAAAACACTATCACGATCACGCCCACCATTATTCAACTCACCTGCTCCTAAATAAATAAGCGGGCCTAGATCAAGTTCTCTAGCAAAACGTGCTAATGATTCTTCACGAACAAGTTTTGCTCTAAGTTTGGTTAGACGGCCTTCTGGCAATTCCGGGTATAAATCAAAGATATGCCGAGAAACATGATACTGTAAAACCGCATCACCTAAAAACTCCAACCGTTCATAATCATGATTTTTCATTTTATTTTCATTTGCATATGAAGGATGCGTAAAAGCTTCCTTAAATATTTCTATATTCTGATAAGGTATTTCCATTTTTTGTAAAAATTGTTCTAATTCCACGTTAATTCAATCCTTCTTTCATTTTTTCCACAACGTCACTAGAAACCATTTCAAAAGCTAAGTTAATTGCATTTTCAAAAGCAATTGCATCACTTGAACCATGGGCTTTAATAACCGGTTTAACAAAACCCATCATTAAAGCACCACCTGCTGCCTTAGTATCAAATTTAGTCAATAACTGTTTTAAAGCCGGCTTAGCAAGAACCGCTCCTGCCTTGGTTCTAGTTGATGACATAAAACCATCTTTTAAACTTTTAACCAGCACTTTTGCAACACCTTCAATTGTCTTTAATGCTACATTACCTGTAAAGCCATCCGTTACGACAACATCAACTTCACCATCCAAAATCTCTTTACCTTCAATATTACCAACAAAATTAATTTCTTGCATATCTTCTAACAATTTATATGTTTCTTGATGAATCTCATCACCTTTATGATGTTCACTTCCAATATTTAATAAAGCAATTTTAGGGTTGGTAATTTTTAAAACATTTTTAGCATAAGCGTTACCCATGATTGCAAATGATTTCAACTGTTCAGCTGTATTTTCTGAATTTGCCCCAACGTCAAGCATTGCTACTTTATTATCACTGTAAGTAGGCATCATTGCCATCAAACAAGATTTTTCAACACCTTCAATACGTTTTAAAAATAACATTGCACTTGCATAATAGGCACCAGTATTTCCACAAGATAAGACTGCATCAACTTCGCCCTTACGAGCCAGCATCATTGTTTTAACCATACTTGATTCCTTTTTACGACGAATGGCTAAAATATTTTCTGTCATTTCCAGAACTTCTCGCGCATCGATCAAAGTCACTTGATCATATGGTTTTAATGCTTCTAATTCCTCAATCTTTCCCACAACATATAATTCATCTGTTTTATTTTTCTCTAAAAATGATAGACATGCTTCCACAACTATTCTGCTTCCTAAATCACCACTCATGGCATCAATTCCTAATTTCATCTACTTCACCTCATATTAGTCATAATTATAACATAAATTAATCAATATATTTATTATTGTTGATTAATTGTTCTTCGATTTCTTTTATTAATTTTAAATATATTAAATCATTAGATTTGCTTTCAAGCAGTTCTAATGCATCCTTTCTAGAAATTTCTAAAATATTGGCATCTTCGAAAATATTTCCAACACTAAACACCGGTAATCCACTTTGTTGATTTCCAAGTATATCCCCCGGTCCGCGCAATTTTAAATCATAGTAAGAAACTTCAAAACCATCATGACAATTTCTTAAAAATTCTAAACGTTCCAATGCCTCTTGACTTGAAGAATTACTTAATAAAAAACAATATCCCTGCTGATCACTACGACCAACACGACCACGCAGCTGATGAATCTGACTCAATCCAAATCGCTCAGCATTGTAAATAACAATCCAATTTGCATTACTTACATCTACCCCAACCTCAATTACAGTTGTTGAAACTAAGATTTGAATCTCATTAGCTTTAAATGCTGCCATGATCTGATCCTTTGTTTCATCGTCCATTTTACCATGAAGCAGACCAATTTGATACTGTTCTTTGAAATAGGCCTTCATCCCATTATATATTCCCGTAGCATCCCTGCTATCGATAGCTTCACTTTCTTCAACCAGAGGGCAGACAACATAACATTGTCCTCCACTTGCTAAATACTCTTTCAAACGGTTTAAAATAGGTTTCATACTATGTGTCTTAAAAACTTCTGTAATTACTGGTTTTCTTCCACTTGGCATCGTTTTAATAGTTGATACATCCATATCCCCATATATACTTATGGCCAGTGTTCGAGGAATCGGAGTTGCTGACATAACCATAAAATCTACTTGTTTACCTTTTTCTTTTAGTGCTTTACGTTGATTTACTCCAAAACGATGTTGTTCATCTGTAATAACTAAACCAAGTTTTTGATAAATTACTTTTTCTTGAAATAACGCATGTGTTCCAACCACAATATCAATAGTCCCGTTTTCTAAATCATTATAGATTCTTTGTTTTTCTTTATTTGATAAATGTCCTGTTAACAAAGCAATATTGATATCTATTTTTTTAAATAATTTGATTAATGAACGATAATGCTGAGTAGCTAATATTTCTGTTGGCGCCATCATTGCTCCTTGATATCCAGCTAAATAATTTGCATATAAACCAATTGCTCCAACCACTGTTTTACCACTTCCAACGTCTCCTTGAACAAAGCGATACATCATTGTTTCTTTTTGTAAATCATTAATTACTTCCAACGCTGCTTGTTCTTGATCAAAAGTCAATTCAAAAGGCAATTGGGCAATAAACTCATCTAGAGTTTGGCGATTAAATTGCTTTTTTATTCCCAAATTATCTTTCCTAGATAATTTAATGTATTGCATAGTTAATTGAAAACGTAAAAATTCCTCATATTTTAGATAACGTAACGCCTCTTTTACATCACCATTATTACTAGGAAAATGAATTAAATTCAATGCTAATTCTTTATGGATTAAATGATGTTTAATTAATAAATTAGTAGGAACCTCGTCTTGAATATGACCATGATAAAAATTTAATGCCTTTTTTACATAACCTTGAAAAGATTTTTGAGTAATTCCTTCTTTTAATGAGTATATTGGTGTAATCCCACTGATTTCATCAAGTGGTTTTAATCGTAAATCACTAGCAGTGATACTTTTTGTTTTACTATTATATTTACCAATAATGGTCAAAGGCATTTCTTTAGTCATATTTTTTTTCAAAAAATGACGATTAAATAAAGTTACTTTATAAACCTCCTGCTTATATAATATTTGAAAAGATAATCTAGATAAGCGCCCCTTATAAAATATTTTAGGCTCATCAATTAAAACACCTTCAATAATAACTTTTTCGTTATCTATTAAAGGTGTTTCTTCAATCGATTCATAACGATAAGGGAAATGTAAAACAAGATCGCGAACTGAATAGATATTCATATTATTTAATAATTCAATACGATTTGTATTTATTTTTAATTGTTGTAACGGTATTTGTTTAGTCATATTATCACCACGAACATTGTATATTATTTAAACAAAAATATCTACTATTATACAAAAAGCATTAATAAAACAACTAAGACTCCAATCCCAATTAAAATTGATAAAGAATTGGCTACAGCAGCTACTTCTCCTTCATATTTACACTGTCTTGTAAAGACTGCAGATACTGTACTGATCGGTGCAGCTAAAGCAATAATTAAAATCTTTTTAGCAAGCAGCGGCAATGGTAATAAGAAGAAGCACAAAGCCATTAATAACATATTTCCTAAAAGACGGTATGATAAAATAGAGATTAAATCCTTGAAGTCATCATGTGAAATTTTAATTTCTAATAACAGTCCAATCATCAGCATTGCTAAAAAACCATTTCCAGCGCCAATAAAATCAGTGATTGATAAAATTGGAGCTGGTATTTTTATTTTAAATAATGCTAAAAAGAAAATAACAATATATACATCAAAAGGAATTGATGAAAATAATTTTTTTATTACATTGCTTACGGATAACTTCTGTTCACTACTAACAACACTTGAAGCAATCGCAAAGGTTCCCCCTAATCCCATTAACGCATTTCCAACATCAAACATACATAAATAAGCTACACCCATTCCTGGGAAAAAAGCTTGAACAAACGGTAAAACAAAATTACCAATATTGTAGCCCGAACAATTGATCATATACGCTGCTCTTGTTGGTGCCGATTTCCCGTTACTAACAAAATACCCAATTGCAACCATTAAAACGTTTAAAATAATCCCCATTAAAATTAAAACAATCATAGCACCATTGATCGTAATTCCATTAGCATTAGAAAAAAGTGCACATGGCAATGTAACATTCATAATAATTGTTGCCAAAGTATAACCGTCTTCCTTTTTTAATATTCTAAATTGTTTTAATAAAAAACCGATAACTATTACAATTACAAAACCTAAAGCCTTTATTAACACATCAAACATATTTATTCCCCTTTTTATATGATAAGATAATCATAACTACTTTTTAAACTTTTTTTATTCTTTTTTCAAAATATAAAAAAATAAGTTATTCAATCGAATAACTTATTTATTGATCATTTCAATTGCTTGTTCTAAAACAGCTTGCCCATCCATTTTAGAAAAGTTAACACCATCAATTGAAGCAACCGGAATAGAACTATTAACGATACCTTTAACCTTTTCAAGATCTCCGGCATTTTGAGGAGCAACTAAAATACAATCAGCATCAGCCCAAGATAAGTCGATTGCGCTTTCAGCAACTGCCCAAATCATCACATCTATGTTCTTTTCTTTTGCATCTTTTTTCATTGCATTTACAAGCATACTAGTAGTTAAACCAGATGCACAGCATAGCAAAATTTTATACATAAATATACCTCCATAAACATTTATCATTTACATATGAAACGATTTTATCACAATGAAATTAAAATTACTACAATTTTCAGAATTTAAAAATAAATTTTGACATAAAACGATTCACTGTTTATTTTATGAAAAAATATAGTAAAATATCCCCTATTTTAGTTCAATTGATAAAATTCTTTCTAAATGTAAAGCTAAATAACCAATTTCTGATTGTGGAATCTCTTTTTTCATTACCTTTGATAAACGAATACAAATTTCTTTAGAACGTTCATATGCAAAAGGAAATCTTTCTTGGGTAAAATCACTAATATCCATTTGTAATTTTTCTTCAGTATTAAGACGTAATAATAAATATTTAATGTGATTCATCAGTCGAATATAAGAGATTGAATTACGATCAATTCCAATATTCAATTCTTTTCGTAATTTATCAATACTCTCATGAATTATTTCCATTGCCTGCATCGATTCGCCAACATGATCAGTACTAATGGCTGAATGAACATGTAATGTTATATAACCAACTTCATCTTCAGTTATTTCGAAACCAGTAATTGAATTGATTAATTGTTTACCTTTTAATGCCACCTTATATTCTTCTGGAAATAGTAATTCAATATCTTTGGTAAACGGATTAGACATATTAACATTTTCTTGGATTCTTTTAATTGCAAAATCAATATGATCGGCTAACGGCAATAAAATCTTTGTATCTACGTGATCAAATTGTTCTTGAGCAAATCTAATTATATCGGATGCGATTTCAATAAAAACGGGATCAACATTCCTGATAATCTCGTGTGGCAACCTTTTTTCCTGTTCTTTTGTTTCCATCTTATACTTTTTAACTCCATCACTTGGAATATAAATATCGTTTATCTTTTTACCAAAACCAATACCCTTACCTAAAAAAATAACTTCCTGATTATCTTTACTTGCTAAAATACTATTATTATTTAACACTTTTTCTATTCGATACATGATTATCCCTTCCCATCTTATCCGTTTTCCTTAAGCAGCAAAATCATTTTATGTTTCACATGTTTATCACCATTATAAACTTACTATAATCTAACTTGATTTATATTACTCTTACCTAATTAAACCTTATTTAGCTTTTCTAAATATTCTTCTAATTTCATTTTTAGGTTTGATGCCTTAGGCCAAAGACCAGCTGGATATTTAATTCCCGATAAATAATTCCTATAACACCTGATTTCTTTAGTATATTTTCATCTATCTTTGCAAGATCATTAACAAACCTATTATTTCAACTATCCAAATATTTAAAGTTATTCTTTCCACCCAGTCCTTTTACAATATAATAAAATTGCTGATTAAAACCATCTATAACTTTACTGGCTGTTAAAACATCAAAATTTTTCTCATCTTGCTGCAATAGCAACTTACCGTTATTACTACGTCCCAATGTTTTTAAGTTATATTTTAGAATTAAATATTTAAAACTACTATAATATAAAAGAAAATAAATAATCCCCACTGGAATTATTAGCAGCCAATTTGTTTTGGCGTTCCCCTGCAATATCCCGAATATAATTAAATCAAGTTAATCCTACTGTAATATTCAAAATATGTGCAGCAAGATAAGCACTTTCCGCCAAAATACTTGCATCCCAAATAACATTGGTGCCATAAAAATAAAAGAAAATTCAATCGATTCTGTGATTCCTGTTAATATACACATTAATGCCGCAGTCAGCAATATTCTACATACCAACTTTTTTATTGTGAATCGGCACATTGATATATCGCTAGAGCCACATCAGGTAGTCCAAATATCATAAATATAAACCCTCCTGAAAAATAGCGCGTAGCTGCTACACTAAAATAGAGTATGTTAGGATCAGCTAGTTGGGCAAAGAAAATATTCTGTCCACCTTGAACTAATAAACCATCAATAAGCATACTCCCGCCTACTGCAGTTTGCCAAAATGGTAGACAAAATACATGATGCAGTCCAAAGGGAACTAATAAACGCTTTATTACACCAAAAATAAAAGTCCCTAAATATCCAGTTTCATTTACCAAACTTCCCAGTGTATAAATAATACTTTAAATCTGCGGTCAAATCACATACATTATAATTCCCATAATAATAAAAATCGAAAGAATCGGTGTGAATTTTAATTTTTCAATACAGGATACACATTTAGAAAGCTTAGTTCGGTAAAAAAATGATTATGCAAGTACGCTACCGTCGTTCCAACAACTATTCCGCCAAAAATTTCCATTTCTAAAGTCGGAATTACGCATATTACCGTAATCGTACCCTTTAAAACATTATTACTATCGAATTATCAGCTAAGATTTGACCGTTAATTACCAATAACACATTAATTAATGCATACATTACAAAGAAAGCAATCACCGACGATAAAACCGTAACTGCTCTTTCTCTTTTTGCCATTCCCAAAGCCATTCCAGCTGCAAAAATAAAAGATAGATTATCAATGATTCCTAAACCCGCTTTTTTCATTATAACAAGTAGAGCATTTATTATTGTCACCTCGCCTAAAATCTTCTACAAATTATATGAAGTGATCATTGTTTCATTTGCAAAAGCAATTGCTAATCCGAACACCGATCTCGTAACTGGTAGAACTGCTATTGATAACATAAAACTTCGTTCGATTCTTTGTAACAGCGCAAAAATTCGCTCTTTCATTCTTTCCTCCGAATCCAACGAAATCCACTTTCTCTATGGTATCATTGAAAGTGCTTTCGGTCAATAAATTGTATTGAATCAAAAACATTTTTTACATTCTAAAAACACACGAATCTAATCGTGTGTTTTTATCCTCACAGCATTAATTGTGTTTTTTTCTTTTACCTGCTAATGCTAATGCACCTCCTGTAAGACCTAATAAAACAGCATAGCCTATAGTTTCAATGCTATCTCCAGTTTTAGGACTAGTGCCTTCATTATCCGTTATTTTAATTTTAACAAGTGCATTCAATGCCTCATTTAATTTAGCAGCTGCTATGTCAACCATATCTTGCGTTGCATTTTTATCATCATATACAGCTCTACCGTTTTCTAAAGCAATTACTAAACCCTGATAAGAATCTTTAGTATACTCAGATTCTTTGATTAATTCTGCTTTTTTTATAGCTTCTAATAATAACTCTTTATTTATATTTACTTCAATATTTACATTAGGAATATCGAATCCTGTTTGTGATGTTGTATTAGTAGAAGTTAATGTATTTTGATATAGCAGATAGAAAGCGGAAGCACTCCAGCTAAAATTCTTAGTATGTAGCCCTTCTCCCGTTTCAGGGTTATAATTTTCATGGATTGGTCCTGTTCCTAACAAGCCTTTAGCATGATCAAATAATTTCGTTGTTGCCACTTTCGCTTCATCATAATAGCCGTAATTTTGTAAAGCTTCTACCGCATATAGAGCTTGATCTAGCCATACTGGTCCACGCCAATATTTTTCTGGTGCATATTTATTATTATCTTTTGAAGCTGTTGGGAAAGGTACAAATGTATCAAACTTATTAGCATCTGTCATACTTTCTACAACTCGTGCAGCTTTATCTTTAGTCGCTGCTTTAGCCCATAGTGGGATCCATCCTTCAGTTCCTTTACCCCGATTCACTAATAATTTCTTTTCTGAACCATCTTCATTTGTTTGAACATCATAATAGAATCCAGTTTCTTCATCGTACATTCTATCATTAATATATTCTTGAATATATTGTGCCTCTTGTGTATATTTTACTACATCATTTTGATACCCCAATTCTTCTGCCATTGATTTCAAGAAACCTTTTTCAGCATATAAATAAGCATTTAAATCCACTGATTCTTGATTAATAACATATCCAATTGGCGCATGTTGATTATTTCTTACTGTATAAATTTCAATGCCTTTATCATCTGCCCCGTTTCCTTCACGGTCAAAACGTGTTGCATTATCCATTCCACTTTCCCAAGCAGCCGCTTCAATTCCAGCTTCTGGGCATACAATACGTTCCCCATTATCATCTAAAATATAACCGTCTTCATTAACTGTACCAAACCCTTCAACATACTGACCAACTGTATATTCATAATTACGCCAATCATAACATGTTTCATGCACCATTCCACCATATTCAGCAATACCATTTTTATCAATATCACGATTTGTATACCACCAGTTATGATAAGCAGCTAATTTGGGATACATTTCTTTTAAAAACTCTTTATCACCAGTTTGACGATAAACATTTTCAACTGCCCATGCTGCTAAAGCTGGTTTAGAATTTCGTTCATTCCAGTTACCGCCATCACCACCGCGATCTTCATTTTGATTATAGAAAATACAGTCAATGATAGCTCCTGCATCTTGAGGGCGTACTGCATCATCACTTTTAATTTGATAATCAAATAAAGCACGAACATTATCTTTAGCTAATTCTTCATTAAAATATGTTGTAGCTACTACTTGTTTCCAAGAATCCCATGCCCACATACCGATGAACCATTTATATGACATTGATGGAACGATTCCATCATGTTTGATTGCTCCAGCAGCAGAAAACCAGTTAGTCATCAATGTTTCTATTGATTTTACTGCAGCCCGTTGATAATTAACATTAGCATCTACTCCATTTTCAAAAATAGTATCTACATATCCTTGCCAACGAGAATTATTTTTCTCGAAATATTTTTGAGGATTTTTTAATAAATTAGTTACTTTAGTTTTTTCTGAAACTCTTTCTTCATTTGTGAAAGTAAAACTTTGTGTTTGATAAGTATTATATTCGCTATCAGCTCCAATCGTTATTGATTCATTTTTGGTAATTGTATATGATAACCGATCATCACTTACCGTTGTTTTAATATCATCTTCACTTAATACTACATCAAATGAGTTTTCAGTTGTTGTCATATATTCCCAAGTGCCTCTTTTTTCAATGAAGTTAACTTTCACCCCATCTGCACTTTCACTCAAAGTAGTTCCCATACTTTTATTTTCACTAGTATACCAAGTAAATAAATGTCCATCCCAAGATAAATTTAATTTTAAATCATTATTAGTTTTATTAATTATTTTTGTTTCGATCAAAGCACTTCGGTTAGTACCAAAAATTAATTTTAATTTTAATGTTAACTCAGCCAAATCATAAGTTTGTTCAAGACGACCTGGATAATATACCTCATTAGTAGTCGCTTTAGTTAAATCAATTTTTTCATTTCCTTGTGCTGTTACTTTTTCTAAATTAATTTTATTAATTGAATCAGATAAATTAATTGGATATTCTTCTGCAATGATTACTGGTCCAGCAAATCCCCCATATAGATCTGTTGCTGTTTTTTGATGTAGATAGTAACCATGCCAAGCTCCCATATCTGAAAAGTTATTATATTCATTTGTACTATATGTCCCGTAGATTTTTTCTTTTGGATCGGCAGTTACATCTAAAACATTTCCAAAATCAGTAAGGGGTTTTGTATTCTCAGCTGCTCTTGTAATCGTTATTGTAGAGCCCAACATCATGCATGACAATCCTAAAATCAGTCCTTTTTTCATGATACCTCTTTTTTTCATTCTCATCGATTTTCTCCTCCATATAAAACTGTAAAAAGATGTATGCTATAGGATAAAGATGAACGCGCGCTTTTTCATCAAAAAAGGCATCAACATATACTAAAAAAATATATAAAGATAAAAAATATCTTAATATAAATCTAGTATAGTTGATGCCTGCATTACCAGTTACACACTATTTCAATTTTTACAAACTAAATACTATCATTGTAAACGGTTACTGTCAACCCTTTTAGTGAAAATTGTTTTTATCCCAAAACATTTCCTTGTTTTTAAAATAATCATCACCTCGACAAAATATACTGCGTCCAACTATTTTGCCAAAACATTTGGCACTCTTTTTAGCAACTTCAAAACTCATTGGTGCAAAATACTGTTCATCGATTCTTTCATCTGGGCAATAATCCAAGAGATTCCCCTCAAAATAAATATTGTCTTTAAAAATAGTAAGTAGATCATCGGGTTTATAATAATATCCCGGGGCACTGAATTTAAAACCGATTTGGCTTAACACATGGATAACAAATTCAACACATGTATATGATTGATATGTAGCAAATCCCTTTGTTACTGGGTAAGTAAGAACCGAAAAAAGGTTATATAAATATTCTTCATTACCATACAACTCCCCAATAATCTCATTAGCTAATTTATATTGTTCTAAACTAACCGGAATTTTTATAATTGCAACATCAACAAATGTTTCTTTTCTTAATGTATAGCGAGGAATTGTTTCAAGGACAATCCCGGCTAAAAATAATGAATTATGCTGTAGACGAGCAAATGAATATAACGCTTGAAGATTTTCATCTAATGCGATGGCACTATGATTATAGCGAATCCTTCCAACTTTTCTAATCATGTAACCAAATCTTGTTGGTGTTTTGGAAACCATTAAATATAAATTTTTTGTTTTATCCATCGTTAGATTCCCTTCAATATTTTTTATCTTAATATTATAACCATACCATATATTTTAAATATCGACAAATTTTGTTCAATTTTAGAAAAAATACAAGTCCCGTTAAGGACTTGTATTTAAAGTAATTCTTCTACTTCTTTATATTTACCATTAAGTGCTTGAGCTACCGGCTTACAAGTAAAATATCCTTTATAAGTATTTAATCCTTTCATAAATCCAGCGTCTTCTTTAAGCGCCTCTATACCTTTGTCGGCAAGTTTTAAAATATATGGTAAAGTTGCATTTGATAGAGCAATAGTTGAAGTTCTTGGTACTGCTCCAGGCATATTAGCCACTGAATAATGTAATACTCCATGTTTTATAAAAACAGGATCATCATGAGTAGTGATATGATCACAAGTTTCAATACACCCACCTTGGTCAATTGCAACATCGACAATCGCACTACCTTCTTTCATTGTTTTAACCATATCTTCGGTTACTAATTTAGGGGCTTTAGCTCCGGGAATTAATACCGCTCCAATTACTAGATCAGCTGTTTTTAGAGCTTGTCGCAAATTATATTCATTATTATAAATCGTATGAATAACCCCATTACTAATATCATCGATATATGCCATACGTTCTGCATTAATATCAAAAACTCTTACGCTAGCACCTAACCCACAAGCGATTTTAGCAGCATTTAAACCGACTTTTCCACCACCGATAACCACAACTTTAGCCGGCATTACTCCAGGTACGCCACCTAATAAAAGGCCACTGCCGCCATTTGCTTTTTGTAGCATGTTAGCCCCTATTTGGACTGCCATACGTCCAGCCACTTCACTCATTGGGGTTAAAAGTGGCAAATTATGATTTAATTCAACGGTTTCATAAGCAATTGCAGTTGTTTTTGAATCAATCAATGCTTGTGCAAACGGTTGATCATTTGCAATATGTAAATAAGTAAATATCATTTGATCTTCGCGTAAATATTTGTATTCACTTTCTAGATATTCTTTTACCTTAACGATCAAATCTGCTTTAGCAAAAACTTCATCACAACTACAGATTATTGCTCCGGCTTCTTTATATTCATCGTCATTAAAACCACTGCCAGTTCCTGCCATTGTTTCAACATATACTTGATGTCCGGCCTTGCATAAGGCAAATACTCCAGCCGGCGTCATTGATACTCTATTCTCGTTATTTTTTATTTCTTTAGGAATTCCAATAATCATATTCTAATACCTTCTTTCATTAATCTTACTATTTTCAAAATAAGTTTAGTACTATTATATCGCATCTTTAGCTATTAAACAAAATTTTTTTAATCTCTATTATCTTTTTCTTTATGAACTTAGTAAAAAGAAATTAATCAATGATAATTTAGACTAGTATCGTCAATCTCTTAATAATTTTCTATAACTTCTTTATTTCCTTAGAAATAAAATCAATAAATTTTGTAACAGTTAAACTAAATGACTGATATTTTTTCCAGACAAATAATGAATGTGAATTTAAACTTGGATAGAGAGGTCTAAAGCATAGTTCGTCACTTGCCGCATCACAAATTGACCCTTCAACCACTACGGCATAACCTACATCATTTTTCACTAATATTGCCGCCGTAGTCGTTAAATCAGAAGTTGCACAAAATGATAGATTTTCATATCCTGTTCCGTACCAGTTGGAAAATATAGTCTGCGCTTCACTACGCGCTGAAGCAATTAAAGGTAAATCTATTAGATCTTTAGATGTTATATATTCTTTTTTTGCCAGTGAAGCATTCTTTTTCATTAATATTCCCCATTTTTCTTCAGCGTTAAAATGAATAAAATTTAATTTTTCAAGCTCAACCGGCTCTAAAACAACTCCAATATCAAGCAAGCCATTATCAATATTTTCTAAAATAAAATCACTATTTCCGTTTCTTATTCGAAAAGATACATGGGGATATATTTCTGAAAATTTTTTTATTAATTTTCCCATTGTCTGAGTAGCTTCTGTAACTCCACAGCCTATTGCTATTTCTCCACTGATATCATGACTTTGACTGCCAACTTCTAATTCCGCTTTTTCAGATAAAATAATAATTTCCTCGGCTCGTCTTTTCAAAACCATTCCCTCTTCAGTCAAGACCATCTTGCGTTTTCCACGAATAAAAAGGACGGCACCTAGTTCATCTTCTAACTGCATTAATTGCCTGCTTAAAGTAGGCTGAGTAATATGCAATAATTCTGCTGCACGAGTGATATTTCCTTCTCTTGCTACTGTCAAAAAATATTTCAATACTCTTATTTCCATTTTTTCACCTTCTTAATAGTCGTTTATAATTATGATAAAATAAAACCTAAATAATAATGAGGTAGTTGGCAAAAAACAATCAATATACCAATTTCAATCACTTATATCAATATTATATAGGTTTTCATTTATTTATACTATTAATTAAATAACTTTAAATTGACGCCATTTACCTTTTATAAATCTTATTACAAAACAAACTGAACGACATAACCAGTCAGACCCCATTGCAATCCATACACCAATAATTCCTAGATTAAAGATAATTCCAAATAACACGGCTGCACCTAGTCTAAATAAGATCATCGATACAATTCCAACAACCATTGAAAATTTAACATCACCAGCAGCCCGTAATCCATTTGGTAAAACAAAAGCAGTTGGATGTAATGCTGTTGCCATGATATTATGCATAATAACTAAAATAAAAGTTAAATTTCTTGCTTCACTTGATAAAGAATATAGATTCAAGATCCACGGCAATAACAATATAACAGCACTGCCAATGATTCCTGTGACAATATAGGATATTTTCATTAATTTTTTTATATAGTATTTTGCCTGCTCATAATCATTGGCTCCAATACATTGTCCTACAACAACTACAATACCCAAATTAATTGCATTTACAACAACAACTGCAATTTGATCAATACTTCCAGCAACGCTATTAGCAGCAATTTGACTTGTCCCAAATAAAGCAACAATACTCGTTACTAACACCCGACCAAGCGTAAATAATCCATTTTCAATTCCATTAGGTACTGCAATTTTTAAAATTCTACTAATCATTTCTTGATTCCATGCAAATACGTTTTTAATCTTTACATAAACTAAATTAGATGAGTTTAGTGATAATGCGAACATAATAATCGCTGCAACAATCCTTGATATCAATGTTGGTACAGCTACCCCTGCTACTCCAGCATGTAAAATAAATACCCCAATATAATTTCCAACAACATTAATAATATTCATTAAGATTGATACATACATCGTAGTTCTTGTTTTTTCCATTGATCTATATAATGCCGCTGCTGAATTATACACACCTAAAAATGGAAAAGAAATAGCTGAAATTAGAAAATACGTCGTTGCTGCTTTCATAACATCCATTTCAATCGCACCAAAAAATGTACTAAGGAGTATACGATGAAATACGAGACACCCCAGCATAATTACAGTAGCAATTACTATTGTAATCGTCAAAAGCTGACTAGATGCTTTGTTAGCATTCTTTCGATCTTTATTTCCAATATATTGTGAAACAATTATCGCTCCACCAGCATCAATAGCAGCTAGTACAGTAATGATTAAATTATTGAACATATCTACTAATCCAACACCTGAAATAGCCACCTCACCTGCATAAGATACCATTACAGTATCAGCTACTCCTACTGCCATGATTAAAATTTGTTCAATGATCAGTGGTAAAATTAGTTTTTTTAATGCCTTATTAGAAAACATTGTTTCTACCTCCCTTTTTCTTTACAAAAACATTGTATATTAGGAATATTATAATGTCTAATACCTATCATCTATCAGTATGATACCTTTAAAGCATTATAAATAGCAAAACTAGTAAATATTATCTTTGATACCTTTAATCTTCTTTATCCCATATTCAATAAAATAAACCATGCAATAACTGTTATCTTTTTATTAAAAAAACTAAATATAAATTTTTGTAATGATTTTTGACACTATCTGTATATTAATTTTTTCTTTATACTTTTTTAATGTCAAATAATTGACGTATTCATAGAAAAGTAAATATAAAAATAAGGAGAAAAGCAAATTATGAAGACAAAAAAATTTAAAGAAATATCAAATGAATGGATTGAGTTAAAAAAGCTATCAGTAAAATATCCGACAATTGCTAAATATAGAGTCGTTATTGACACACAGTTAGCCCATCAATTCAATGATTATACGATGGAACAGTTTAATGAAGATATTATCATTGCCTATTTTAATAAACTGTCTACTAAAGAAAACTATGCCAATAGTACCCTTCTAAGTATTCGATATGTATTAAGAGCCATTATTAATTATTCTCATCAAAAATATAAAACTAATAATTGTAGTTTTGAGCTAATTAAAATTGCCAAGAAACAAAGACAAATTAATACGTTGTCTAATTCTCAAAAAATCAATTTATCTAACTACTGCTTTAATAATTTTCAACCAATCTCTATAGCTGTTGCCATTTCTTTATATACCGGTCTTCGGATTGGTGAAATTTGTGCTTTAAAATGGGAAGATATTAATTTTGAAGACAACTATATTTATGTATATAAAACAGTTGAACGTTTAAAAAGCAAGGAGGACACCGGTAATAAAACTGCACTCATGATACTTAACCCTAAAACCAGTTCATCTAAAAGAATTGTTCCTATTCCATTATTTCTTAATGAATTCTTAGTTAATTATAAAAGTCGATATCAAATCGAAGATAATAATGTTTTTATCATTACCGGCAATAATAAAATACCTGATCCCAGAACAACTCAGTATCGTTTTAACAAATTATGTAAACAGTTTGATTTTAATACTAACTTCCATACTCTTCGCCATTCTTATGCTACTAATTGCGTTATGAACGAAGTGGATACTAAATCACTTAGTGAAATGCTTGGTCATTCAAATGTAGGAACCACGCTTAATCTTTATGTACATTCAAGTTTAGAATTTAAAAAGAAACAAATTAATAAAATTTCCAGACTATAATTTTTTATAAATAATTTTATTTTAAAACAGGTTAAAAATAAAATTTAATTACTTTATTTCAGCCTGTTTTTATTAAATTATTGGAAATAAGAAATTAGTTGTGGCTTCTTTATGAGAATCTTTTATGCATAAGAAATAAATTTTATGATCTAGCGTTTAATAGTAAGTGCCCTATTCTACACTCAATTCAAATACAAAAAAACTCTACGATAAAAATCGTAGAGCCAAACCAATTTATAATAATAAAAAAACTTAATTTATATACTAGTCCATAAAAACAGTCTTTATGTTACCACTCAAAATTTACAATTTAAGTAGAATATATCATTTTTTATAATTTCTGATTAATCCCTGTTATATCCATGATAGCGATCATTATCTATAATATTATAACTTATTTGAATTTCAAACATAACTTTTAAAAAGGCACTAAATGTAATCATTTGGTATCTTATCATTTAACTCACTTTTATTTACAAGATATTTATTATAAATTTATATATTAGAACAGTAATATTTCACATAATGTGTTTAAAACAATAAAGACACTCCAATATTTATCACATTCCTTACTAACTTATTTTAAAAACATTACTATTCATTCTAAAATCTAATTTTGCATGATATTTAATAATCACTTTGATTCTCAAGGATTATGCAAAGAATATATATGAATTATTAAATATTTATATACATATACTTCGGTTAATGACAAATTACCCCAATATCAAATTTTTTCTTATCTTTTACTCTTATTCACTTATTTATATTATAAAACGCTATATTTATGTAATGTCACCAAAAAGTTAGACATATTAAATTAAAACTGAATTTTGAAAAGGTCTGTAGTCTACATGCAAGCGAACTCAATCCTTTTCTTTTTGTATTAATTTTCTCATTATTATAATACTCGATATATTTAATAATTGCAGCTTTGAATTGTTCATGCAATTTTCTTTATGAGAATGTAATTACTTGATTTCTTTATCACTTAACCATTTTTGATAGGTTTTATGCTGACAATGTCATTCTTGATCTAAATGAAAGATTAATCCTTTTGAGATTAAATAATAATTGCAAACTAAGATGTTGAGTTTTTTATTAATACATCGCCTTATACTGGCAGTTAAAGCTACTAACCGATAATTTTTTCTGTTTCCAACTCTATTTATCAGTTCCATTTTTTTCGATGGATAAAGTCAGCTTATTATGTTCTAATCTTATTCTACTCGTCGAGTCAAAAATTCTTATGACATACACTCGATAGATTTTTTAGATATTCCCATCCTTATATTTTTAAATATATTCTAATTTAAATTTTTTACTATCCCATATAAAAAGTGACCTCCTTTTAGGGGTCACTACAATACATTATTTTTTAATTTCTCTTTATTATTCTACACCAACTATAAATGAATAAACAGGCTGTTTACCATTTACTACTTCTAATTCAGCCTCAAAATTATCTTCAACAAAACTTTCAATTTCTTCAATGTCATCATCATTTACGTCTTCACCATAAATCAATGTAATCAATTCAGCATCCTCATCTACTAGTTTTTCTAAAACAACTTTTAATGCTTTTAATTTATTATCTTTACAAGCAACAATATCTTTTTCCACCAAAGCCATATAGTCGTTAGCTTTAATTTCTACACCATCGATATTAGTATCTTTAATTGCAAAAGTTACTTGTCCTGTTTTTACATTTCCTACTGCTTCTGTCATTTCAGCAACATTATCATCCAATGAAGCATCAGGATTAAACATGATACATGCTGATAACCCTTGAGGAATAGTTTTCGTTGGAATAACAATAACATTTACTTCATCTTCTAAAATTGTTGCTGTTTGTTGCGCAGTCATAACAATATTAGAATTGTTTGGAAGAATAATTACATTTTTCGCATTTACATCTCTAACTGCTTGAACCATATCCTCAGCTGATGGATTCATTGTTTGTCCACCACTAACAACATAATCACAATGTAGTTCTAAAAAAGCATCCTTTAGACCATCACCTGCACAAACAGAGATAACTGCTGTTTCTTTAGCTTCACGTTTTGGTTTAGCATTGTCATCAACTCCGACAATCGTTCCTGCATTACTTTGAATAGTATCTGCCTGTTCTTGCATATTTTCAATTTTCAGTTTAACAAATTCACCAAATCGTTGAGCAATGTTTAAAGCATTACCAGGTTTTAAAGTATGAACATGAACTTTAACGATATCTTCATCTTGAACAACAACAATACTTTCACCAGGAATTCTCGCTAATTCTTTCTTTAATTGCTCCTCTTTAAATTTATCAACCAAAGAAGGCTCTAGACGAACAATAAACTCTGTACAATATCCATAACCTTCTTCTCCACCTTCAATATCAGCTACAGCATTCATCGCGGAATCAGATGATTTAATTTCTACATAATCGACTGTTTCTCCTGCTAATCCAGCTAAAAAGCCAGTAAAAACTAATAGTAGTCCTGCTCCACCACTATCTACTACTCCAACTTCTTTTAAAACTGGTAATAATTCCGGTGTTCTTTCTAATGAAGCCTCTGCTTCTTTAACAAAATAAGAGAAAACATCTTCAATTTCCATTCCAGGCTTTGCGTATTTTACTACCGCTTCACTCGATTCTCTAATCACTGTTAAAATAGTTCCTTCAACAGGACGCATAACAGCTTTATAAGCAACCTTTGCACCACTTTCTAGTGCTTGAGCCCAAAGTACTGCGTCAGCTTCTTCATGACCTTGAAGTGCCATTGAAACCCCTCTAAAAATTTGTGATAAGATAACTCCAGAATTTCCTCGAGCTCCCATTAAAAGTCCCTTAGATAATTTTTTTGAAATTTCTCCAATATTATTTGAATCCATTCCCTCAATTTCTTTAGCACCAGCAGAAAATGTCAAAGACATATTTGTTCCAGTATCACCATCAGGTACAGGAAAGACATTTAATGCATCAATTTCAGGATGATTATTATGCAACGTATTTGCGCCACATAAAACCATCTCTTTAAAAAATTTTCCAGTTACAACTTTCATCTTCTATCTCCTCTACTCTATTCCTCGAACACCTTGAACATATACATTCACTGATTCGACATTTACATCTAAAGTAGACTCAACTACATATTTAACTTTCTTTTGGACTTCACGTAATACTTCCGTCATTTTAATTCCATATCCTAATAAAACATATAGATCTAAAATTAAACCAGTTTCACCATCTCGAGCAACGATTCCCTTAGAATAATTTTCTTTACGTAACAAATCATAATAACCATCTTTTAATTTTTTTTGACTTGCCATTCCAACAACGCCATAACATTCAATTGCAGCACCGCCAGCAATTGTAGCAACAACATCTAAAGAAATGTTAACAGTTCCCATATTATTATTTTTTTCAATCATTTATATACCTCCTCGTATACAATTGAATTGTATTCATCAATAACTAATTATATCTTAAAAATTCGTTCTTGACAATTATATTGCAGTCAGAAATTATTGTAACAAACCATAAAAAAAATTCAAGCAAAAAAAATGTAATAATTTTTCAAAAAATAATTGCAATTTAAAACTAAAAATGATACTATATGCAAGTACGTTAAAACACTACTAATGAAGAGGAGGAGAACCTATGTCAAGAAAATGTCAAATCAGTGGTAAAGGACCTATGTCTGGAAATACACGTTCTCATGCATTAAACTCAAGTAGAAGAAAATGGAATGTTAATTTACAAAAAGCTACTATTTTAGTAGATGGTAAACCTACGACTGTAAGAATTTCTGCTAGAGAATTAAGAACTTTGAGAAAATCAGCTTAATAATATAAATAGTACTGCGGTACTATTTTTATTTTATCCAATTATAGTTATTCTATGATTGGTTTTTTTGAAACTTTTTTTCATTAAATTTACATTATTTTCTTATTCAATGAAACTATATTAATAAACAAGGCCAATGTATTTACACCTCAATTATTTCCTAATATGATAATACTATATAAATTAGGAGGATAATTAAATGACATTTCCAAAAGATTTTCTATGGGGTGGTGCTGTAACCGCTCACCAGAGCGAAGGTGCTTATAACGCAGGTGGTAAAAGTCCTGCAGTGTGTGATCTCTTCCCTAAACCAGAACATAGTGATTTTAAAGACGGAATTGATAGCTATCATCGTTATGATGACGATTTTTCATTATTTGAAGAAATGGGCTTCACCAGTTATCGTTTCTCAATTGACTGGTCAAGAGTATGCCCAGATGGTATTAACTTTAGTGAAGAAAGTATGCAATTCTATGATGATTTTATTGATTCAATGATTCGGCATGGAATGGAGCCAATGTGCTCATTATATCACTTCGAAATGCCCCAATTGCTAATGAATAAATATAACGGATTTTATTCACGGGAAGTAGTAGATATGTTTGTTACCTATGCTAATAAAATGATTGACCGTTATGGTGATCGAGTAAAAAAATGGATTTCATTTAACGAACAAAATGCAATTGCTTTACCAGGCAGCAGTAAGGTAGCTTATGGTGCCGTTTGTCCAAAAGACATTGACGAACAAACATTTATTAATCAGCTGGTTCACAATACTTTTGTTGCTCATGCTAAAGTTGTTGAAAAAGTTCATACTATCGCTGATGCTAAAGTCTTAGGAATGGTAATATATATTCCTGCTTATGCCGCCACTTGTAATCCTCTTGACGAGCTAGAATCTCGAAATCAAATGGCACTTACAGACATGTATTTTGATATGTTTACGTACGGGGAGTATTCAAGTTATATGATGGCAAAAATGAAAAATGAAAATAATCTGCCAAAAATGCTAGATGGAGATTTAGAGTTGCTCAAAAAGAATAAGGTTGACTGGCTATCATTAAGTTATTATTTTTCAACAGTAGCTTCACATGGCAAACTAAGCATTGAAATGAACGGTAATGCAAAAGCAGCTACCAATCCATATTTAAAAGCTAGTGAATGGGGTTGGCAAATCGATCCCCTTGGTTTACGTATTGGTTTAAGGGATATTTATGCGAAATATCGTTTACCGATTATGGTCGTTGAAAACGGCTTTGGAATGCGTGATATTTTAGAAAATGAAACCGTTATCGATGATACAAGAATTGATTACATGAAAGATCATCTTGAGCAAATCGCATTAGCAATTAATGAAGGTGTTGACTGTCGTGGATATTTAATGTGGGGACCAATTGACATTTTGAGTTCTCAAGGAGAGATGTCTAAACGCTATGGTACTATTTATGTTAATCGGGATGATAAAGACTTAAAAGATATGAAACGTTATAAAAAGAAAAGTTTTTATTGGTATAAAAAAGTTATTTCTACCAATGGTGACGATATAAAAAATGATTAATCTAAAAATTAGCCGTTTTGGCTAATTTTTTTGTTTTAATATCTATACATCTAAATAAAAAGTAAGGTACAATAAAAAGTAGGTGATAGAAATGAAAAAACTAATTCAAAGATTATATTATCGTATTAATAATCGGGTCCTCGACTACCGCTATAAAGTTAATAAAAATGCTGGTTTATGCTTTGCTTACTATTTAATCATGTCAATCATACCGATTTGTTCACTGTTTGCCTTCTTTGCCTCCATATTAAATGTTGATCTTGGCACCTTAGAACAATTACTAAAAAACTACTTAACTCCTGAATTTTCTAACATAATAATTGCATCCTTAAAATCAAGTCATATTACTTTATCATCAATAATTATCTTATTTATCTCATTATTTGTTGTTAGTCGAGGAATCAACCAGCTTTATGGAATTTCAAAAAACTTATTTCCTTCTGCACATCAAAGGAATATAATTATTGAACAATTATTAATGCTTTTAAAAACGATTGCTGTTTTCGTTTTATTATTACTAATAATATCCATATTAACAATCATCCCTCTAATTAATTATTTTATTAATTTTAAAGATATTTTAGTACTTGGTGATTTATATTTATTTTTAGTTTTTTTTATTATTTTATTTTTATTATATAAGATTATTCCAGATGTTCATGTTCACATTTTTGACATTGTAAAAGGAGCCTTTTGTTCAAGTATACTGATGTTAATTTTATTATCTGCTCTTGAATTTTATTTTAGCATAGCAGATTATACTAGCGTATACGGTCCATTGGCTTCTGTTGTAGTTATTATGATATCTTTTTCTCTGATTGCTGAAACAATTTTTATTGGCATGTATATCATGTTTGAAGCTCATATGAAAAGATTAATCATTGAAATGAAAAAAAATAATCATTCTTAAAAAAATAAAAAACGAAGAATATTTTTCCTTCGTTTTTATTTTTTAAATTGACGTTTAAATGCATCAAAAATTGATTCTTTCTTCTTTGAAAGTTTTGATAATTTAGTATATAATTCTTTTTCTTCAGATGAAAGTTTAGTCGGAATCTTAACTTCGATTCTAACCATTTCATCACCATAATTAGTACTACGAAGATCTTTAATGCCCTTACCCTTTAGACGCAGTATTGTTCCTGATTGTGTTCCAGCAGGAATTTTTACTGTAACATCCCCTTGAACAGTTGGAACATCAACTTCACATCCTAATGTAGCATCTACATTAGAAACAGGAATAGTAATATGAATATTTCGCCCTTCACGTTTAAAATGTTCGTGACTTCCTACTTGAATTTCTACAAATAAATCTCCATTAGGTCCACCATTTGCTCCTCGTCCACCTTTGCCAGCTACGCGCAATTGTTGATTAGAATTAATACCAGCTGGTATATCTAATTGTACTGTCACTGTCTTAGTTTCATATCCACGTCCATGACAATGTGGACATTTCTCTTTAACAACTTTTCCAGTTCCATTACAGTCAGGACAAGTAGTTTCAGTTACAAATGTCCCAAATGGTGAACTTTGCTGCTGTTGAACAGTTCCACG
The DNA here is from genome assembly GCF_019041935.1 of Erysipelatoclostridium sp. MSK.7.34. Taxonomy (NCBI): domain Bacteria; kingdom Bacillati; phylum Bacillota; class Erysipelotrichia; order Erysipelotrichales; family Coprobacillaceae; genus Thomasclavelia; species Erysipelatoclostridium sp. MSK.7.34. The sequence goes on from NZ_JAHPYJ010000001.1 coordinate 31,625, forward strand.
TCCACCACAGCGTGAACACGTTTGGACATCATTAGGATTTTTAGCCCCACTACCGTTACAATGAGTACATGGTGCATCATAAGTAACTTTAATATCTTTCTTTACACCATTTACTGCTTCCATGAAACTGATATTTAAACGCATTAAGCGATCATCACCACGACGTGGTCCTGTATTTCTTTGACGTGATCTTCCGCCACCACCAAAGAAAGATCCAAAAATATCTCCTAAATCAACATCTTCAAATCCAAATCCACCAAAACCACCAGCACCACCATTACCAGCACCTTGCTCAAATGCAGCATGACCAAAGCGGTCATAAGTGGCTTTTTTATTAGCATCTGATAATACTTCATAAGCTTCTTGGACTTCTTTGAACTTTTCTTCAGCACCAGGCTCTTTGTTGACATCAGGATGATATTGTTTTGCTTTTTTACGATAAGCTCGTTTGATCTCATCGGCTGAAGCCTGTTTACTTACACCTAAGACTTCATAATAATCTCTTTTATCAGCCATATTTTCACCCTCTTTTTATACTATTTAAAACCAAGGCGGCAAAGCCTTGGCTTTAAATGATTAGTTCTTTTCTTCGAAATCTGCATCAACAACATTATCATCTTGTGCATTTGCTGTACCAGCATTTGCATCACTAGCTCCTGCTCCACCTTGTTGTTGATATGCATATGAAGCCATTTGTTGTGCCATTTGTTCTAATTCAGACATTTTAGCTTCTAATGTAGCCATATCGTTGTTATCTAAAGCTGCCTTTAACTCATCTTTTAATTTTTCAGCAGATTCTTTTTGAGTAGCATCAATTTTGTCACCTTGTTCTGCTAAAGCTTTATCGATTTCATTAATCATTTGTTCAGCTTTATTTCTTGTTTCGATATCTTTACGTTTTTGTTCATCTTCAGCTTTATTAGCTTCAGCTTCTTTAACCATTCTATCAATTTCTTCATCACTTAAACCAGTTGAGTTTTGAATAACGATAGATTGTTCTTTTTGAGATTTTAAATCTTTAGCTTTAACATTTACGATACCATTAACGTCAATGCTGAAAGTTACTTCGATTTGAGGTACACCACGTGGAGCTGGTTCAATACCGTCTAATTTAAATAAACCTAATTGTTTATTATCTTTAGCCATTGATCTTTCACCTTGTAAAACGTTGATATCTACAGCAGGTTGATTATCAGCAGCAGTTGAGAATACTTGAGATTTAGTTGTTGGAATAGTTGTATTTCTTTCAATTAATACTGTCATTACACCACCCATAGTCTCAATACCTAATGATAATGGAGTAACATCTAGTAATAATACATCTTTAACATCACCAGCAATAACCCCACCTTGAATTGCAGCACCCATAGATACTACTTCATCAGGGTTAACAGATTTATTTGGATCTTTTCCTAATAATTTTTTAACTGATTCTTGAACAGCAGGAATACGAGTAGAACCTCCTACTAATAATACTTGATGAATTTCAGTTGGGTCCATACCAGCATCTTTCAATGCTTGACGTACAGGAGTTTCAGTTCTTAAAACTAAATCACGAGTTAATTCATCAAATTTTGCTCTAGTTAATGTTAATTCTAAGTGTAAAGGCCCCGCTGCACCAGCTGAGATGAATGGTAATGAAATTTGTGTTTGCATAGTTCCTGATAAGTCTTTTTTAGCTTTTTCAGCAGCTTCTTTAACACGTTGCATTGCCATTTTATCATTTGATAAATCAACACCTTGATCTTTTTTGAATTCTTCAACAACCCAATTCATGATTTTTTCATCAAAATCATCACCACCAAGTTTATTATCCCCAGCAGTAGCTAATACTTCAAAAGTTCCATCAGCTAAGTCTAAGATAGAAACGTCAAATGTACCTCCACCTAAGTCATATACTAATACTTTTTGTTCTTGATCTAATTTATCTAATCCAAACGCTAAAGCAGCAGCAGTTGGTTCATTGATAATACGTTCTACTTCTAAACCAGCAATTTTACCAGCATCTTTAGTAGCTTGACGTTGTGCATCGTTAAAGTATGCAGGAACTGTAATAACTGCTTGTGTTACAGTTTCACCTAAATATGCTTCAGCTGTTGCTTTTAAGTTTTGTAAGATCATTGCTGAAATTTCTTGTGGTGTATAGTCTTTACCATTTGCATGTTCTTTATGATCAGTACCCATATGACGTTTAACTGACATAATTGTATCTGGATTAGTTACTGCTTGACGTTTAGCAGCTTCACCAACGATAATCTCTCCATTTTTAAATGATACTACTGAAGGAGTTGTTCTATTTCCTTCTGGATTAGCGATTACTTTAACTTCACCGTTTTCCATAACACTGACACATGAATTTGTTGTACCTAAGTCAATACCAATAATTTTACCCATAATTAAATTCCTCCTATTTATTCACTTACTTTTACTAAAGATGCACGAATAACGCGATCTTTTAACTTATATCCTTTTTGTAACTCTTCAACAATCATATTTGTTTTAAAGTTATCATCTTTTACGGTCATAACTGCTTGATGGAAGTTTGGATCAAACTCTTCACCCTCAGTTTTAATTACTTCAACACCTTGTGACTTTAATACTTCCATCAGTTGGTTATAAATCATTTCATAACCCTTCAAAAAGTTTTTAATTTCATCACTAGGATCAACTACAGCTAATGATCTTTCAAAATTATCTACAACAGGTAATAATTCTTCAATAAATGATTGCATCATAAATTTCATTGCATTAGCATGTTCGTTCTGTAATCTCTTCTTAAGATTTTCCATATCAGCAAACACTTTATAATAATCAGTTTTCCAAGTATTTACTTCATCTTCTAAATTCTTAAGTTGATCTTCAACTGTAATTTCATCTTCTTTTGTTTCAACTGTTTCTTCTGCAGTCTTTTCTGTAGATTCTTCATCTACTACTGTTTCTTTTTCCTTAGCCACTACATTCACCTCTATTCATCGTTTGAATCATCTGATTCGTCAAAGAACGCCTCTTCAATATTCCTTGAAATATACTCTACTAAGGAAACTACTTTTTCATAAGGCATTCTTGTTGGCCCAATTACTGAAATAGATCCCTTGGTTCTCTCTCCTGTTCTAAATGAAGCTGAGATGACCGATACATCCTCAATTTCATTAATCGGTGAATCAGAACCAATTCTTACCGTTACTCCTTCTTCATCAGATAAAGGTTGTAAGGCATTCCATACTTGAGAGTTTTCAAATGCACTAACGATTCTTCTCAATTTATTTACATCATTATACTCAGGCTGGTATAACATATTTTCTTTTCCTGAAAAATATACATTGCTCGAAGCAAATCGAACAAAAGCTTCAAGAAAAGCATTAAATAATTCCTCATGCTCCTTGATTTTAGCTGATAACACCGGTTTTACATCACGTTCTAAACGAAATGCTACCTGATCAATCGGTGTCCCTATCAATAAATCATTCATCACTGCAACACAACTCACCAAATCATCAATTTTATGATTACGGTTTAAATCAAACACCTTGTTTTCAACATAGCCTTGATTCGTAATAATAATCGCAGTAACTCGGTTATCATTCAAAGGAACAATATTGATTTGCTGCAAAGTATCTTCGCTAGAATCTGGTCCCAAGACTACCGATGTTAGATGCGTTAGTTCACTTAACATCTCACAACTTTCATGAATGATTTCATTCAAACCACGATGACGATCGCTAAAAATTTGCGCTACTTGGTTTTTAATCCCTTCATCTAGATCCCGCTTTGCAAGATTATCAACATAGAATCGATATCCTTCAACCGAAGGAACTCGTCCGGAAGATGTATGAGTTTTTTCTAAATAACCATACTCTTCAAGAAAACTCATCTCATTACGAATGGTTGCACTTGAATAAGGCAATTGATATTTTGTCATCAAAGCTTTTGACCCAACTGGTTCAGCCGTTTCAATAAACTCATCAACAATACATTTAAATACTAATAGTTGCCTCGCTGTAAGCATCAGTTTCACCACCCTTAGCACTCATCTTTCCTTTGTGCTAAATACATTATACATCAATAATTAGCACTGTCAACACCTTTGTGCTAAAAAATAAAAAAAGAATTATAAATCCGATTTCTATTTAAAACAACTCTATAATCAATCTAATTCCTTGATAAAATCACAAAAAAAACAGCCCTAAGGCTGTTAAATTTTTTCAAAAACACTTGCCGGTTGTTTACATACTGGACAAATAAAATCTTCAGGCAATTCATCTGCTTCTAAAATAAATCCACAAACAGTACATCTCCAACCATGTTTTGAAGTATCTGCTTGATAACTAGAAGCATTTTTAGGTGTTGTTCCATTTTTCTTATTATGATAATTTGCATAAGTTAATACTTCACCTTCATTAATCACTTTACAATCAATAACATCGCCAACAAACATAATATGTGTTCCAACATCTGTCATTGAAATAACTTTAACACTAAATGAAGCAGCTATTCCTTCGGTGATTTGTTTAATATTTTGACAATCAACTTCATAATCAATCCCATCAAATTTGTTAACATCTTTACCAGACTGAAAACCAAATCTTCTGATAACATCCATATCAATATCATCAAGTAATACCCCAACGTTATAAACACAACTATTTTCAATTAACGATGTAGTATAATTATTTTTATTCAGCGTAATGCAAACTCGTGCCGGCTCTGAAGTAACCTGTACAAAAGTGTTAGCAATACAAGCACTGTCCTTACCATCGCAACTGCTAGATACAACATACAACCCATAACTTAACTTAAAAAATGCTTTATTGTTCATATCCCAATCTCCTTATTAGTAATGATTACTATTTGATTATACATCTTTTATTTCCTATTGTAAACCCAATTTAGAAGATTTAACCGTTCACTATACGATAACTCATCTAATTATCCCCGTTTATAAAAAATCTATTAAGATTTCATTTAATAACTTAATTGATTCACTAGTTGCATGTAAATAATCATTTTCAATTACTAACGTTTTCATCTTCAAATGTTTATCAATAGCAGTTTGATAAACATCAACTGCTCTAAGACCATATCTCTTTTCAAATTCTTTTAAATCTAAGCCTTTCACCAAACGTAATGACATCATTAAATGGTTAAACATCGTTTCTTCTTTAGAATTAATCATCTTTGTGATTGTATTTTGACGACGTAAATAAGCATTTAAATTACGATTATGTTCTATTAAGCAATCATCAATTTTTCCACTGGCTCCTACCCCAATTCCATAATAGTTATCATACTGCCAATAAGCTAGGTTATGAAGTGACTCATATCCAGTTTTCGCAAAATTACTGATTTCATATTTATGGAAATCTATTTGTTCTAAAGATTCCTCTATCAATTGAGTGATTTTCGATTCCACCTCTTCATCAAGCGGTTGATAATTTAGATTTTTCAAGACAGTATGATCTTCTAAAATTAGTGAGTAGTAAGAAATATGCTCGATCGGTAACTGTCTAACCTTAGCTAAATCATTTTTTATATCCGTAATCGTTTGATTAGGCAAACCATACATAAGATCAATTGAAATATTATTAAAACCAATTTTGCGTGCATAATCGATAATCCGCTCAACTTGTATACTCGTATGCTGGCGATTAATCTTTTTTAAAAGGATATCATTAAATGTTTCAACCCCGATACTTAAACGGCTAACACCACCTCTTTTTAAAAGATCTAATTTATAATAATCGATACTTTCTGGATTAACTTCTATGGACACCTCTTTAGTCTCACTACTTATGTATGGTTTAATAATATCCATCAGCCATTCTAATTGTTCATCATTTAAACTGCTCGGTGTTCCACCACCAATATATATAGTCTTTAGCGGCTCTGTAATATTTAAAGCTTGAAGTTCATGCTTTAAAACCGCCAAATAATCATCGGCTTGATGTTCGTTATAAAAAACTTTACAAAAGTCACAATATGCACAAATTTGTTCACAAAAAGGAATATGCAGATATAATGAATTAGTCTTCATTTTCAAAACCAAATTCTTTAGCCAAACCACCTAAAGAAGTTTCCTTATACGCACTATTTAAATCTTTTCCTGTTTCTTTCATCACCCGAACAACCGCATCAAAAGAAACTTTATTTTTTCTCAAGTAACCCAGCTGCTTAGCATACATCGCCGCATCCATTGCTCTAAGTGCACCAAAACCATTACGCTCAATACAAGGAATTTGAACATAGCCGCCTACAGGATCACATGTTAAACCAAGATTATGTTCTAAGCCCATTTCACCAGCATATTGAATCAGATTATTATTAAGTTCTAAAATCCAGCCATAAGCAGCCGCTGCCATTGCACAAGCACTTCCGATTTCTGCCTGACAACCACCATCAGCGCCAGAAATAGTTGCATTTGTTTTAATAACATTGCCAAATATTCCAGCTACTGCTAATGCTTTTATAATCTCTTTTCGAGGAATTTCTAATTGTTTGTAACAATAATATAAGACTGCTGGTAAAACTCCGCTAGCTCCACATGTCGGTGCAGTAACAATACGATGTCCACTGGCATTTTCTTCACTAACCGCATAAGCATAACTACTAACTAATAAGCGATCTCGTTCTCCACTACGACGTGTGTTGATTGCTTGTTGATACATTGATTTAGCAACTCTTTTCAATCCCAGTTTTCCTGGAATAACTCCCGTTGTTGATAATCCAGCTTCAACACAAGCAAACATTGCATTTAGTACTTCAAATAAATAAGCTTTAAAATGCTCATCTTCATACTCGATTGTATAATCATATAAATTGATTCCTTTACGATCACAATATTCTAAAATTTCCGTTAAATTACCATGCGGATATACTTGCTTAGAAGGTTGCAAAGAACTATCATCATACATTAAAGCTCCACCACCTACTGAATAAACTGTAATTTTATCAAGCAATTGATTTTCCCGATATATTTCAAAAATCATCCCATTTGGATGTTTAGGTAATGCTGTATTAACAAAGTGTATCTTAACACTATCTTTACCTAAAGTTTCTTCAATAATGTAATCTGTTAAATGGCCTTTCCCTGTCAATGCTAACGAGCCATGTAGATATACTTCAAAATGTGTAGCCTGAGGATAGGTTTCCTTAACTTTTAATGCCGCTCTTTGTGGTCCCATCGTATGGGACGAAGATGGTCCAACCCCAATTTTATATAACTCTCTTAATGATTCCATAATACCTCCTAAATTCTTACCATAAATAATTCTAAACCCATTTTTTTATCCATTTTACCTGTTTTGATTTCTACATCAAGACGTGATAAATCATCTAAACATTGCAATAATTCATTTAAATCAAAATCTTTTCCTTCTTGACGAACATATTTTAATCGGTAAGGATTAACTCCCAGTATTTTTCCAATTTCTTTATCATTATAACCTTTACGATCCAATAATTTAACTTGGTAAATTAGCCGCATTTGACCCGCTATAAGAACAATCAACTTAATTGGTTCCTCATTTAAAATCATTAGATCATGATAAATCGAAAACATTTTTCTTCGATCTTTTTGAAGAATCGCACTAGTTAATGCAAAAACATTTTCATCCAACGGCTTACTTACCAATTCATCAACAATATCATATGTAATATGTTTGCTGTACAAACATAGTTTTTCCACCTCAAGAGCAACATTATTCAAACTATCTCCTAAACGACTCAATAATAATTCTAATGCATCATCATCGATCGTTGCATCTCGACGTCTGATTGCTTGACGTGTACTGTCTGATAGCTTATAATGATTAACTTTATCTATTTCAAAAAATTGTGCTTGTTTACGTAAATTTTTAACAATTTTTTTACGCTCATCAAAATCTTTACCAACATGATAAATTACAAATATTACTTCTTCACTATTAATTAAACATTTTTCAAAATACTCTAACTCATTATTATCTTTTTTTACTTTCTTTGTCGTTAAAAAATAAGGGTTTTTCAACACAACCATTTTCTTGTCGGTTAAAAAAGGAGGTGTGATCAAATCTTCATAAACTTCTTCTAAACTATCTTCATTAGCCCGATATGTTGAAATATTCATATTATCCTCATTACAATCATATTCTTTTTTTAAAGACTGTAATTTTTGTTCCATCAAAAAACTTTCTTCACCATATATTACAAATATCATTTATCGTTCCTCCAACAGTAATAATTATAGACTATTTAATCATTAAAGTCATTGAAAATATAATTATCATCACCATAATAAACAATCTTCACCATGCCCATTTCATCACTACGATAAACCTTTACTCCATAATCATTTAAGCGGGTAATTACATCATCATGGGGATGACCATAATAATTATCTTTACCACAGCTAATTAGGGCAATTTTAGGTTTTATTGCATTTAAAAAAGCTGCACTAGTCCCCGTATTACTGCCATGGTGGGAAACCTTTAATACATCAATTTTAAGCTCTGGATAATCGTTGATCAACTGTCGTTCTACTGCATTGGATATATCCCCTGTAAATAAATATTTCAACTTATTGATCGTTACCAACAAAACTAACGAACTATCATTATTATCTGTTGATTCAGGTGTTTTCAGTATCTCAATTTCTACCTGCCCAATTTTAAATTTATCTTGGTATGATGTAATAGTATGTCCAATTTCAATTTGATCCGCAAGTGACTGATAAGCTCCACTATGATCAAAATCATCATGAGAAATAAAAACATGATCTAATTTAAACACTCCTACCGAACGTAAATATGGTACTAATGTTAAAGCAGCTAGATCTTTATTTCGCAATCCCCCAGTATCGATTAAAATATTTCCTTGATTATAAGGCTGTTGAATAAAAAAACAATCACCTTGACCTACATCAATCATAACCACTTGACCAAAAGTCTGATAGTATGGTTTAAAATAAAACATGATCACTAAACTTAGCAGTAATAGAATCTCACGGTGAATTCGCTGTTTAATATTTATTTTGACTATTAATTTAAAATAAATATAGTAATATCCTAAAATAAAAAATAAAGATGGTTTAGAAAAATTAATAAAAAAAGAGAAGTCCGTACTAAAAACAACAATATTATCTAGAACTTCAATTACTAGACTAATAACCGGTTTAAAGAAATTACCAAAAATCACATATAACCATAGCAGTTGATATAACACTGAAATCAGTGGTGTTAAAATAATCCCTAAAAACAATGACAGTATATTAATTCGATATTGAATCGAAATAACGATTGGTACGCTAGCTCCATAAACTATCTCATTCAGGTACCTATGATGATTAATCAAAATAATTATTAAATACATAAAATAGGAAAAAACAAAAGATAAATTATAAATAATATATGGATTCATAAATACAAAAAACATAGCAACAAGACTAAAGCAGTCTAATTGATTTAGATACTTTTTAAACAAAGTCATCAAAAGCATTACTAAATACGCCCGCATAAAAGAAATATTATATGGAATAATATACATATACACACCAATTATAATTAGACTGAGGTAATTAATTAAATATTCCGGTAATAAAAAAATTAATACTTTTTTAATCAACCTTCTTAATATATGAATATGTAGTCCTGACAAAGCAAACAAATGAACAATCGACAACTCTGTTAATTGATGATAATAATCATTGATCATTTCATCTCTTATTCCCAAAATAAACATGCTTGCATAACTATTAACTAGCTCTTTACCGTCTATTCGTTTTTGAAGTTTTTGAAAAAGCGTATTATGTTTTTGACTATTTATAAGGCGTAGTAAAGATGCATTATTAGTAATCCCTTGACTATACAAATAGTTACGATAATCAAATGCGTTATCGTTTGTTGCACGACTAATTTCAAAATAATTAACCTCAATTTCTAATTCATCACCAACTTCATAGCCAATAAACTCACCATATACTTTGATCTTTGTTTTTGTTGTTTTCAATACAATGCTCTTTTCATCCCTACTAATTATATACCCGCTTATAATTGGTTCATCGGTCGGCTGAGGCCACCTAATAAACACTAAAAAGAAAATCATAACCAGCCCTATCGTTACAAGTCGCTCCCACCCAAAATGACGAATTATAAAGAACGCATAAATAATTAAGAGCACTAAAAAAACTGGATGAATCAACATGATCAAAACACCTAACAAACATGCTACCGCATAGTAAATCAAATGATATCTTAAAGACATAATAACTCCCTTATTCGCAAATAAGTTTTTTCTCCTATCCCTGATACTTCTTTTATCTCTTCGATGGTAGCAAATGGGTGTTCATTACGATAATCAATAATTTTATCTGCAGTTTTTGGTCCAATTCCCTTAATCGTCATCAATTGTTCTTTTGATGCATGATTTAAAGAAATTAAATTTTTATTTATAGGGATATAAAAAACTGTTTGGCTATCCAAAACAGTTTTTTGATCAAATCCATAAACATTATCAGTATTTAATGCTTTAAATACATCTTCGATTGTTGGTGAAGAATTAAATACTAAAGTTTCATTATACTTACCTTCAACAATTATTTTTACTTGTGGATCTGATTCAATTTCATTTAATGATGTTTCAGGCAATGTAAATGAATAAACAGTTGAGATAATTAAAATAATTAACAAACCAATAATTTCATGTTTTTTCACAATACCTCCACAAAAAAAGACTGTAAAAACAGCCTTATTCATCAATATTTATATTTAAATGTTTATATGCTTCACTCGTTGCAACACGACCGCGAGGAGTTCTCTTTATCAAACCGATTTGAAGAAGATAAGGTTCGTAGACATCTTCTAATGTTTGTGGTTCTTCTCCAATTGAAGCTGCCAGAGATTCCAGACCTACCGGTCCCCCCTTAAAGCGATGAATGATTCCTAACAAGTATTTATGATCCACATCATCTAGTCCTAATTGATCTACTTTAAGACGATCTAAAGCCTCAATCGTCCGCTCTTTACTGATAATTTCTTCACCGTTGAACTGTGCAAAATCTCGAACCCGTCTAAATAATCGATTAGCAATACGCGGTGTTCCGCGGGAACGCATCGCCAAAGCCGATTTAGCGTCATCATCCATTGGCATTGAGTAGACACGACTGGTCCGATCAATAATCGTTTTTAAATCCGTTTCATCGTAATATTCCAGTTTAGAAATAATTCCAAAACGGTCTCGTAATGGTGCTGACAGATCACCAGCTCTAGTTGTTGCTCCAACTAAAGTAAATGGCGGTAAATCAATTCTTACTGAACGTGTTGATGCTTCTTTACCAATCACTACATCAACACAAAAATCTTCCATAGCTGGATAAAGAATTTCTTCAACCACTTTATTTAAACGATGAATTTCATCAATAAATAAAACATCACCCGGTTCCAATGCTGTTAGAATAGCAACTAAATCACCAGTTTTTTCAATACTTGGACCAGTTGTAATTTTGATATTTGTCCCCATCTCATTAGCAATAATCATTGACATCGTTGTCTTTCCTAGTCCAGGAGGCCCGTACAATAACACATGATCTAGTGATTCGTCACGCAGTTTAGCTGCCCCAACAAAAACTTTTAGATTTTCTTTTAAGTTAGTTTGACCAACATATTCATCGAATGATGAAGGACGCAAACTACTATCATCATCAATAACATTTGCATCAAGAATCTCATTCCTTGTCATTTTCTACCTCCTACTTTACTAATAAACTTAAAGCTCTTTTTACATAACCGTTAGTATCTAGTTTTTCATTTAATAGGACTGCCAAAGCTTTATCCACTTCAGATTTTTTATAACCTAGGGCAATTAATACTTCAGCCGCCTCGTCTAAATCATTATTATTTATCAGTGTTGTTGCTGTTGGTGTATTTTTAAACTTACCTTGAAGATCTAAAATAATCTGCTGCGCTGCTTTTGGTCCAATTCCAGGAATTTTCTTTAAATATGCTACATTCCCTGTTTCAATTGCACTTATAATGCTTGTTACATCACCAGTAGCTAAAATTCCTATCGCTGTTTTACAACCAATCCCTTTGACCAGAATTAATTTTAAAAACATTTCTTTTTCTTCACTTGTTTTAAATCCATATAATAATAATGCATCTTCTTTAACTTGTTGGTAAAGAAAAATCTTTATTTCTTTACCTCGTGTATATTCATATGGATTATTGACATATATCAAATAACCAATTCCACTATTTTCTACAACAATATGATCAATATTCATCTCAACTACCGTACCAATTAAGTAACTATACATTCCCTACTCCTTCACATTTACTATTATACAGCACATCGTACTGTTTTTTATCTCAAAATCGTTTCAAACCATTCTCAACAATTATAGCATTGTAAAAGAAAAAAACCAACTAGTATTACTAGCTGGTTACTCATAAAAATCAAATTCAAACTCACCGATAGCAACATTATCACCATCTTGAGCTCCGGCATTTCTAAGTGCATCATCAACACCCATATTACGCATTTTAATCAATAGTCGTTTTAATGAATCATCACTTACTAACGATGTCATTGCCACCATTCTCTCGATCTTCTTGCCAGTAATTTGCCAATTACCATTACCTAAATTATGTAATTCAAATGGTTTATCTTCCTCATCACCCATTGTATAAAGAACAGTATGTTCAACTTCATCTTCCATTGTGAAAGTTGGTGCAGTAGCTAACGCATCAGCAACCGCATATAAAACCTGATCTACACCATCATGAATAATAGCACTAATTGGGAAAATCTTAACATCTTCACCAACCTGTTTTTTAAAACGAACTAAATTTTCTTCAGCCCCATCTTCATCCATTTTATTTGCTACAACGATTTGAGGACGTTCTAATAAACGATATTGATATTCACCAAGTTCTTTATTAATAGTAACATAATCCTCATATGGATCACGGCCATCGACTGCTCCCATATCAACAATATGAACGATTACTCGACAACGTTCAATATGGCGCAAGAATTGATGCCCCAAACCTTTACCTTGAGCCGCTCCCTCAATCAATCCTGGTAAATCAGCCATAACAAAACTACGTCCATCTTTTACTTGAACCACTCCTAAATTAGGAACGATCGTAGTAAAATGATAATCTGCAATTTCCGGGCGTGCTCGTGAAACAACTGATAAGAGTGTTGATTTACCTACTGATGGAAAACCAACCAATCCCACATCCGCCAATAATTTCAATTCACAAATAAGATCGAAATTTTCACCAGGTTCACCACGCTCACAAATTTGTGGTGCAGGATTCCGTGAAGTTGCAAAACGCGCATTTCCGCGACCACCACGGCCACCTTTAGCAATTACAACACGTTGCTTATCTTCGGTTAAATCCGCCATGATCTGCCCAGTTTCTTCATTAAGAATCATTGTTCCAACCGGTACTTTAATGACCGTATCAATAGCATCTTTACCATGCATTTTTTTAGCCATCCCATTTTGACCAGATGGTGCCTTATATAATCGATTATATTTCAAATCTAACAAAGTTGATAATGAGGTCGTCGCTTGAAAAATCACACTTCCACCACGACCGCCATCACCTCCAGCTGGACCACCTTTTGGTACATGGGCCTCACGTCTAAAAGCTACTGTCCCGTCACCGCCTTTTCCAGCTTCAACTCTAATTTTTGCTTTATCAATAAACTGCATATATCCACCTCTTTTCATCTCTTTATTATTATGATACAAATAATCAGTTATTAGTACAAGAAAAAATCCCTTTGCAGGGATTTTAATTATGCAGCTGGGTAAACAGAAACTTGTTTTCTATCTCTACCAAGTCTTTCGAATTTTACAACTCCATCAACTGTAGCAAATAAAGTGTCATCTCCACCTTTTCCTACATTAGTACCTGGATGAACTTTAGTTCCTCTTTGTCTATAAATAATAGACCCTGCAGTACAAAATTGCCCGTCAGATAATTTAGCTCCTAATCTTTTTGATTTAGAATCACGACCATTTTTAGTTGACCCTACCCCTTTTTTAGAAGCGAATAATTGTAAATCTAATTTGAACATCATATGTTACACCTCCACTTTAGATATCTTAATAAATCGACCATAGCTTTCAACCATCGTTTCTAAAGTTACAACAAGTGTCTCTAGCACCACTTGACAAACTTCATCAGTATGATTGACAACTACATTTATATATCCTTCATTAATCTCAATCGTTCCTAAGCCTTTAGCTAAGAATCCTTTTTTTGCAAGCATATTCATTGCTCCAATACCAACAGTAGAAACACCAGCACAAACTAAATCTTTACCATATTCTCCACTGTCAGCGTGACCTGTAATACTAAGATTAACAATTTGATTATTATTTTGTTTTACTAAAACCTTAATCATTTGATTAAGCTTCTGCAGTTTCTTCAGCAGCTTTTTTAGCAGTTTTATTAATTGTATTGATTACTAATTTTGTATAAGGTTGTCTATGACCTTGTTTTTTGTGGTAATGTTTTTTAGCGTTATATTTATAAATAACAACTTTCTTTTCTTTACCTTGTTTTTCAACAGTAGCTTCAACAGTAGCACCTTTTACATAAGGAGCACCTAATTTCATTGTTTTATCGCCTACAGCTAATACTTTATCAAAAACAACTTTTTCTCCTGCTTCAACATCTAATTTTTCTACAAAGATAGTATCTCCGGCTTCAACTTTTAATTGTTTTCCACCTGTTTCAATAATTGCGTACATATCGCACCTCCTATAATATTCTAAGACTCGCCAACCAAGGCAGCATTGCTTTAATACCTTTTATGTGCGGTTGTAGCTAGAGGTCTACAACATATGCATTATATTATTTTTACCCATCAAAGTCAATTACTTTTTAAGTTTTTTATTAAATATTGAAGTACTTCTTTTTCACTATAACCATTCCCACCAATCAAATAATAATTTTCATATGGGCGGTAAAAACGGTAGTCATGATTAATTTTAAGCCGATGATATTGATTATCATGCATCCTTTTCAAATATAATCTGATAATTATATAACGGAACTCTTTAATATATTGATAATTTATATAGAGCAAATAAAAATAAACTAAGATATATCCCATTTGATTATATAATACAATCAAAACTGATAAAGAAAAAATTGAAACTTTAATTTGTAACTTGACTGCTCGATAATAATCTTTAAATAATGAAAAAACTAGTAATAATATTTTTGATCCATCAAGAGGATAAATCGGTAAGAGATTAAAAACAAATACTAATTGGTTAACTGCCAATAAATATTCGCTATCAAAAAATACTTTTATTACTATAAACATTCCCAAATGAGTAGATAGACCCGCCATGACTATTACCAGTTCTTCAATAATATGATGAGTCCCATAATCATTTAAACTCAAAAAAGCTCCAAAAGGGAAAATCTCAACTTTCTCAATTTCAAAATTAAATTTTTTAGCAAAATAATAGTGTCCAAATTCATGAGTACAGACAATAAACAAAGCACTCAAATAAGCAAATAAATTGTCATTTAACCAAGCAGCGATTAGATAAATCAAAGTAAAAGGATGGATATACCAATCACTCCATCCT
Organism: Erysipelatoclostridium sp. MSK.7.34; assembly: GCF_019041935.1. Lineage (NCBI taxonomy): Bacteria > Bacillati > Bacillota > Erysipelotrichia > Erysipelotrichales > Coprobacillaceae > Thomasclavelia > Erysipelatoclostridium sp. MSK.7.34. The sequence goes on from NZ_JAHPYJ010000001.1 coordinate 47,217, forward strand.
TTGATACTCTTCATAACTAATTTCCTTACCTAAATGTTCAAACTGTAAAACAAACTGATCTTGATAACTGCCTAAAACCATCCCTTGATCTACCTCGTCATACAATGTCACCATTACATTATCAATATTACTATAAGTAATTTCTACATCATTCTTGCCTAGAATTACTACATATCCGCTCAAGTTTTCATCATTACCAGTTGCAATTACGCGCCCAGCTTCAATACTTAATACCTCATTACTATTATTTTTATAATAGTCATCTTTAACATGCTGATACTCCACGCCACTAGAAACACTAACATCATCACTTGGCAAAAAAGAAAATAAATTATCAGATATCCAGCTTGTTACCGCTTTATAATTAGTATCATTCAAAATCATTTTCTTAATATTAGAATCCGGATTGATTTTAATATATGACATTGATACTAAAACCACTAAAATTACGACCATAAACTTTACCATAAAATTATAGAATCGCTTAAAATTATCATCATTTAATGGCTTTTTATTAGTGCCCCGGCGCTTTTGCATTCTTTTTCTTACATCATCTAGATCACTCATTCTATCACCTATTCCATTATATGAATCTGATGATATTAAAGACGTTAATTATGAATAAAAAAATCGACGAATTAAACTTTTCTTTTTATATTTAGCATAAGGTACTTGCTGCCCGAGTATGCGCTTTGAAATATTAACAAAACAGCTATGTAATAAATGTTGATTATTTAAGAAAATCGGCACACCACGATTATTAGCTTCAATCATATCATGGCTATCGTAAACAATCCCTAGCAGCGGTAATGATAAAATCTCTTGAGCATCTTCCACCGTTAATGAGCGAGCTCCTTCAATATCATCAACATTAACTTTATTAATGATCATATTAATAGTATTAATTCCCTTTTTCATCAATAAACCAACAACGCGATCGGCATCACGTAATGATGATACATCTAAATTGACAACAACAATTGCTTCATTAGCTAATGAAGCAGAATATTGAAAACCTTTTTCGACTCCAGCTGGACTGTCCACAATAATAAAATCATAATCTTTATTTAATCGTTCAATTAATGAATTCATTATTTCTGTATCTAGATTTTCAAATGATAAAGATTTACATGACGGTAATAAGCTCAATCCATCTATACGCTTATCCTTAACTAATACTTGTTCAATTGTACAGCGGCCTTCAACGACGTCATTTAAATCATAAACTACACGATTTTCTAACCCCATCATCACATCCAAATTCTTCAATCCAAAATCACCATCAATTAAACATACTTTAAATTTTGAAAAAGCTAAGGCACTAGCCAGATTAACGCTAACACTACTTTTACCTACCCCACCTTTTCCGGAAGTAACTACAATAACTCTAGACATATATCATATCCCCCTTATCTAAGAATATTTCGTTGTCCTTATAATAAAGCATCGTAAGTTCATAACTTGTATAATTTCGTCGAGATACCCCATTAATTCTAACATGGGCATTTTTAAAGAATTGTCCACTAATTTTTGCTCGAGCATTTAATCCCTCAACCAATCCACTGACGCGCCCCATTACATACAACTTTCCTTTAAATCTAACAATAGCTCCGGGATTAACTTGACCAATAATCAAAGCATCTTGATCCAATTCTAAAATTTCTCCAGCATGAACAGTTTTGTTGATTACTTTAATCTTATTTTTCTTCTCTACTTTGGCCATATTGATTCCATCAAACAATAATACCTGCTTACTAAATAATAAATCCAATAATCTTAATAATTCATGAATACTTAAAATTCGACTTTTAAAATCAAAAAAAGCCCTCGGATAATAGCCATCACTTTTAAGCAATGGTGATTCCAAGAGACTTTCCAATTCATTCATTAAACTATTAAAATCTTGATTATCATCTAAAACAAAAACTAGATGATTATTAACTCCTTTTACTTTGATATGCATTGACTTTACCCTCGAATCCTAATTTCTTGTGGATAAAATATACTGGTGCAATCAATAATAAATTAGCTCCTAACGTCGGTAAAAGACGATTTGTCAAGAAAGCTACGATTGATAGCTGCGTAACATTTGTTATCCACACTAACCAATATATCACAACTTCTTGGGCGATTATTGTCACAATTACGGCGATAAACATCTCTAAAAGGGTATAAGTTGCTAATTTAGTATATTTCTTTCCAAAAAAAGCATAAACACAATAAAGCAACACATAAATCAGTAAACTATTTGCGTAGACAATCGCATAATAAAGTCCAGTCACAGTTGCAAATATGTATCGGTGTTCATCACCAATTGTATTATTCAGCAATGTGAACATCATCAAACTAACACAAGGAACAATTGTTATTCCTAATTTATCAAAATTATACGGTAAATAATAACTAATAATGCTATCAACAACAAAACTTAATGCCATCACTAGATAATAACGATATAATTGCTTATTCATTACTATCGCTCCTAAACACTACCGCAACATATGACAGATCATTAAAATCTGCTGCCGGCTTAACTCTAATTGTTTTTGATGTTCCATCTTCAGAAACAATAGAACTTTCTACAGTTCCAATATAAATTCCTTTAGGCGCTTTCCCACCTAAGCCAGAAGTTATTACTTTGGCATTATCTTCAAATTTTTCAACATCACTAAATAGAGTAATTTCAAAACATTTTGACTCAATGTCATAACGATTTAAAAGTCCATAAACATTTTGATCACCATTAATAACTTGAATCGGTAATGCAGAAGTAGGATTCTCTGCTGTTAATAACTGAACTCGCGCCGTCACTTCTGTAACCGAAGTAACCTTACCAATCATTCCTTTTGAAGAAATTACGACCATATCTTTGCTAACTCCAGCCAAACTTCCTAAATCAATTGTAATTTCGTTATTCCAATCATCACTTTCACGAACAAATGATGTTGTCTTAACATTATAATCAGTTGGCAAATATTCAATATTTAGCATCTTTTTCAACTCATCAATCTCTTTTGAAAGAACATCAGTATTAACTTCGACACTGGCATAAGATGATAATTTTGCTTTTAAAATCTTATTTTCTTTATAAACATCTTTTAACTCATTATATTCACTAAATAAATTACTTACAAATTCAACTGGTTTTTTTACTACATAATACTCTATTGCAGCAATCGAATCGCTGACCATTCGCTCAAGTCCCCCTTGGGTTCTTGAAAATACCAATGATATAGTAGAAAAAACAACAATTGCTACCGTTATAATTAAAACTATTCTCTTATTTCTTTGTTTTTTACGATTATTCAAATTACCACCTCACATCCATATCATTATAAGGCATTAATATAAAATAATCAATTATCTTTAAACTTCAATAATCTTATTTGAAGCAAAACTATAAAATCTACTACGACCAATAATTAAATGGTCAACTACATCTATATCTAATTCTTTTGCCATACTATATAGGCGCTCGGTTGCTTCAATATCTTCAATTGATGGTTCAGGATTACCTGAAGGATGATTATGAACGACCATCACACGATTACTACCACAGATCAATGCTTCTTTAAACAGCTCTCTCCCACTAATAATAGATATGTTATTCCCACCAATAAATACGGTTTTTTCTTTAATTACCTCTAAGCGTGAATTTAAACATAATACAATCACTTTTTCCTGCTGTTCAAACATTAATTGATTTTTCAACAATTCATAACCATCACGCGGTTCTTTAATAGCTGACATAGCCACAGGCTGTTTATCCAAACGTTTAGCAATTTCAATAATAGCTAAAACTTCTATTGCTTTAGCTTGTTTGATTCCTTTAATCTGAATCAACTGATAATAATTGATATCATGCAAATAACGAAAACCCCCAATTTCATTTATAACACGTTGAGCCAATTCAATCGCTGATTCTTGCTTATTTCCAGTTCTTAAGACTAATGCTAATAATTCAATATTATTTAGGCTTTCAATTCCGTGATGGAAGGCTTTTTCGCGCGGTCGTTCTTCCAATGGATAGTTTTTTAATTTCATGATCCTAATTCTTTAATAATTGCTTCATAATCTTGTTTTTCAATAACCTCTTTAAAACTACTTTCGAATTTCGTTTGTTTTATTACACATGTGATTCCACTTTCACTAATTGTATTCCCCATGTCCTTTGCCTCCTTTTCATCCAAAAACACACCTGTTATCACTACGAAATTATTATCTTTTTGATACTTATAATTCGGTTTCCCTAAATCTGATAACTTTTTTATCATTTCATTAGCGTTTTCATCTTGTTTATATATTCCTACTTGAACTATGTAAGTATTAATATAACTATTGATCGTTGAAAAAAACTTCAAATAGATTCCACAAAAACAAATTGATAAAGCAACTGCTAACACTACTACAAGTCTTACTATTTTCATCTTGCACCTCCAAATCTAGTATATGTTAGCAGTTTATAAATATGCTCAATTAACGTGTAATTGAAAAACGTTTTCTTAATAATTTAGCAACGCTATAACCAGCAGCTACAGCTACTAAAGAAATCACATAAACAATCGCTCCGCCACCATTGATCTTTTGCTGAGATGTAATCGATAATTCTTTCATTTTAACGCCACTCGATTGAAATAATTTTAGGAATCGATACGCGTCCAGCCCCCGAACGAAACATCTTATAAATTGCAGTTCCAATTACAACACAAAAGAAAAATCCCGTAACACCACCGCCCATTACTTCCATTTGCATACATTGCTGTAATTCATTCATTTTTCTTGCCTCCTCTTTTGAATTTAAGGTCACACTCACCACTAAACCTTATATTATTATTTACTGCAAGAAAATAATTTTTACTTTTAAAAATAGAAAAAAGATGAATTTCTTCATCTTTTTACATTTGCTCTAATTTTTCTTTTACAGCATCATACTTAGATTGATAATCCGCTAATTTATTTCTTTCTAGTTCAACTTTTTCTTTTGGAGCTTTTGAAGTGAACTTCTCATTTGCCAACATATTTTGACAACGTTTAATTTCTCCTTCTAACTTTTTAAGTTGATTAGCTAATTTTTCTTTTTCAGCATCTTTATCAATATAATCCCCTAATTCAACTAATAATGAATTGCCACCTTTAATTGTAATATTTGCAACCTCACCAGCAGCATTAAGATTATAACCTGAACAAACTGCATTACATAATTTCTTGATGTAAGGTAAACATTTATTTAACAATCCTTCTAGATCATCGTTTTTAGTATTGATCACGTATGGCACTTCAATTGCATTTTTAATCGTATATTGTGTTCTGATTTCACGGATACCTTTTACAATATCGATTAAATATGTAAATTGGTCATTAATACTTTCATCAGTAAAATGATCATTTACTTCTGGCCAGATAGCAATACAAATAGATTCTTCTAAATGTGGAATTGCCTGGAAGATTTCTTCAGTTACAAATGGCATGAATGGATGCAGCATTTTAACAATCGCATTTAAAACATAAACTAATGTATTTAAACTTGCCTGTTTTTCTGTATCATTAGTACTATTTAAATGTACTTTTGTAAGTTCAATATACCATGAACAGAAGTCATCCCAAATAAATTTATATAACTCACTACCAACATTAACAAATTCAAATTTATCCATGTTAATATCTACTTCACGAATCACTTCATTTAAACGATTTAAAATCCATTTATCACAAAGATTTAGATTATCAAATGATAATTCTTCAAATTTCATTTCATCATCAATATTCATTAAAACAAAACGAGCACTATTCCAAATTTTATTGATAAAGTTCCATGATGCTTCTAATTTTTCCGGAATATAACGCAAATCCATTCCTGGTGCCGAATTAGTTGTTAAGAAGAAGCGTAATGTATCAGCACCATATTCATCAATAACATCCATCGGATCAACACCATTGCCTAACGATTTTGACATCTTTCTCCCTTGTTCATCACGAATCAAACCATGAATTAAAACATGTTCGAATGGTCTTTCCTCAGTGAAGTGTAATGATTGGAAAATCATTCTGCTCACCCAGAAGAAAATAATATCATACCCTGTAACTAAAGTATTGGTAGGAAAATAACGCTTAAATAATTCACTATCGGTATTAGGCCATCCAAGTGTTGAAAATGGCCATAGTGCACTTGAAAACCATGTATCTAGGACATCTTCGTCTTGTTTCCAGTTTTCTAAATCAGCAGGTGGATTTTTCCCAACATAAACTTCACCGGTTTCTTTATGATACCAAGCCGGTACTTGATGTCCCCACCATAATTGACGAGATATACACCAGTCTTCAATATTTTCCATCCACTGATTAAATGTTTTTTCAAAACGTTCAGGGACAAAATTTACTTTAGAATCCTTTAACTGATTTTCTAAAGCTGCCTTAGCTAATGGCTCCATTTTAACAAACCATTGTTTTGATAAATATGGTTCAACGATTGCATTACTTCTTTCTGAATGCCCCACCTGATGCATATGTTTTTCAATATGGTCAACAACCCCAGCTGCTTTAAAATCAGCAACCAAAGCCTCTCGACAAGCAAAACGATCCATTCCTGCATATTTATGTGCCAGTTCATTCATAGTTCCGTCATCATTCATACAAATTGGCATTTCTAAGTTATATTTTTTTGCTAACGCAAAGTCATTAGGGTCATGAGCAGGGGTACATTTCATTACCGCTGTCCCAAATGACATATCAATATAGCTATCAGCCATGATTGGTAACGCTTCACCATTAGCTGGATTGATTGCTTTTTTCCCGACTAGGTGAGTATAACGTTCATCATCAGGGTGCACAAATATAGCTTGATCGGCAAACATTGTTTCAGGACGTGTTGTCGCAATAATTAATTGTTCATCACTATCAACGATTTGATATTTAAAATAATACATCGCCCCTTCAATTTCTTTATGAATCACTTCAATGTTACTTAATGCCGTTCTTTGAACTGGGTCCCAATTAATGATCCGTTTCCCTTGGTAAATCAATCCTTCATTATATAATTTAACAAATACTTCTTTAACTGCTTCGCTTAAACCATCATCTAAAGTAAAACGTTCTTTAGAATAATCTAATGATAAACCTAATTTTTCCCATTGAGCTCGAATAATTGAAGCATATTCTTCCTTCCATGACCATGCTTTTTCTAAAAAGCCATCACGACCAAGATCATAACGAGAAATACCTTCTTCACGCATCCTTGCCTCTACCTTAGCTTGAGTTGCAATACCCGCATGATCCATTCCCGGCAGCCACAAAGCATCATAACCTTGCATTCTTTTATAACGGATGATCATATCTTGTAAAGTTGTATCCCAAGCATGACCTAAGTGTAATTTACCAGTTACATTAGGTGGGGGAATAACAATTGAATACGGCTTTTTGCTAGTATCACCAGCTTCAAAATATTTTTTATCGATCCAATGACGATATTTTCCTTCTTCTACTTTATGATGATTATACTTCGGTTCCAGTTGTTTGCTCATCAGTTGTTACCTCCAAATCAATAAAATCATTTTTGTTTTCACGAATAAATTTAGCTGCTTTATTAACAATTCCAGAAGATTTCAACATTGACAATAATGAGCTTGTAAAATCAGAAAAATTATATTTTCCATAATCACTATCTTCATCTAATTCAATTTCTTCCTCATTTTCAATCATTACAGCTAATTTTTCTGCTGCAGTCATCAACTCAGCAATTTCATGGCAATCCACAGCCTCAAATGCTTTAATGGCATATGGACGATAAAGGCAATATGGTTCCTTAATAAAGAATGAGTGCAATGAACCACGCCCTCCTTCCATTGAAAGTTCTACTTGATAAATAGTGTAGATCAGTAATTCGCTTGGTGTCATTACATCAATCAATGTTCCAGTAATTTCTTCTCCTTCATACAATTTATCTTCTTTTGCTAAAAGGTGGAATAAAACAGCATGTGTTAACTCTTCATCAGGAGTTTGATCAAACACTTCGCTTGTAAAATGACTATACTTAACCCGGTTTTCTTCATATGCAGCCCGCTGTTGTTTTTGATATTTTTTAACTTGACGCATTTTACCACTATAAAAATACATTAAAAATAAACATCCACCTAAAAATAAAATCCAAACCACTGAATAACTCATAATTTCCTCCTTAAAATAAAAAAGCACCGTCATAAGGACGAATGCTCGTGGTACCACCTTACTTTGCATAGCTTATCTATGCCTCAAGACCTTAACGCAGTCATACGTGTCTACCTACTTTTTTCAATAGACATGCTCCTAGGCTACCTTCAATCCATTATCTTATCCCCTTCCACCAGCCAGGGACTCTCTTAAAAGTTTCTGGATCTACTCCTCCTAATCATTGCTAGAAATATTCTAACAAAATCATCAGTCCTAGTCAATCGCTAACTTTTTATTTAACGAAGAAATTGAATCCAAATAATATAATAAGCGAGACATCATGATAATATTATTAATTTCATCATGTCCTAATTCAATGATCGGAACAACATGTAACAAACACTGTAATAAAAGCCGCTCTTCTTTTAAGAGCTTTATCTTACAAAAATAACTATCAAGAATAACGTCAAAATCAAAGATAAACTCTGGAATTCTTTGATACATATTATAAATATCATAAATACATAAGTTGATTTTAATTTGATCAATAGAAATTAATTTACTTTCTTTCATCATTACATGACTATAATTAAAATTATTATATGTCAGACATAATCTTATCGTATCTAGATTGCAAACATATTGTTCATAGCATTCCAAAAGTTCTAAGGCTTTTTTTAGACAACCTTCAATTCGATGATAATTTAAAACAAACATCCATCCTGTTGGACTACGATACGATAAAACTTCAAAATTACTCATAATTTCATTGTAATAAGCTTGACGCTCATGAATAATATTTGCTATATCTTCAATTTGACGTTTAAAAAAACTCTTTGAAACACTATAATTAAAAAAAGAAGTTGAATGCAAATATGATAAGCATTCATAATAAAATTTTAATTTTAATTCTTTAACGATTGCATTATCACTTGCTAACCAAGGACTTAAATAAAAAGTTTTATCCTCATAACTTGTTAGAACTTGTTTTTTATAATTTCTGATTACTGGCAAAAAGCATTTTAAATGCAAGCTCTCTATATGATCAATAACAACAGTCAATCCATTGTCTTCAACAAACTTTAAACAAAAGAATCCTTCACGACATTTTACTTTATAGACTTTTTTTGTTACTTTAATATAACCAATAACTTCTAGTGAATAGGCTTCCTTAATTAATTCGTTCATGGAACATATGGAATGATTAAGACACTGCCGGCTTCTAGAGCCTTATCTTGGTTATAATTGCGGATTATTTCTTCATCCACACTATAACGGGTCGCCACTTCACTATAACTATCATTTTCTTTAACTATATATAAGTAATAAGTTCCCACACTATCGCTAGTGTCTTGAAAAATTGGTCGTGACTTGCTTTGGTAAACCTTTTCTTGAAGTTGTTCACTAATCTCCTCAGCCATAGCTGTTTCTTTTTTACTGACTTCCATTACAGCAGCTTCTTTAGCAACATGTGCCATTGGTTCTTTGGTCATATGAACAGCCGGTTCTTTTGCTGCGTGTACTGATGACTCTGATTTCTGCGGCATTACAGCAACTTTTGATGTTTCTAAGTTTTTAGGATGATTATCCATTTCTTTTGCCACTGCTTTTATCTCTTTTACTGTTGAAGTCGTAGTTTCAGCAGCCATCGGCTTACTTTCTGGCTGCTTTGCTTGAGCAACGTAAGCTGGAGTTACTGGCCCAGTTTCTTGGACTTCGACAGGTTTAGCTCGAACTAATTGCTCAATTGAAGCATTAGCTGGTTCAGTATCCTTGATTAAGTTTTCAATTTCTTCAAGTGCTTCATCATGCCCAAGATGCTCATCCCGTACATATCGATCTTCTCCTTCTACCACCCCATGAATACCTACTTCAATCTTAATTTGGATATTTCCATCTTTAATAAAATAATCAAAATCTTCAACTTTAATATTGAAATCTCGCTGATCAACAATCTTATCAAATGTTGCCAATACATCTAATTCAATATTTTCATCAAATTTATGATTGCCATTATACTCTCCTTTAACAATTAAACTTCCTACTGCTCGAACGCCTACACTTTCAATCTTGTAATTAATAGACTCATCTACTGATAATGATAATAATTCATTCAATTGATGATTTAAATCAATCCATTTTTCAAAATATATCTTTTGCATATATACCTCCCATCAAACTATATGCACGATTCTTAAAAATATGAAAAAAGACCGCCTTTTATAGAATATACTAATTCATTCTACTTTGTTCCACCAGAATCTAGATACTTTGATATTATTTAAACAAAATAAAAGTAGATACATTTAAAAGCTCTATCTTTCTTGCATCTACCATCATTTTACTTTTTAAAATCTAATTAAAATTAATATCGCATAGCTCATAGATAAAGTTCCATGCTTCTTCAATTCCTTTTTTCCTTAAGCTTGAAAAACGAACAAATTTATCTTCAGGATGAAACCCCAAAGTATCTTTGATAATTTTTTCATTCTTTTTCAGATCATTTCTTTTTAATTTATCTTCTTTGGTTGCCACGACCATTACCGGAACATCATGATGTTTAACAAATTCATACATCAGCACATCATCTTTAGTCGGTTTATGACGATAATCAACTAATAAAATAAATCCTCTTAAAGTTGAACGTAAAGTTATGTATTCATCCATTGTCTTACCAAATTGCTTAGTAATACTATCATTAACTTTAGCATAACCATAACCAGGAACATCAACAAAATATAATGCATCATTGACATTAAAAAAATTTAATGTTCTTGTCTTTCCTGGAGTCCCTGAAACTTTAGCTAAACCATTATGATTTAACATTGCATTAATAAAACTGCTTTTACCAACATTACTACGTCCCGCCAAACACATTTCAGGAAAACTTTCTTCTGGCCATTGACTTTTCCATGCTGCGGATAAAACATATTCTGCTTTCTTTATTTTTACCATTCTCATCACCTTTTTCATTGTACCACACAATAAGAAAAAAAGGGTTATTTTTAACCCTATTTTTCAAGTGCGTGATCTAGTACTGTATCAATATGATCAGCTAATACGATTTCTAATTCATCTTGAACAGATTTTGGTATATCATCAATATCTTTAGCATTATCCTTTGGGATAATAATCTTTTTAATTCCAGAACGATGCGCTGAAATTGATTTTTCTTTTAAACCACCAATTGGCAGCACATTTCCCCGTAATGTAATTTCACCCGTCATAGCAATATCATTGCGAACCGGCTGATTTTTAAAAGCTGAGTAGATAGCAGTGGTCAAGGTAACACCTGCACTAGGGCCATCTTTCTTTACAGCTCCTTCAGGCACATGAATATGAATATCTTCTTTATCAAATGCAATTTTTTCAAGACCATATTTCTCTTTATTAGCTTTCATATAGTCTAATGCAATCGATGCTGATTCTTTCATTACATCCCCTAATTGACCAGTAATAATAAATTTACCAGATCCTTGGAAATGATTGACTTCAATTGGTAAAATATCTCCACCAAATTGTGTATATGCCATACCAGTAACGACACCTATTTGGCTATGAGCTAATTTCTTAGTATGTTCAAATGGTGCTTTACCTAAATGTTTTTCTAAACTTTCTTTATTAACTGTTAAGTTATCACGTTTTTCTTTTAAAACGATTAATACCGCTTTACGACAAATCTTTGCCAGCAATCTCTCAAGATCACGAACTCCAGCTTCGCGCGTATAGTGACGAATAATCGCCATAATTGCATCATCTTCAATTACTAGTTGATCTTCCTTTAAACCGTGTAAAGCTAACTGCTTTTTAATTAAATGATTTTTAGCGATCATTAGTTTTTCTTGTTCTGTATATGAAGATAGTTCAATGATTTCCAAACGATCTCTAAGCGGAGCTGGAATATTTCCTAGATCATTTGCAGTAGCGATAAACAATACTTTTGATAAATCATATGGTTCTTCCAAATAATTATCAGAGAATTGACTATTTTGTTCAGGGTCTAAAACTTCAAGCATTGCACTAGTCGGATCACCTTTATAGTCACTTGACATCTTATCGATTTCATCAAGTAAGAAGACCGGATTTATTACTCCCGCTTTCTTCATCCCTTGAATAATTCTTCCTGGCATAGACCCAAGATAAGTACGACGATGTCCACGTACTTCAGCTTCATCTTTAACTCCACCTAATGATGCCTTGATGAATTCACGCTGTAGTGCACGGGCAATACTTTTAGCGATTGAAGTTTTCCCAACCCCTGGTGGACCAGCAAGACAAATAATTGGTGCTTTTAGCGATTTAGTCATTTGTTTAACCGCTAAGTATTCAACAATTCGTTCCTTTACCTTTTCAAGACCATAATGATCTTCATTTAAAACATCTTCAATTGCTTGAATATCTTCAACATCTTTAGTTTCTTGATACCAAGGTGTTTTCATCATCCAGTCAATATATGTTCTTACTACATTAGCTTCTGAAGAAGCTGCTGGCATTGTTTCAAAACGGCGTAATTCTTCTTCAATTTTATCCTTAACATGCTGTGGATAAGGATTTTTTTCAAGTTCTTCACGAATCGTTTCTGCATCGTCTTCCTTCGGTACACTATCACCTAATTCCTCTTTAATAGCCCGAAGTTTTTCTCTTAAATAGTACTCACGTTGATTTTCATCAATACTTTCACGAACTTTACGATTAATCGTTTCTTCAATTTCACCTATCACTTTTTCCGATTCAATTGAACTAGCTACTAATAATAAACGTTCATTGATATTAATAGTTTCTAAGATTTTTTGTTTTTGATTAAGATCAATTGGTAAATATTGTCCAATTGTGTCAGCTAAAACACTTGCTGATACTCCACTAGTTAATCGATTGATTGAATCTAGCGGCATATTTGGCATACTGCGTTTTGCTTGTTCAAAATACGAAGTTGTCTTACGAACTAAAGCAACTTCTTCATTTCGATCTCCAAATTCATCTTCAATAATTTCAACAGTTGAGTAGATACTTCCTTGTTGTTCTTCAAAGTTAGTCAGCCTAACTCTTTTTGCCCCCAAAACAGTTAATTTGATAGTTCCCGAACTGTCACGGCGCACTTTACGATCAATTTTACAAAGAGTTCCAATATGGAACACATCATCAAAAGAAGGATTATCCACTAATGGATTGATTTGTGAGACAAAAATGATATTGTTATCATGTTCATTAGCACTTAATTCAAGTGCCTTTAAACTCACTGGACGACCAACATCTAATGTTAACCTGTTTTCTGGGAAAACAATCATGCCCCGTGTACAAACTACCGGTAACGTTAATACAGTTTGTTCATTCATTCTATTTCCTCCTATTTCGCTATTTTACTAAAAAGACGCATGAGCGTCTTTTCATTATTTTAAGTTGTCTTTTACTAAATCAACAGCTTTACGAGTTAACAAATCGTTTTCGATACGGCTCATATTTCCTTCGAAAATTTTCTTAACTTCGTCTAATTCTTTTTGATAATATTCAGCAATTGTTTTTAATTCTGTTTCTAATTCTTCATCACTAACTGCTAATTTTTCTTCTTCGATAATTGCTGCAAGAATAGCATTTAATTTCACTCTTTCTTCAGCTTGAGGTTTAATATCTTCTTTGATATCATCTTTTGATTTACCAGTAAATTGTTGGTAAACTTCAAAATTTAACCCTTGTCTTTGTAAATTTTGTTCAATTTCTTGTAACATTAATCCTTGTTCTTGTTCTAATAAAGCATCACTGTCTTCTACTTTAGAAGACGCTACGATTGCTTTATATAAATCATCCATGAATTTATTTTCATTTTCAGATTCTTTACGAGTTTTAATATTAGCTTTGATATGATCCTTCAATTGATCTAAAGTTTCAACACCATCAATATTTACATCTTTAGCTAATTCATCATCAATTTCTGGTAAATGTTTTTCTTTGATTTCATGTACAGTCACTTTGAAAGTAGCTTCTTTACCAGCCAAATCAGCTGCACCATAATCTTCTGGGAAAGTAACAACGATATCTTGTTCTTTATCTACAGTCATTCCAATCACTTGATCTTCAAATCCTGGAATAAATGAACCACTACCGATTTCTAATGGATAGTTTTCACCTTTTCCACCTTCAAAAGCAACACCGTCTACAAATCCTTCAAAATCAATTACTGCAGTATCACCTTTAGCAACTTTCCCACCTTCTTTTACTGTTAATTCAGCAAATTGAGTTTGATAGTTTGCTAATTGTTCTTCGATTTCTTTTTTAGTTACTGTAACGCGACCTTTTTTAACTTCTAATCCTTTATATTCACCAAGCTCAACTTGTGGTTTTACTGGTACTAAGATTTGAACTTCCAATTCATCAGCATCTACTTTTTGAACACTTAAAGCAGGTTGTGCTACTGGTTCAACATTTGCTTCAGTTAAAATTTCAACAAATTTTGTTTGTAAAATCATATCTGTTGCTTCTTCTAAAACACTAGCTTTAGAAACTCTTGCTCTTACCATAGCTGCAGGTGCTTTACCTGGTCTAAAACCATCGATTTTTACATTTTTAGCTAATTTATCAAGTGCTTTTTCTTGAGTAGCTTTCCATTCTTCACTATCAAATGCTACTGTTAGTTCTACGATTGCATTTTCTAATTTTTTATTATTGATTTTCATACTATTCTCCTTTTTTAGTTTCATCACGTATTATATACTAACAATACTATTAATTCAACTTTTTTGAACAATTAATCTTGCAATTTCAGTACTTTAATATTCAATTTCTTTAATTTCATTTAATTTTTCTAAAATTTCTTCTTTATCACAATTATAAAGGTACTCGATATCATCTAATTCAATGTCAATATACTGCATCGACGCAATATGATAATGAATTGCTGCAGCAATTGGACGATAATCATAATCATCGATATATTTAGGATAAACTAAATATAGATAGAAATTTAGAAACTGCTCACACAATGAATATAACGAAGGATTATCATCTTCAATTCCTTCAGATAAAAGATTTAAGATCGTTCCACCAACTTCTTGATTCAAAACTAATGGAGCATAACTTGGATTAATTCCATATTCAATCCCCTTTTTTACCAAGGTCATTTCTTCATCTATTTCTTGATCAATCATCAATTCAATGAGTAAACTCTTAGCGAAGCTAGGCTTATTTTCATCTTTCAAAAAATTACGAATAGCTGGTAATAGGCGCCGAATATTAATTCCTTCCATTTGTTCAATTGCCATATACAATAAATCCTCATTAGGCAAATCTTTCATCAAAATATTTTCCATATCATCCAAACTAAAAGCATTATTATGCCGTTCCATTCCCTCGTTTGCTTCACGTTTAGCTAACAGCAGTTCATCATGAGCAGCATTAAAGATTGCTTCATATTCATACGGAATATATGGCATTGATAATTCTTCTACCATGATATTGATTGCTTCTTCAAACTCCTCTAGTTCCTTTAAAGTAGCCACATAAATACTTACAACATCATAATAGGTATTACTTGCTTTCGCTTTTGCTAACATTCCTTCAGCTTTAGCCATTTGATATTCACCTAAACCATAAAGACAAACAAGACGCTGATACCGCGTCATTTCGTCATCCATATCATTCAATAGATCAAGTGCATCTTGAAATTGATTATTAGCTATATATTCTTCAATCATATTTTCTCCTTAAAAATGATGTATCGAGGATACATCACTATTCTTCTTCTAAATCAAATTCATAATCCAAGACATCTGTAGTTTCTTCTTGTTCTTGGAGACTTTCAATCACTTCATTATAAAGTTCTAACTTACTATCCTTTAAAAAATCATCATCTGTCAAAGGCATAATCATCACTCCTTACAAACGTAATTATAGCAATACTTTATCATTTTGCAATCGAAACACCTCAAATAATTCTTCGTAGTAGTCATTAAAAACACTATTTTTACGCCAGATAAAATTAATATCATGTTTTATTGTTAAAGCATTTACTTTGACTTGCTTCAATCTTCTTTCAGCTAATTCTTTTTCAACAGCTAATTTATAGATAAAAGTTATTCCATGATTATTTTTAACAAGACGTTTGATCATATTAATATTACCAATTTCAATAATATTACTAAAATCATCAATATCTAAATTCCGCTCTTTTAACCATCGTTCAATAATTTCTCGTGAACCTGAGCCATTTTCACGAATAATTAGATTATACTTAAATAATTCACTAATATCATGGACTATTGACAATGGAAAATCAATTGAACCAACACATATATATTCATCTTGACAAAATTTTCGATAATCATACTCTAATTTATTAAAGTATCCTTCAACTAAAGCAAAATCAAGTTGTCCTTCATTGATCATCTTTAATAACTCACTTGTATTTGCAACCTGCATCTTAATCATTGTGTTTTGATTTTCATTTAACAATTGATCAATCACTTTAGGCATCACATATTCCCCTACTGTAAGTGTTGCTCCAAAAACCAGCTCTTGTTTCAATGACAAATTATTTAATTTATTTTTCAAAAAAATATCATCATGCTTTAATGTTGTAGCTACATCAAGCAAAATTTTTCCTGCTTTAGTTAATTGCATCTTTTTACCAATATACATAAATAACTTAACATCATAATATTCCTCTAAATAACGAATATGACCCGAAACAGCTGGCTGAGTAATATTTAAATACTGACTTGCTTTAGTAAAATTCATATATTTGCATACCGCCAAAAAAGTATCGATCCGAAAATCTAACATTAAATCACCTCATTATAACTATAACATATTATTATCGTTATATAAATATATATAATTTTTATTTATTGTTTGATTTATGTATAATAACTTCGACAAAGGGGGATTAGAAATGTCAAAAATAAAAAATAATGCTTTAGGAGTTATTCTATGTCTAGCTATTGCAATGCCAGCATACTATCTCGGTAAACAACTGCCATTGATTGGCGGTCCCGTATTTGCCATTTTAATGGGAATGATCATTACATTCTTAGTTAAAGATAAAAGCAAAGTTCAAAGTGGGATCACATATACTTCTAAAAAAATCTTACAATACGCCGTTATATTATTAGGATTTGGTATGAATTTAAGCGATATTGTAAAAACAGGAAGTTCATCTTTACCAATAATTATCTCAACGATTGCAACTTCTCTAGTCGTAGCCTATGTACTATGCAAAGTATTAAAAATGCCATCAAAGATTTCAACACTGATCGGGGTTGGTTCATCAATTTGTGGTGGTTCTGCAATCGCTGCAACCGCACCAGTTATCGAAGCTGACGATGAAGAAATCGCTCAAGCTATATCAGTAATCTTTTTATTCAATATTCTTGCCGCCTTAATTTTCCCAACTTTGGGCGGTATGCTAGGATTATCAAATGATGGTTTTGGACTTTTTGCTGGAAGTGCAGTCAATGATACATCCTCTGTTACCGCCACTGCAACTGCATGGGATGGTATTCATGGAAGTAATACCCTAGATCAAGCAACGATTGTTAAATTAACAAGAACACTAGCAATTATTCCAATTACCTTAGTATTAGCTTTTAAACGTACTCGCGATGCTGAAAAAAGTGAAAGTACTTTTAATCTCAAGAAAATTTTTCCTTTCTTTATCTTATTCTTTATCCTAGCTTCTGTTATTACAACAGTCTTCAACCTGCCTGGTAATATTACCGCACCAATTAAAGATCTTAGCAAATTTTTTATTGTTATGGCAATGGCAGCTATCGGATTAAATACAAATATTGTTAAACTTGTAAAAAGCGGTGCCAAACCAATTTTCATGGGATTTTGCTGTTGGGTGGCTATTACTGTGGTTTGTTTATCAATGCAAGCACTATTAGGTTTATTTTAAAATGACGAATATTCGTCATTTTTTATTTTTAAAACGCCAAGTTATTTACCTTTATCCATCTAGACAAGCAATATATGCGATTAATTTCAAACGCTCTGGATCAATTACTTCATTTCCATATGCTTCATAAAATAAATCACCATATTTATCATTACCTAGATTATAAGCAAGTGACCATCTTCCCCAAAACAAATCATAATGGCGATCACCTACTCCCGCACGTCCCATATCCAAAAAACCGCAAAAACGATAATCTTGGTCTAAAAAATATTTGGCAAACAATAATCACCATGAATAACTGTATCTTCAACTAAAATATCCTTTTTAGCATTAATATAACTAAACACCTCGTCAAGTTCTAAGCAGCCAATACCTTGTGTCATTTGCTCATCTAAGTTGGCTTGTTGATAATTTAAAAATACACGTTTTAATATTTCTTCATTATGATTTATAGATATAGCTTCAGTAAATTTTGTATCATGGAACTTTCTTAACAGCTTTCCCAAAGTTACTGCTAATATCTCTGGATTAGAAATTAGTTTTGGGGCACAGCTGCACATACCTGACATTCTCTTAGTTAATAAATAATCTCGCTCACTACTGCTATATTCTAGCGCCGCTTGACTGTAATTATACTTACTAAAATATATTAATGCCCGATACTCTGCCTCTAATTCATGTTTTTTTCCAATTTTTAAATAATAATCTTGATAGCAGTAGGTTTTGGCACCAGATCTCCCACTTGTATCTAAAAATAGTTCGGGAGATTTTCTAAATAACTCTAGCAAACTCTTAATATCCATATAAAGATCACCTGCCTCTTTTAAAAATCATCTTTTTTTATTATTATATCAAGGTTATTAATTGTTTCAATTAATAAAAATAGAGTAACGTCATTAGTTGAATCCCTCTACTCATAACGTTAACTCTAAAATCTATTATTACGCTTTTATTTACTTTTAATGTCATCAATGATGATTCCATCTTCAATTGTAATGATGCGGTCTGCCTGATAATTCACTAATAAAAGCAGTTTTTTTATTTTTAATATCAAGCAATTCTAAAACCTCATCAATATTGTATTCCTTTGTCAAAGGTGAAATTCAAGAACAATTAGTACTTTATTCACAACTTATTCACATTTCTTAATAAAGCTATAACCTTTTTTATAATAATCATTTTTCTTATAAAATTCATGTGCTCGACGACGTTCAAGTCCGCTATTGACTGTGATGGCACTTACCTGTTTGCTCAGGGCGTATTGTTCACTATACGCAATTAAAGAACTTCCAATTTTTTGCCCTTGATATCTATGTTCTACTGCCAACGCAATAATTCTCATAATTTTCCCTTCAATTTCTACCCCCCAACCTAACATCAATCCAATTATCCCTACTACTCTGTAATCGATAATTGCAACATAAATTTGATAGTTTGTATCTTGAAGCATTTGATCAAGTCGCCAACAAAATTTATTAAATTCCAAGTTTTGGTATCCTAATTCATATTTAACTAATTGATACACGTCCTGATAATCAACTTCCTCTATTTTACGTATTAACATTTAATAATCTCCCTTCTTCCTACAGTTTAAACCCCCTTAAAATTTTAAGCAAACAAAAAGGCCACATGTTATTTACAATGTGACTTTTCTAACCATCGGTATGCCTCAATGATCCAACAATGAGGAAATAATAATAGATCGTGGTCAAACTGATATTTTATATACTGATAACAAGCTGCTTCTAAAGAATCATTTAATGCCATTTCAATATTCTTTTTAAACGGTGGTTCCCCAGGCTGATCCCAAGCTAGTTTATCAGCAATAAAAATAATCATATCTAATTTACTAGGATTAGATCTTAGTGTTGTATGTGATTCGATTGCCTTTAAAATTGATAAATTCCTAATTTGAAAATACTCATAAGCTATTAAAGCAGATATTTTTTGATGCAATAAAAATGGATATATCTTTTCTGCACTATCTAATTGCCATTGTAATTCATTAGCAATTTTCATCATATCTTGGGGAGTAATAACAGCACTAATATCATGTAATAAAGCTGCTACAATACAAGCTCTAATATCTTCTTGATATTGCAAAGCTAATTTTTCTGCTGCCATAGCCACTCCAAGAACATGCTGATATGTTCTTTCTTTATTATTAAGCAAATAAAAATCTTTTATTTGTTCTTCAATAGTTTGATTCCTTAGTGGAGTTTGAATGTAATTTAAATCCATCATAGTTACCTTTCCATTTAATAGCCAATATTAATTAACAAGTTATATCTTCTAAAACTGTTTTTAATTGCCTTACTCCATTTGATTGAGACGTTATAATAGCTTGTAAAATTGTTTTTAATTCAGAACAAATTGGATATTCCAAAGTTGTTTTCGCCATTGCAATAGCACCTTCATGATGTGGAATCATTTCATTAATAAAATTTACATCAATGTCATTACTGCGTGATGGCTCAGCCATTTTTGTGAACATAGTTCCTACGATAATATCAAGCCTATTTTGATAATCATACAACTGTTCTTGAGAATTTGTCTGATTTTGACAATCACATAAAATTCTCCACATATTCTCAATACTTCTTGTTTGTTCTTTTATAATGTTAAAAGCAATATTTTGTAAAGCTTCATTCTTAGTGTATTTTAATAAATTACATGACATTAAAATTGCCGCACGATGATGCGGGATCATTTGAACCATAAAATTATAAGATATGCTGCACGACAATTCAACACTAGTCATTTTATTAATCATTTGATTTAAAATACAGTGATACTCATCTAAATAGGATTGAAGTTTTTGTTCATAACAATACAAATTTTCCATCTGCTCATCTCCTATTTATTTATATGCATCATGAGCATCAAATGTTCCTTTTATATAAAATAAAAAAGCTCCAAACCATTGGTTTAGAGCCATTTTTAATCAAATGGCGTCCACGAAGGGATTCGAACCCCTGACCGCACGCTTAGAAGGCGTGTGCTCTATCCAGCTGAGCTACGTAGACCTCTCTCTCTTGACTGCTCATATATAATAGCATATCTAAAAGAGATGTGCAAGCATTTTTTAACAAAATATTTGTTTAAATTTAACTTCTATTTTTCCCTGGTCAACTAGAATAGTACAATAAGATTTTCCACTCCCACGACGAGGCAAAGTGGTTGAACCAGGATTAATTAAATAAAAACCCGTCACCTCATCACATTGAGGAACATGGGTATGTCCTGATAATAATACATCACAACCATGTCTCAGCAAATCATCTACCATCGCTTCTTCACGTTTATAATATCCATAACGATGCCCATGAGTAACTAAAAATCTTACTCCTTCAACTTCAAAAACAACTTCATCATCAAAAGGAGCCATCCAATCGTTGTTTCCACGAACACATATCCAGCCTTTTAACTGCTCTTCACGTGCTTCACTATCACCACAATGAACATAGTAATCGCCATCAGGTTCTAAACGTTGTACTTCATCGATCATCTTATGATAACCATGGCTATCGGACATTACTACTACTTTCTTCATATTTATCACCTGACATTATTATACACAATTAAGGTTCAAAGTTAAATTACATTTTAATTCGGTTGTCTACTTCACCATTTACATCTTGAACTGGGTCTATCTCTTGATTATCTACAAATAATGAAACTTTTTTAACATTTTCTAAATGACTAGCTGATTTAACGATTCGATTATACAAAGTATTATCAATCGATTCATTATCATTTAAAATATTAGCAGCTAAATGAATTGATAGTGTTCCATCTTGTAACGAACATTGATCAACTAATGATAATGGTTTATCATAATCCATTTCATTTAACATGATTGATACTTTTGTATCAATATCATTTTCATTTGTTTCAATTCGTTTAGTTACAGGAACATAATATTCTTTGTTATTGATAGTCTCTGTATTATAAACAACAACTGGTGTTGTTTTATAAATATAATTAGTGCTTGCTTCAAAATTATTGATACCCAACTGATTTGTAATACAGCTTGCTGGTACTGTACTATTCGGTAAAGTACTAATATCATTACCATCAATTTTTAAATTTACTTTTTCAATATCTCCGTTACAAAAAACATAAGAAAACATTTCAAAAATGTCAAGTGCTTCCTGATTACTGTTAACATACAAATTATCACTTAAATCAAAGGTTAATGATTTATCATTAATTGCCATGGCATTCACTTGCAGGTTCGAATCTAAGATAGGATGTAAACCTAAATACTCGTAATCATTAGATTTCATTACCTCAATCATATTACGATATTTTGTATCATCTTCAACTTCAGCACCAAAATCTACTTCAATTGGAACTAATGTGTTTTTATCGTCTCTAAATACAACTGTTTGATAATTTGCTGTCATCGTAGCAGTATTCTTTTTTTCATTCCTATTATTATCTTGTTTAATACAGAAAAAGCATACCATCAAACAAGCACAAATGATAATACCATTACGTAGTTTTCTTTTCATCCAATCACCTCAATATAATAATATGAAGTGATCCTCTTAAAAGACCAAATAAATATTATATATTTCTTATTTAATAAAAATACTTTCATCAAAAAAATTAGTCGGATTATAAAATCACGACTAACTATTTTATAATAATATGTTCAACAACCAAATCTGTATAATCAAAAAAACCTGTTGATGATTTTAAAAATTCATCAACTCTACCTGTTGTATAAATCTTAATAAATTTATTTTTATTAAGATTTAATAGATTATTTTTAATTAAAACATCTCGAACATTTTTACAAACAGCATCACTGCTGGAAATATATTCAATATCTGGTAAAATATCTTTTATTTGATTCTCTAAAATGGGATAGTGCGTACAACCTAAAATAATTGATTTAATCTTTCCTGCATAAGAATCCAAATACTCATGCAATACATCATAAATATCTTTTTTATCCATTCCAGCCTCCACTAAAGGAACTAACTTAGGTGTTGGCAACGTAAACACCTCAATTCCAGTCTGATAACAATCAATCGTATCTGGATACTTATGAGAATTAATCGTTGCTGCTGTTGCTATAACAAGAGTATTATCGACTCCGCGACTGATAAAATCTTCCACTGTTGCATCAATCACTCCAATGATCAAGACTTCCTTATAAACAGCTTGCAGTTCATTTAAGACCGTAGCACTAGTAGTATTACATGCCAAGACAATCAATTTGACATTTTCTTTAATAAAATACTCAACTATTTCACTTGCATAACTAAATAGTTGTTCTCGTGTTTTTTCACCATAAGGGCAATGATAATTATCACCAATATAAATAATATTTTCATTAGGCAGCAAGGTCCTGATAGAATTCAAGACCGTTAGACCGCCTACACCGGAATCAAATACCCCAATCGCTCTTTCCATAGTTACTCCTCGTTTGCGTTATATTCTTCTAAAGCTAAATTTTGAACATGTAATTTAGAAGCAATTTCTTTACCTACATACCTAAATGTTGTAGAGCTATATTCATGATTTGTCACATCAACTTTATCACTTGGATACCGCAGTATAAAACCATATTCATGGCAATGATTGATCAACCACTTATATATGTCAGTTTGATCAAAATCAGCAATACTTATTTCCCTTTTTTGAAGATTTATAGTGGTCCCAAGCTGATATTCGTTATAGCCCGGTAAGATTCCGCTACTACCTAAAGATGCCACATCATAGCTGATATAAGCCGCTGTTAAAACCATATCATTATATCCCTCATCATTAAGTGCCCGATACATCTCCATTAAACTATTATTTGCATCTTCTTGAAGATACATAGAATATTTGACTCGAGGTATTCCTCGTATCTCAACCTGATTTTTCGGTTCATAACCACCTATATATGTCTCGTTATTGACAACCAAAGCTAAATCACTTGGGTTATAAATTCGTTTGGCATTAGGCTGCAAATCATGATTAAAGAGCGATGCTAATGAACCCTTAGTAAAATTATTACTCAGCAATTTAACATTATCATATAATTTTTTACCTTCTAAACCATCAAACTCTTTCATAATTGATAAATAAGTATTAGTATCTGCAATGTATGTATAATCACCCTCATCATAAAGTGACCGTAACAATTGGTAATAATCAATATTATCGAAAGAAAAACCTTCTTGATTAATATAAGCATTGACTAAATCATTTTTTATTAGTGTATTGCATCTTGATAGTGCATTACTAGCAAAAGAAACTTCCAATTTACTTGCCAGCTGATTACCAACATTGATCAAATCACTATAGTTTGAATATTTATTTGTTCTATTTAACGCATTATAAAATTCATAATACTGTAATTTAAACTCCGGAAATTCTATATATTTAATAAACTGATCGACTGCAATCGCATTTTCCACTAAGTAATCTTGTTCTTCATCATCTAAATACATCTCTATTAAAGCGCGATTATCATTATTAATTCCATTAACCCGATAAAAGCGATCATACTTGCGGTTTATTGAAATAAAAGCAATCGTAAAACAAAGTGTTACAATTAAATATAAATGCCATCTTTTCAATTTCATAATATCACCTTGTTCCATTATATACCAACTAGTATTAAAAAACCATAATAAAAGGAACTAGATTATAGTTCTAATTCCTTAAATTTAATCAATTCAAAAACTGCTTGAATCCTTGAATCGACACCTAATTTTTGAATCACATTAGAAATATGATTACGAACTGTTTTTTCACTAATTCCTAACGTTTTAGCAATATCTCTCGTTGACTGATTCTTAATTAAAAGATTAAAAATTTCCTTTTCTCTAGGAGTCAGGATTATATTCATCTTTACGTTCACCTCATACTCTAATATATGAGAAAACTACTTTTCGGTGTCTGCTTTTAATACATTAAATAGATTTAATGCTACCTCATGTGGTAAAACACGTTCTAACTGTTCCAGTTGTGCTTCTTTTAGTTGTTTTACACTGCCAAACTCTTTAAGTAACATTTTTCTTCGCTTTGGTCCAATTCCTTCTACACTATCTAAAATAGATTGAAATAAAGATTTAGAACGAACATTTTTATGGAAACTGATTGCATAGCGATGAACTTCATCCTGCATTCTTGTCAGTAAGAAAAATAACTCACTTTTTCGATTTATTTCTACCACTTCACCACTACTATCTAACAAGACTGAAGTTGAATGTCTATCATCCTTTGCCAGACCACAGACCATAATATTAAGATTTAACGCATCAATGACTTCTTTTGCCACTTTAATTTGCCCTTTACCACCATCGACGATAATTAAATCCGGCTTTTCCAGCCCTTCCATTAAAACACGATAATAACGCCGATAAATTACCTCTTTCATACTGGCATAATCATCCGGTCCTTCAACTGTCTTGATCTTAAATTTACGATAATCTTTTTTTGATGGTGTTCCATCTTTAAAACAAACCATCCCTGCAACCGCATAAGCCCCCTGGATATTTGAGTTGTCAAATAATTCAATTCTTCGAGGCAATTGAATATTTAATATTTCTCCCAGCTGCTTGATTGCTCCAATTGTAGAAGCTTCATTTTTTTGAATCAATAAAAACTTCTTTTCTAGTTGTTCTTTAGCATTTTCATTTGCCATTGCTACTAAATTTGCTTTATTTCCTTTTTGGGGTTTGATAATTTTACAATTTACAATTTCTTTTAATAATTCAATATCTAGTTCTTGGGGCACCAGCAACTCTTTAGGCTCAGTATTTTCTTGATAAAACTGTACTAAAAATGAGATAATTTGTTCTTGATAGTCATCCTGTGCAGGAACTAGATTTAAATCACGAGCTAATAACTTTCCATTTCGCATAAAGAATAACTGCAAGCATAAATATCCTTTGTCACTATAATAACCTACAATATCACGATCAACTAAATCATTAAATTGCACATGTTGCTTACTTGTCACATGCTGAATATGAGTGATTAAATCACGGCATTCTTTAGCCAATTCATAATTTTGTACCTCACTGGCACTCATCATTTTATTTTGTAAATCATTAATGATTTCTTTCGTATCCCCTTGAATAAACTTCGTAATACTTGATGTCATTTCCTTATAAACTTCATCACTGACCTCTTGAATACATGGTGCAACACATTGATTCAAGGAATAATATAAACATGGTTTTTTAGGAATATGATTACATTTTCTCAATGGATAGAGCCGATTTAACAATTTAAATGTTTCACGAGCCGCTGTACCATCAGGAAACGGACCAAAATGTTTATGTTTTTTATCTTGAGCATTGCGAACAATTTTTAAACGTGGATGCTTTTCTTTAGTCAATTGTATATATGGATAATATTTATTGTCCATAAAAGAGATATTGTATTTAGGACTATAGTCTTTGATTAAATTTATCTCTAATAATAATGCCTCTTTTTCTGAATCCGTAACAATATAATCAAAATCAACAATTTCTTGAACTAACTTTGTTGTTTTATAATTATGTGCTCCAACAAAATATGAAGAAACACGATTTTTTAATTTTTTCGCTTTACCAACATATATAACTGTATTATCTTTATCTTTCATTAAATAACAGCCTGGCTGTAACGGTAAAAGCGAAAGTTTATCTTTAATCATCTGACGATTCATTATTCAAAATATACAAGGGTTGCCCCAAGTCCTCCTTCATTAGGCCCACCATCCCGGTAGCTAACAACATTCTTGTTTTTATCTAACATTTTACGAACTCCATTTCGTAATACTCCGGTTCCCATTCCATGAATAATCCGAACCATTGTATAATTATTAACAATTGCATCATCTAAAAATTTGTCAACGATTGCCATTGCTTCTTCATAACGTTTACCTATAATATTCAACTCATAGCTTTGATTTGTTGTTTTTCGCAAAGATTTTAGATTTGATTTAACTTTTTTAGGCTTCACTTTCTTAGAAATAAAGCTAACTTCCTCGGGCTTTGCATTTAATTTTAATCCACTCATATTAATAGTTAAAATTCCCTTTTTATTAATTGAAAGAATTTCCCCCTGACGATTAGCTGATAATACTTTGACTACGTCACCAACTTGATATTCATGGACTTCTTCATTAATAACTTTTTTTGGTTCATGTTTTAATAAATCAAGATTTCTCTTAGCATCAATGACAACATGTTGTTTTAAAACAGCTTGTTGTTTTAAATCTTCTACCACTAAATCAATTTCCTGCTTCGATTCCTCAAGTAGTTTATTAGCTTCCGCTTTTGCCTTTTCCATCATTTCATCTTTATGTTTTTCAAAACTGCTAATTAAGCGTTCATATTTATTCATCTTAACTTCTGTTTCGTTTGTTAAAGCTTCTAAACGATCTTTTTCAATTTGAACCTGAGCTAGTTCATTTTGCAGTTTTTCTAATAATTTATCTGTATCTGTCAGACTTTCTTCTTTGATTTGATAAGCCATATCAACAATTTCTTGATTAAGACCTAATCGCGATGAAATTTCGATCGCATAAGAATTCCCAACACTGCCCTCAATCAAGCGATAAGTTGGCTGCATCAGTTCTTGATCAAATTCTACTGCTGCTACTAAAATATAATCTTCATTTTTAGCAAATTCTTTTAAGCCTGAATAATGGGTTGAAGCTACAATCAAGGGATTGATTTGATGTAAATATCTTAAGATTGCTTCAGCAATACTTTGTCCTTCACGCGGATCTGTTCCAGAACCAATTTCATCTAGTAAAACTAATGATTTTTCAGTTACTTCATTTGTTATTTCAACTAATCTTTTCATATGGCTAGAAAAAGTTGACAATGATTGTTCAATTGATTGTTCATCACCGAGATCAACACAAATTTGATCAAACATTGGAACCGTTGCTTTAGTACAAGGCAAAGCCATAGCACACAGTGCCATCACACTTAATAACCCAGCCGTTTTTAAAACAACTGTTTTCCCTCCTGTATTCGATCCACTAATCAATAACATTCTCTTTGGTGCATTTAACACTATATCATTAGCTACAACATCATGTGGCTCAATTAAAGGATGTCTCGCTCTAATCAAGCTAAAATGCTGGTAGTCTTCAGCCACTTCTGGAACTATTCCATCTATTTTGACTCCATAAGCAGCCTTTGCGAAAATAACATCAATATCAATCATTAGTTCTTGGTCTTCATGTAGAACATCATAATGGTCTTTTACATTATTCGAAAGTACGGTTAAGATTCGATTTACTTCACGTCGTTCATCATCTTTAGCATGAACTAGCTGATTATTCATTTGAACAATTATATCAGGTTCAATAAACATTGTTTGTCCGCTTGATGAAACTGCATGGACAATTCCTTTAATTAAATTTTTATTGCCGGCTTTGACAGGCAAAACCAGATGATTATTTCTTGAAGAAATAGCTTCTTGACTTAAATAATCTTTATTAGCAACTTTTACTTGATCAATTTTTGTTCTAATATTAGATTCAATTGATAAAATTTGGCGTCTAATTCGTCTTAATTCCGAACTAGCACCATCTAAAACATTTCCACTACTATCAATACAGCGATTAATATCAGCTAATAATTGTTTAGGTAAAACTAGCGCATTGCATAATTGCAACAGCTCATTGTCTACCAATTCTTTTTCGCTCAAATAGCTTTGTACTTCTTTGACATTATTCAACAAATAAACAATTTGGACAAAATCTTCACCGAATAAAGTACCATCTTTTGTTGTTTTTAATAATAACGGTTCAATATCAATAAAATGACCGATTGGCATTTTCCCGTATTTAAAAATCAGTTTCATTGCTTGATCTAAATATTTTTGTTCCAGCTTCAAATCATCAGTATCTTTTAACGGCATTAACTCAGCTATCCTTGTTTTCCCTAATGAACTAACACAATAAGTACTGATTTTATTTTTAATTTGATTAAATTCTAATGTATCATATATATTTTTCATTCTATTCACTCACTATTATCTTATTTAAAATTTTTGTTTGATCAAATTTAGCTGAATCTAATTTTGATAATACATCAACAACCTCATTATATTGATCTTGATTTAACGAAATAGGCTCATTAACCCGATCGATTTCATCATAATATTTTATTAACGCTGATTCAAGGTCTTCCTGATTAATTAAACCATGTTTATAAGCACTGTTCAATGAAGCAGCAAGCGCAGCAACGTTTCGGGCATCAAAACTATCATAATTTATCCCATCATTAATAATATTAGTAAAAACATCAAACCCGTCTGATAATGCTTTCATTTCTTCAGTAACTGAAGGTACAAGCTCTAAAATTTTGCTTGCTACAACTGTTTTCTCAACATTCTCTTTTCCTCCTGGAATAATTGGTGTAATTACAAAAATTAAAGCTAAATAAATAATGATCGTTCCTTCAATTAAGCTAACTAACGCTCCTAAAAGATGATCAAGATGCTCAAAAATACTAATTGTATAGATTATATTTTTTAATATTGGTTTAATAAATTTACCAATAATTAATAAAATAACTTTTAAAGCAATAAATAAAATAATAAATATAATAAATCGATTTATTGTCTTACCAACAATTTCCCCAATCCCTTCAACTTTATATATTTGATATATTGCTGAAAGCGGTGAAGAAGCATATAGTGCTGCAAGCAACGATACTACTGTTGCCATCAAATCATATACTCGATATACAAAACCTTTAAAATAGCCAAAAATCAACATTAGCAATAGAATAAAAACAATAACTGTGTCGATTGCCATGGAATTTAGTGCAAAATTCATTAAAACACCTCAATTTCTTTTAATATACATTGTATCAAAACAAATTTGTACTGTCAAAAAGATTAGAAATATGATATACTAATTTAGTAGGACTAGGAGGACAAGTAATGAACATGAATGTAGTTAGAAATAATAGTTCAAAAAGAATCAACATTATTAATATGCATGCTTACGATAAACTTGTAGCTTTTAGCGACTCTAGTATGGCCGACAGTAGCAGTGCCTTAAACGACGCTAGTAAATATACTAATATTAGTCATATTGGATGTGACGAGACTGGATCTGGAGATTTCTTTGGACCATTATGCGTTGTTGCCTGTTATGTAGATGAGCGCGATTTTGACTGGTTAGTCAGTATCGGTGTTCGCGACCCTAAAGACATGGACAACAAAGAACTTGTTCGGGTTGCTAAAGAGATTAAAGATCGTCTTATATATAGCTTATTAATCCTTGATAACTCTCATTATAATGCAATGGCCAAAGCTGGAAATAACCTAGCTAATATTAAGGCAAAACTTTATAACCAAGCTGTTACTAATGTAATGCAAAAAGTAAGTATGCCAATTAAAAACAAACTAGTCAATCAGTTTGTTTCTCCCAAAACGTATTATAACTATTTAAAAAGTGAAGTGATCGTTGTTAAAGATCTAACCTTTGTCCAAAAAGGCGAAGAAAAATATTTAGCAATTATATGTTCAATGATTTTATCAAAATATGCATATTTACAATATTTTAGTAACATGTCACGAAGTCTTAAAATGAAGTTACCGCGCGGGAATAGTAATAGCGTTGATGCCATTGCTATTGAAGTAGCTAACAAATATGGCGCTAAGATGCTTAATAAAGTTACCAAAACAAACATGACTAACTTTAAACGCATTAAAGATTTGATCTAGGATAACATGGTTATCCTTTTTTATTATTCATTTTTTTAAAATAAATATACAAAAAGGTTGTCAAAACGACAACCTTATTTAACTTCAATCACAAAAGGCTCAACTTTAGTATATTTTACACCTGCTGCATCTAACATCCTTTTAGCCGCACGATCGCTGTCAGTCCCTTTATATTTATCATCTTCATAAACAATTTCACTAATACCACTTTGAATAATCGCCTTTACACACTCGTGACAAGGAAATAATGAAACATAAATACGACAACCTTTTAATTGTCCTGTACTATTTAAAATTGCATTTAATTCAGCATGAACGACATAAGGATATTTGGTCTCATACAAATCACCTTCACGCACTTCCCATGGAAATTCATTATCTTCACATCCCCATGGTAAACCATTATACCCCACCCCAACAATTTTATTTGCTTCATTTACAATACAAGCACCTACTTGGGTATTTGGATCCTTTGAACGAAAAGCTGATAATTTAGCAACTCCCATAAAATATTGGGTCCAATTAATTACTTTACTCATCTTTCAATTCCTCCTGTAACTCATCTAATTTAGCTTGGAAATAATCAGGTAATGGGCTTTCAAATTCCATATATTTTTGTGTGGTTGGATGAATAAAACCAAGTTTTTTTGCATGTAAAAACTGTCCGTGACTAAAATCATCCTTACGATACCCATATTTAGGATCTCCATAAACCGGATAGCCAATATAACTCATATGTACTCTAATTTGATGTGTCCTCCCTGTTTCTAATCGACACTCAATCAAACTCATAGCATTATAGCGCTTTAATACTGTAAAATTAGTAACTGCTTCTTTACTGTTTGTCCGTGTCACTGCCATACTTTGACGATCTTTAGGATTACGCCCAATTGGAGCATCGACTTTCCCATGTTCATGAGGAATAAGTCCATGCACTAATGCTACATATCGACGAACAACAGTATGATCCTTTAATTGTTTTGATAGTAAACGATGTGCATTATCATTTTT
Organism: Erysipelatoclostridium sp. MSK.7.34; assembly: GCF_019041935.1. Taxonomy (NCBI): domain Bacteria; kingdom Bacillati; phylum Bacillota; class Erysipelotrichia; order Erysipelotrichales; family Coprobacillaceae; genus Thomasclavelia; species Erysipelatoclostridium sp. MSK.7.34. The sequence goes on from NZ_JAHPYJ010000001.1 coordinate 78,949, forward strand.
AGCGACCATCAAGAGACCACTTGTTTCCTTATCAATTCGATGAACGATTCCCGGCCGGTTAACACCATTGATTCCTGAAAGATCTTTACAATGAAATAATAATGCATTTACCAATGTTCCGTGCATTATTCCAGCCGATGGATGAACGATCATTCCTGTTGGCTTATCAACTACAATTACATCCTCATCTTCATAAACAATTTTTAAAGAAATATCTTCCGGTTCGATATCCAAATCCACATTATCTAAAATTGTGATTTCAATTTCATCATTTAATTTTGTTTTATAACTTGCTTTTTCCTTTTTTTGATTAACCAGCACTAATCCCTGATTGATCATATCTTGGATCTGCGTCCGTGATAACTCCTGTAACTGCATCGCAATAACTTTATCAAGCCGTAAATTATTATCCTCTTCAATTATTAAATTAATTTTTTCCATGAATGTACTCCTCAAAAACAATCTCAACAATTATCAATGCTACTCCAATCACAACTGCCATATCTGCAATATTAAAAATTGGGAAATTATAATTGAAAATAATTACATCGATAAAATCTCGGACATATCCTAAAAAGATTCGATCAACTAAGTTTCCAATCATTCCTCCAAAAGTCAACACTAGACCAAAACGTGTCAACACTTCCTCACTTTTTGTCTTTCTAAAAAATACGATCATCACAACTGCTGCAATAATAGCAACAACAATAAATAACCCTAATTTACCAGCAAACATCCCCCAGGCAACTCCAGTGTTATGAGCATAGGTAAAATAAAAGAAATTATTTATGATTTCATGAGACTGTCCTAATAACATTGATGATGATACTAAATGTTTTGTAAACAAGTCACCACCAACTACTAATATCAATGTAACTAAATATAATATTTTATTTTTTTTTGTTAAATTCATTATTTTTATCACCCACCGACATTATACAATAATCTAAAACTAACCACAAGAAAAAGCACCACTGCTCATTTAGTAAAAAATTAATAAACTTCTCAGCTTAAAATTACTGTTTCATTGATGATAGCAGTTTTAGCAATATTAACGACTTTGATTAAGTTTTTAAAACGTGTATTCCTGAAACTTAATAGGTCACTTACTACTCTTGATAATGATTAATGTGATTGGTGCCAAAGCTACTTGTAAATCTTCTTTTATATATTTATCATTGACATTTCTTTTCATTATTAACATTTTAGTAATTTCTAAAGTTTGAATTATATTTTTAATAATGTTACTTGAGCTGTTTCAATCCTAAATTCAGATTGCATCTTACTACAATTATCAATACTGGTTTCAATTACTTTTAACGCTTCAATGAAATAATTATTCATCTAGCTTTCTTTTACTATTTCTATTGGCGCAGTCAATTCAATATGATTACCTTCAGAATCAATTATTTCTACAACCCAATTAGTATCTATTGGAGTTAATGGAAAACATAATTTATAAGAGCTGATTTTTGCTTTTAAAACTTCTTTATTAAGAAACTCAATACTAGGTAAACAATTACTGCCAAATATATGTTCTTCATTCATTTTTTTATAAGCAAATAAACCAAGACGGAAACCATTAATATCAAAAATACTATATATTTCATCTTTTTTTGTCACTCTTTGTTCAAAAAACTGTTCATAAAAACTAACTGCCCTATCCATATCATTGACACATAAATACATTGATTCAATCCTACAATTCACCATTTCATTTCTCCTCCCTTTAAAATAATGATCATTATTTTAAACTTTTACTGCTCCTAATCCCCTTGTTATATCACTCTAATTCTACCACTGTAAATACTAGATGTCACTTTATAAAAAAAGAACAAATTAAATTTGTCCTTTACAATAAAATATAAATGATGACTGCCAAAAAATGAAAAGCAGAGCCAATCATTACAAATATATGGAACAATTCGTGAAAACCAAATGTTTTAAACCAATTTGGCTTCTTCACAATATAGACGATTGCCCCAATTGTATAACTAATGCCACCACAGGCAATTAATCCCAAGCAACCAAGCGGAACCTTACTAAATGCGGGTAAATCAAAAATCAGTGCCCATCCCATTAATAAATAAAAAATAGTAGAAATAAATCTCGGTGCATTCATCCAAAATAATTTAATGATAATACCAACACAAGCAATTGCCCATATTACTGCCAAAAAATAAATACTATGCGGATACTCTAAATATGACAAACAAATAGGAGTATACGTACCAGCAATCAGTACATAAATCATCGAATGATCTAGTTTTCGTAAAATCAGCTTAATTTTATTATCTTCATTCGCGTTATAATAGTGATAAAGACAACTGGCACTATACAAGGCAATTGACGATAGTCCAAAAACAATAATTCCAATTATAGTTAAGTGATCTGACCCTTCAATAATAGCAATAATCATCATCATAACTAGTGTTGCCAATGATAAAACAGCACCAATAAAATGCGTTTCACTACTAACTGGATCCATCGCTTTTTTAAAAAATCTCATATCTCAACCTCCTTAAGTAGTTTTAATAACTATATTATGTATTTATGATATCATTATTGTAAGATATGTCAACCATATCTTGAAACATTAACTCAAATATTATAAAATATCCATGAGGTGATTTTATGAATCAATTAGAATTATCAGAAATAATTGATAAAGTTGTAAATAAAAGCGATTTAACCACAAAAGATATTCCATCATTAGATCTATATATGGATCAGATTATGACTTTGTTTGATGACCATCTTCAAGACAATAAACGCTTTGTTGATGATAAATTACTTACCAAAACAATGATCAACAATTATTCTAAAGCCGGAGTAATTAAACCAGTAAAAGGAAAGAAATATACAAAAGAGCAAATCATTGGAATGCTTCTTGTTTATAACTTGAAAAACACGATTACTATTCAAGAGATAAAACAAGTTTTGGCTCCTGTTTATGCTAATGATGAATCGTTAGAAAATATTTATGATCAATTTATTGAAATAAAAAAGTTTCAAAGCGATCAATTAAAACCATTAGTATTGAAAACAGTTGAAAATTTTAATTTAGATATTGATAATGATAACCAAAGGTTGATTAGCATCATGGCTTTATCATCATTGTCTAATCAATTAACAAATATCGTTCAAGGAATCATTGATAACTATTATATTGAAAGTGAGTAACAAGGGGTTTTAGTTGACTAGACCTCTTGTTTTTCTTATAATTAACGTAATTTATTTAAGGAGAGACTACACATGAAAATTATTGATTTATTACACCGGCGACCAACTTTGTCGTTTGAAATCTTTCCCCCTAAAAATCACGATGGGGATATAAGCTCAATCTATCAAACAATTGATGAATTAGCAAAACTTAAACCTGACTTTATTTCAGTTACATATGGGGCTGGGGGGTCAACAACTGAAAACACGGTAGAAATTGCATCTAAAATCAAAAACGAATATAGTATTGAAGCAGTTGCACATTTAAGTTGTATTGATGCGACACCAGAACAGTTAATTCGCGTTCTAGATTCATTAAAAGCTAACAATATTGAAAATGTCTTAGCTTTACGTGGAGATTATCCAAGAGGATACGATCCGATGAAGGCTCCGCACTATTATAAATATGCTAGTGAATTAAATGATTTTATTAGTAAAAATTATCCTGATACTTTTTGTTTAAGTGGTGCATGTTATCCCGAGGTACACCAAGAAGCAGCGTCATTGGAAGAAGATTTAATCGCTTTAAAGAAAAAGGTTGATGCTGGAGCAGAATATTTAATTACACAAATTTTCTTTGATAACAACTATTATTATCGTTTGGTTAGAGAAGCTCGAATTAGAGGAATCAATGTTCCGATTATTGCAGGAATAATGCCTGCAACAAATTCAAAGTCGTTATTAAATATTGCTAAATTAAGTGGTTGTAATATTCCTTATAATTTATCAGCCTCAATTGAGCGTTTCAAAAGCAATCCTCAAGCAATGAAAGAAGTTGGGATGAACTATGCGACAAATCAAATTATTGATTTGATCACTAATGGAGTAGATGGAATTCATCTTTATACAATGAATAAACCGGAGACTGTACATGAAATTTTAAAACGAACTAGTAATATTTTAGCTGAGTTTAAAAATGATTAAAGAAAATGCTTTAAAATATTTGGGCTATTTAGATAATCAAGTAGATTCTAATACTGAAATTCTTTTAAATGAATGTCTTAAAGAATTAGAACAAGTAACACCCAAATTCATGTATCAAATATACACCTTAACTCATCATCCCTTAACTATAAAAGAATTAAACTTAACGATTAACTATCCCGATTTAATTGATTTATTTGACAGTTGCGATAGAATCGTTATAATTGCCTGTACTTTGGGGTTACAGCTAGATCAACAGTTACGTTATTATTCAAAAATAAATTTAACGAAAATGACTGTGATGGATGCCTTAGCTAGTAGTTATATTGAAATTAAATGTGATGAATATGAAGCAAAGCAAAATTTTGGTAAACGGACCTTCCGTTTTTGTCCGGGATATGGTAATGTTCCACTCGAATTAAACAAAAATCTTGCTAACGCATTAAATTGCAGCAAACATATTGGTTTGACTGTTCAAGAAAGTAATCTGCTGCTACCGCAAAAATCAATGATCGGACTAATTGGTCTTGGAGATGAAAAATTGACTAAACATTGCTTTTCATGTGTTAATAAAGAAAATTGTATGTATCGGAAAAGAGGACAAAGATGTTACAAGAAAGATTAAAAAATGATATTTTGGTTTTTGATGGTGCGATGGGGACGCAACTTCAAGATGCTGGACTTAAAGCTGGTGATATTCCAGAATGTTTAAATATTACTGACCCCAAACTAATTCAAACAATTCACTTAAATTATTTAAATGCTGGTGCTGATTTTATTACGACTAATACTTTTGGGGCAAATCCTCTAAAAATGGCAGAGGCTCCATATTCTTATGAAGAAATAATCAATGCTGCAATTGATAATGCGACTATTGCTCGTAAGACAGCTGACCGTCAAAACGATAGTTATATTGTTTTAGATATTGGTCCCATTGGTCAGCTTCTTGAACCAATGGGTACTCTAACTTTTGATGAGGCATATGAAATTATTAAAAAACAAGTTATTATCGCTAAAGATAAAGTTGATGCTGTATTATTAGAAACAATGACTGATATTTATGAAGTAAAAGCTGGAATTTTAGCTGTTAAAGAAAATAGTGATCTTCCTGTATTTGTTACCATGACATATGAAAGTAATCTGCGAACACTTTCTGGCTGTGATCCTTTAACTATGGTCAATGTCTTAGAAGGGTTAAATGTTGATGTTTTAGGCGTAAATTGTTCATTAGGACCAATTGAATTAACCCCCATCATTGACCAAATCTTAGCCGCAGCTACAATCCCTGTACTGCTCCAGCCAAATGCTGGCCTTCCTTGCCTTGTTGAAGGTAAAACCTGTTACAATATGGATAAAGAAACGTTTGTTCAAGAAAGCTTAAAACACGTAAAAAATGGGGTAGCAATTATCGGTGGATGTTGTGGTACAACACCCGACTTTATCGCTTCACTAAAAAATAATTTACCTGTTCGTAAGAAAATTACCCCAAAACGAGCCACTCGGGTTTCTAGCGGAACGAAAACTGTTGAATTTGGGCATCATGTTGTAGTTTGTGGGGAACGACTAAACCCTACCGGTAAAAAGAAATTAAAATTAGCATTAAAAGAAGAACGATATGATGAATTAGTTGTAGAAGCAATCAAACAAGATCAAGCTGGAGCCCATGTTCTTGACGTTAATGTTGGTCTTCCCGGTATTAATGAAGTTGCGACTATGAAACATGTGATCAAGTTACTTCAAGAGGTAATTTCTTTACCACTACAAATTGATAGTTCTGTTCCTGGAGCAATTGAACAAGCTTGCCGTTATTATAATGGTAAACCCTTGATTAATTCTGTAAATGGTAAAGATGAAACGATGGATGCAATTTTCCCAATCGTAAAAAAATACGGCGGGGTTGTCATTGGATTGACGTTAGATGAAAATGGTATTCCTCCTCTTGCTAAAGACCGCTATAAGATTGCTAAAAAAATAATAAATAAGGCAGCTTCTTATGGTATTACCAAAGAAAATATTATTATTGATTGTTTAGTTTTAACTGTTTCTGCTCAGCAAAAAGAAGTTATGGAAACGGTCAAAGCAGTTGCAATGGTCAAAGAATTAGGTGTTCATACTGTTTTAGGAGTAAGTAATGTCTCTTTTGGACTGCCAAATCGTCCTTTATTAAACAAAACTTTCTTAGCTATGGCTATGTCAGCTGGTCTAGATCTCCCAATCATTAATCCAATGGATCAAGAATTAATGGCTACAATCGATGCTTTTAACGTATTATACAACTATGATCATGATGCTGCAGTATATATTGAACGTCGTGCCAATCAAGAAACCATAACAAAAAAGGACACTTCAACATTTACTTTAAATGATATTGTTCTTCATGGTTTAAAAGATGAAGTTACTAATGCTACAAAAGAATTATTGAAAACAACACCTGGTTTAGAAATAATTAATAATATTCTCATTCCTGCTTTAGATACCGTTGGTAAACAGTATGAAAAAAATATAATCTTTTTACCTCAATTGATTCAATCTGCTGAAACATCAAAAATTGCTTTCGGGATAATTAAAGATACTTTTAAAGATACTGCTGCTACAAAAGGACCAATCATTATGGCAACAGTTCATGGAGATATTCATGATATTGGAAAAAATATTGTTAAAGTAGTATTGGAGAGCTATGGCTATAAGGTAATCGATTTAGGTAAAGATGTTCCACCAGAAACTGTTGTTGAAGCTTTCCATACGCATCATCCTAAGGCAATCGGTTTAAGTGCATTAATGACTACCACCGTAGTTTCAATGGCAAAAACTATCGAACTATTAAAACAAATCGATAATATATGCCCTATTTTTGTAGGTGGTGCTGTTCTTACTGCTGATTATGCTAAAGAAATTAATGCTGATTATTATTCTAAAGATGCTATGGAAGCAGTAGAACTACTTAATAAGATAATAAAATAATCCATCTTAAGATGGATTATTTTTTCGTCTATCAAAAAATTTTACAAGTTCACAAATCACAGTAGTTGATAAACAAAGTCCTACACAAATTCCCCATTGAACAATGTTTAATGGTTGCAATTTAAAAATCGCACTTAATTCAGGAATTGCTAAAATAATCACTTGTAACAATAACCCTGCTGCTAATGCTCCCCATAAATAAGGATTATTAAATAGTGTTCGATTTAAAATCGAAGCACTACTTTTAACATTAAAAGAATGCACTAACTGACAACCACATAAAGTAATAAAAGCCATTGTCATCCCAACTGTATGATCTTGGTTATTGCCTATTGCATAAGCAATCAACGTTAGCGTTCCGATCATTAATCCTTGCCAAGCAATAGTAAAACCTAAACCATGCGAGAAAAATCCTTCATCTTTTTGGCGTGGTTTACGATGCATTACTGTTGGTTCAGTTGGTTCCATTCCTAATGCAAATGCTGGTAAACTATCAGTAATTAGATTCACCCATAACAAATGGATCGGTAACAATGGCACCCCAAAATTATGTGGTGTTAACAATGAGATCAACGAAGCTCCAAAAATTGTCAATACTTCACCTATATTACTTGATAATAAGAATTGAACATCTTTTTTGATATTATCAAAAATACCGCGACCTTCACGAATTGATGTAATAATTGTCGCAAAATTATCATCTGTCAAAATCATGCTTGCAGCACCTTTTGCAACATCAGTTCCAGTTATTCCCATCGCGCAACCAATATCCGCTGCTTTCAAAGCTGGTGAATCATTAACTCCATCACCGGTCATAGCTACTACTTTACCTTTGGATTTCCAAGCATTAACAATTCGTACTTTATGTTCTGGTGCAACTCGTGCATAAACAGAATACTCTTCAATATGCTCAGCTAGTTCTTGATCTGACATTTTTGCCAACTCACTTCCCATGATTGCTTTTTGACCAGATTCTAAAATTCCAAGACTTCGAGCAATTGCACTTGCGGTAATAACATGGTCACCGGTAATCATAATCGTTCTGACCCCAGCTGATTTAGCTTCTGCCACTGCCTGTTTAGCTTCTTCACGTGGGGGATCAATCATTCCAACCATCCCAATAAAAGTTAAATTATTTTCAATCATTTCACTGGTGAATTCTTGTGGTTCTTCATCCCAATATCTAATTCCTAAAGCTAAAACCCTCAGTGCTTCATTTGACATTGTTTCATTAACTACGCTAACCTCATCAATGTCTAAATTATTGCATCGCGCAAAAATAACATCAGGTCCCCCTTTAGTAATCGAAATAATCTTATCTTCATGTTTAACAAAAACTGTCATCATTTTACGCTCAGAATCAAAGGCCAGCTCATTAAATCGAGGATATAATTCGGCTAAACCATCTTTGGTAAATCCTTTTTCTAAACTAGCTTTAACAAGAGCAGTTTCCGTAGGATCACCAACTGCAACTTCCTTTCCTGCAACAGTAGAAATACTACCATCACTACACAAAGTAAAATAATTCAATAATTGATTAGTCTCTTCACTACAAGTTTCTAATAATTCAATTTTGCGATTATAAAGATATGTTTTTACAACTGTCATTTTATTTTGAGTCAAAGTCCCCGTCTTATCTGAGCATACTATTGAGGTACTGCCTAATGTTTCAACTGCTGGTAAACTTTTAACAATTGCATTCTTTTTAACCATTCGCTGAACACTCAAGGCAAGAACTACAGTAACAACAGTTGCCAACCCTTCAGGAATTGCTGCAACTGCCAATGCAATTGATGTTTTAAAAGCCTCAAGAATTGAGAGACCTTCCAACAGTTCCATTCCAAAAACAACGATACAAATAATAATACAAATAACTCCTATTGTTCTTCCAATTTGATCCAATTGATCTTGAAGCGGTGTATTTTCACGCTTAGTCTGCTGAATCATCGTTGCAATCTTTCCAACTTCATTTTCTTCACCAGTCGTGGTAACAATTGCGATTCCCCGTCCATATGTAACATTACAAGAAGCATAAACCATATTATTTCGTTCTGCTAACGGGATCTCTTCTTTATCAAGAATCGAGCTGATTTTTTCGACAGGAACACTTTCACCAGTTAGTGCACTCTCATCAACTTTAAGGTTAAAACATTCCACTAATCGCCCATCACTTGCAATACAGTCACCCGCTTCAAGCACTAACAGATCCCCTGGTACGACTTGACTGGCATTGATCGTAATAATATTACCCTCACGAATAACCTTAGCTTTAGGACTCGCCATTTTTTGCAAAGCCTCTAGTGCTCTTTCTGCATTATTTTCCTGAACTAAGCCTAAAATTGCATTAACTACTACCACAAAAACAATGATTGCACTATCGATCCATTCAGTTGGTTCAACAATAATGCTGACAACTGCAGCAATAATTAAAATAATCGTTAACGCATCTTTGAACTGCAAAAAGAATCGAACTATAATAGATTGTTTTTTAGTCTGTTCTAATTCATTTGGACCATATTTTGCCAAATTCTCTGTGACTTGCTGTTCAGTTAAGCCACTTTTTAAATCAGTTGAAAATTCCTGGGCTAACTCTTTAATCTCACGATTGTAATACATAAATATCTCTCCTTTTTCTAAAACATTATGCAAAAAACGAGACTATATCGTATTTGCATACAATAAAAGTCTCGTTGTTTAATTACGATACGGATATAAAATAATATCGAGTTGACGGCATCGTAAACCTAATGGCTAACTACTCCCTTTTATATATACTTATTTTATCATTAAGCGTTTTAAAAAGCAACTAATACAATAATTCTTGATCATCAATATTATTCCCAATTTTCCATATTTAATCCTAATTAATGCATATTTCTGCCTCTCCAGCAATCATTAGAACGACTATTACCATTATTAATAACAATAATATTTATTTTTCGACGTTTTTTATATACTTCTAATTTTTCCATACTTGCAATTGCACTTAACCGTTTATGACCATCTTGACAATAAAATTTCCCTTGTTCTAAACTTACTTTTACCGGAAATGACAGTCCAATTCGAACAATCGAATCATACATTCCTTGAGTATAATCCTTTGTTTGAAAAAAAACCTCTGTTATATCTACCTGCTGGATCCTCATCAAATATTCTCCTCATTTAAACTAAAATCACGATAAGTTAAGTCCTCACGCTCCTTAAATCCTTGACTCTGCCAAAAATCATTACCTAGCTGATTGTCCGCAAAAACAACTAAAGCAGTCTTATTAATTCCCTCAGCTTTAACCGCTGACAAACATTCTTTTACTAGCTGCGTCGCAATTCCCTGACCACGATAATCACTTCGCACAGTTGTATGATAAATATAAGCACGGCGCCCATCATTACCAGCAAGGATCACCCCAACAATTTTATTACCATCACTCGCAATAAAGTTTGTTGTCGGATTGCGTTCAAGAAATTTAGCAATTCCACTACGACTATCATCAAGATTTCTCATTCCCATTCCTTTGGTATTCATCCAAAGCTCATACACATCGTCGTAATCTTTAATTGTCATTACTCGTACCACTATCATTACATTTTCTTCTCCCAAAATCCTTTGATTTTTAATTGAAAATTATTACTAAAATATTCTAGTTTATGAATGTCTTCTTCACTCATAGTTATTTTTAAAGCAGCCAAAGCACTATCAATATGCTTAACTTTCGTTACCCCAATAATTGGAACAGTATTTTTTGCCAGAGCATAAGCAATAGCAATTTCAGCAACACCGACATTATATTTTAATCCAATATTTTTCATTTCTAGAATCAATGGTTCAATCTGTTTTAAACGTTGCTTACTAAAAGCCCTGGCACGTCTTGTCCGTTTAGGAAAGGGATGATTATAATTGTAATATCCAGTTAATGCCCCTTGTTCTAAAACCATGTAAGCAAAAAAAGTAATTCCTTGTTCTTCACAATATTTCATAATCCCATTTTCTTCACTGTTACGATATAATAAACTAAAATGATTTTGAATTGCCGCTAATTTAAGACCTGCATTCTTTAAAATTAGCTCTACTTCTTTGATTTGTTTCAAATTATGATTTGAGATTCCACAATATCGAATTTTATTAGCCTTCATTAATGGAATAATTTCTTTAGCCCATTTAGTTACATTGGCAGGTCGATGAATCCAATAAATATCAGTATCTGCTCTTTTCAATCGACTCAGACTAGAATTAAGTGTCCAAGACATTGATTTACGCGGCAGCCAAGATGTCGGCATAAACTTAGTTGAAATAAGAATATCTTCACCGTTAGATAGATCCCCAATTATTTTTTCAGATGACCCTAAACTATAAACAGGCGCTGTATCAAAAAGCGTTAGCCCATTTTTTACTGCATAATGATATATGGGCTTTAATTCTTCAATTCCATGACTAACACCAAAAATAAATTTACTCCCAAATGGTCCTTTTCCCCAAGCCCAAGTGCCAATAGCAATTGGAGGAATAGTCAAATCTTGCATTTCTATCTGTTTCATTTTAACCTCCTTATGAGATAAAGGACGCTTAAAGCGTCCCCTGTTTAGTTATATATTTCATCACTTCTTCTTGATCACTAAAATGATGTTTCCCTGTTTTAGTAATCTGATAATCCTCATGTCCTTTTCCAAGAATCATTAAAATATCATTATGCTTTAATTGTTGCATCCCTTTAATAATTGCCTTTTGGCGATCAACTTCTATTTCAAAATTACTTCCAGAAAGTCCATTAGTAATATCATCTAAGATCATTTGAGGATCTTCACTGCGCGGATTATCACTTGTAAAAATTACATAATCACTATGTTCTAACGCTGCTTTTCCCATAATTGGACGTTTAGTTGCATCACGATCACCACCACAACCAATAATGGTAATAATACGACCATTTTTAAACTCTTCAGCACTTTTTAATACATTGATCACCGCATCGGGAGTATGAGCATAATCAACAAAAATACTATTTGTTCCATATTTAAGCAATTCCATTCTTCCTGCTGGTGCCTTTAATTTATCGTTTAAAGCAAGTATATCTTCGATTTTTACACCTAACTTGTTTACTAATAATAGAGCAATTAAATAATTATAAATATTATATCGCCCCACCATATTTAATCTAGCTTGATATTCATGATTTAAATATTCAAATTTAAATATTGTTCCTAAATGTGAAAAGCTCATTTCTAAAATTTTAACATCACTATCATGTTGACCAATAATGATATTATTGTTTGATTCTAAAACAAAATGCTGGTAATGTTCATCATCACCATTAATAATAGCAATCTTATCATTTCTAGTCTTAGTAAATAGAATCCTTTTAGCATTAGCATAATTTTCTAATGTTTTATGATAGTCCAGATGATCTTGAGTTAAATTTGTAAAAGCCACCTCATCAAATTCTAAACCATGAATCCGATCTTTATCAAGGGCATGAGAACTTACTTCCATGACAAAATACTCTACACCATTTTCCTTAGCTTCTAATAACATATTATAAAGCACATCGACATCAGGAGTAGTATTTACCATCGGCTTTTTCACATCACCATAATAAAATCCGATTGTTCCCATATAAGCAACATTCTTTTTCAACATTTTTAAAATCTGATAGGTCATTAAACAGGTTGTCGTTTTACCGTTAGTTCCTGTTAATCCAATTAATTTTATATCTTTAATCAATGGATAATAATTTTCATATAAATATGTTTTTAAATATTCACGAGTGCTTTCTACGATTATTGTTTCAACCTTGTAACTTCCATGTTCTGCAATAATTTTTGTCGCACCGTTGGCAATTGCTTGTTCAATATAATCATGTCCATCACGCGCTACGTTTGGGATGGCAATAAATGTATCACCTGGTTTAACTGCTCGTGAATCTGTTTTTAAAGCTACTTCCACTTTACTTCACCTCATTTAGTTCTATTATAGTATAAATAAGTCTTTGAAAAAAGAAAAAGGATAGAAAATTTACTTATTTTCTATCCTTATAACTACTTAGTCAATATATCCAACGCATTATTTATATAACTTTAGCGATTTCTAAGATATTTAATAAATTGAATAACTGGTAAATTTGCTAAAGCAAGACCATATACTATCATTAATTGTTCAATATTTAATGTTTGAACTTTAAACATTGATTGTAAAAGCGGCATTGTTAAAACAAGTGTAATTAAAATAAAGCCGACTAAAAATGCACCTTGCAAATATTTATTATTAAAAAATGATTTTTTAAATAATACTGGTGATTTAGATTTACAGTTATAACCATGGACTAGTCTTGAAAGACATAATGTTCCAAATGCCATTGTACTAGCAAGTAATGCACTTTCTTGATAACCGATCATAAATCCAACCATCGTCATTACAGCAATAACAAAACCTTCAATTCCAACACTTGCTAAAAATGGTTTTGTTAAAATAGATTCATTCATTGGCCGTGGTTTTTCTTTCATAACACCTGCATTATGAGGTTCTAGCCCTAGTGCAATCGCTGGCAAACTATCAGTCAATAAGTTAATAAATAACAAGTGTACTGGAGCAAACGGTACTGGCAGAGCCATTATCGAAGCATACAAAACTGCTAATATTCCACCAAAGTTACCTGATAATAAAAACTGAATTGCATCTTTGATATTAGCATAAACATTTCGCCCATTTTCAACCGCTTTAATGATTGTTGCAAAATTATCGTCAGTTAAGACCATTGCAGCTGCATCTTTAGAAACTTCACTTCCGGTAATTCCCATTGCCACTCCAATATCTGCTTGCTTTAAAGCTGGTGCATCGTTAACACCATCACCTGTCATCGCTACAATATTACCCTTTTCTTGCCAAGCACGAACGATCCTTATTTTATGTTCCGGTGAAACTCGCGCATAAACTCGCTTATCTTCAACATATGTTTTTAGTTCTTCATCACTTAAACCATCAATTTCACTACCTTCAACAGCTTGTGAAATATCTGTTAAGATTCCAATTCTTTTCGCAATCGCAGCTGCAGTAATCTTGTGATCTCCGGTAATCATAATTGGAGTGATTCCCGCTTGGAGACATTCTGTTACTGCTGGTGCACTTTCAACTCGTGGGGGATCCATCATCGAAATCAGACCTAAGAAAATCAAATCATTTTCATCATCATAATCTAAACTTTTTTCAGCAGTTAATTTTTTATAAGTTATCGCTAGAACACGTAATCCATTTTGTGAGAATTCCATATTCATCGCTAAAATATCTTCTCTATCTTGTGCCGTTATTGGTACGATTTGATTATTTTTACGAATATATTTAATCCGTTCGATCAAAACATCAACTGCCCCTTTTGTAATCATCGTGTACCCATCTTTTAATAAATGAAGGGTTGACATCATTTTTCGATCACTGTCAAAAGGAATTTCACTTAAACGTGGATATACTGCCCGAACACGACTTGCTGGTACTCCTAAATGAGCGCTTAAATTAATTAATGCCGTTTCTGTTGGATCTCCGATTTCTTGACCATCAACATTTGATGAATCATTACATAAGATACTTAAACGCATCAAATCTTTATGCAAAGGAATACTTGGATCAATCTCACTAGCATCAATTCGTTTTCCTTCAATATAGTAATCTTCAACAGTCATCTTGTTTTGGGTCAATGTTCCAGTTTTATCAGAGCAGATAATAGAAACACTGCCCAATCCCTCAACTGCTTGTAATTTACGAATAATTGCTCCTTCTCGAGCCATCTTTTGAGTTCCAAAAGATAAAACGATTGTTACAATTGAACTTAATGCCTCAGGAATTGCAGCAACAGCTAGTGCGACAGCAAACATAAAGGCATCTCCAACATTACCACCTTGAAGGATATTAATACCAAATAACAATGCACAGAAAACCATTATTATAATTGATAGTTTTTTTCCAAAATTATCCAGATTAACTTGAAGTGGTGTCTTCTTTTCAGAAGTAGATTTCAATAATTGTGCAATTTTTCCTACTTCAGTTTCCATTCCAATTCCTGTTACTAAAAAATTACCACGTCCATAGGTAACAAAACTCCCGGAATAAACCATATTTGTGCGATCACCTAAAGCAACTTCTCCAGTGATTAGATCAGAGCTTTTTTCAACGGCAACACTTTCACCAGTCAAAGCACTTTCATCCACCTTCATACTAGCATTTTCTAAAATACGTCCATCTGCAGGAATAAAATCACCGGCTTCTAAATAAACCTCATCACCGATCGTTACTTCTTTACTGGGAATTTCAATAACTTTTCCATCTCGTAAGACTTTAGCACTTGGTGAAGATAATTCTTTTAAACTATTTAATGATTGTTCTGCTTTGACTGTTTGAATAGTTCCCAAAATAGCATTAATCGTAATAACGATTAAAATAACCAGCGTACTTTCGATATCACCTAATACTCCAGAAATAATAGCTGCAAAAATTAGAATAATTACTAAAAAATCTTTAAATTGTTCTAAGAAAATTACAGGTATACTCTTTCCTTTAGTTTCAATTAACTCATTTAAACCATACTTTTCTTGGTTAGCTTTAACTTGTTCATTAGTTAGTGGCTTTAATGAACCATTTACTCTTTTGCGGACCTCCGTCTTGGCCTCATTGTAGTATTCTTTCATTCATTTTCTCCTTTTCTCAACACAATAAAAGCGAGCCCTTTATTGCATACTTAAAATGCAATAAAAGTCTCGCTATTTCATTACGTTCCGGATGATTTAAAACCATCGTATTGACGAAATCGTAAACACATTGTGTTAGCTACTCCCTTTTATTAACCATAATATTATCCTCTACTCATTCGAAAGTCAATCTTTTTGTCGATATAAAACAATCTTTAACGAATTCTTAACAATTTTAAGATTATAAGTTCCAGACGGATATGTTTCACCATCAATATTGACCTGCTGTCTTGTTTTTAATGTTAAATAAGGTAATTTTTGATGATAATAGAGCTTCCCTTGTTCAAGTTTGCCCGCTAATAGTAATGTTAAATAATAAGGTATGTATCGTTTGTGAAGACTTGAAACAAGATTAATATCAATCATTCCGTCATCAATTTGAGCTTCTTTACCGATTTTAAAACCACCTCCAAAATATTTTCCATTACAAAAAGCCCCGACGATTAAATTCCCTTCATAAAATTTTTTACCATCTTGGAATAAAGCGGTTGGAAACAAACAATACTGAGTTATTCGCCGAACTAATACACTGGCATATTGCAAAGAACGAGGAAGATATTTTATTTGACTATATTTATGAACATTATTTGCAATATCGCTATCAAAAGCACAGCATAAAACATTAATACAATAAATATCATTAGCTTTAATCAAATCAATTTCTGATGCCGCTAACGATAATGATTTCTTTAATAACTTTTCTGGATCATTTTCATCAGCAATCGTACGGACAAAATCATTTCCTGTTCCTGTTGGAATAACTACCAGTTCATTATCACTCCCCACAAGTCCCTGAACTATTTCATGAATCATTCCATCACCACCTACTGCGTAAATTCGGTAATTGCATCCACTATAACTTTTAGCTAAGAGAGTTGCATGGCGTGGATAATGTGTATATTTAATCTCATAACGATATCCCTGCATCACTTTAACGATCATCGCTTCAATATTCTTATTATTTTGATCAGGTTTAATAATAAATATATGTTTCATTCTCTCACCTACTTTAGTATATTCTAACAAATTTTGATAAAAAACGTCATAACTATTATCATCTTTTTTTAAATGTGATAACATATGCTAAAGGAGATTGCTATGAAGAAAATATTACTCATCACTGTTGTGACATCACTAATTGGAGTAACCGGCTGTTCTAATAAAACAATTGCTGAAGATAAAGCTAAAAAAATCGCATTGAATGACGCTGAAGTCAGTGAAGCAAATATTACTTTTACGATTCAAGGTAAAGATCAAAATGGATATCACTATTTGTTTGAAGATGATAATTACACTTATGAATATGAAATTGATATTCATGATGGAACAATTGAGAATAAAGAAATCTTAGTTAAAGAATTTTCTCCTCTCAATGATTATGATAAGATCATCAGTAGTGATGAAGCTAAAACAATTAGCTTAAATTATTTTAATTTCACTGAATCAGATATTAGTAACTTAAACATTGAGTTAGATAATGACAGTAGCAATATCTACTATAACATCAGTTTTACTAAAGATAAGCATCACTACTCCATCAATATTGAAGCTGTAAGTGGGATTCCCACTAATGCTAAAACAACAAAAAGCTCTTAGATTTACTAAAGAGCTTTTTTATTCATATCATCATGATACATCCGATAACTAGCCAAACCATCCTGCTTAGCTTTGTATAAAGCAATATCGGCCTTTTTATAAAGATTATTGAATGTCGTACCATACAAAGGGATCATCACAAACCCAATCGATAATGGAGCCATAATTTGGTACTCCTCAATCAAATATGGTATTTTCATTTGTCTTGTGACATCTTCTAATTTCATTCGGATTGATATTTCATCGATATTGCGACATAGAATCATAAATTCATCGCCTCCGAGTCGACACAAGATATCATCATTTCTAAACATCTCTTTTAATCGTTTAGCAGTTTTAGTAATTATTTTATCACCAATAGCATGACCGTAATTATCATTAATTTCTTTAAAATCATTCATATCCAGCATCAATAATGCTCCGCACGTCATTTCGTTACTAAGCAAGATCTGATTGATTTCATTAATAGCTTTAGACCGATTATATAATCCTGTCAAACCATCATGTTCTGCTTTATTTTTCAAAGCCAATTCTTGCCGTTTTTGTTTATCAATATCAATGACATATAAATAGCAAAAAATATCTTTATTTTCCTGCAGATCAAGAATATGATAAGTTGCCTCCATCCAATAATACTCACCATCAACATATCGTTTATACACCACAGAATTAGTTGTAGTACCTTGTTGATAGCGAGTGAGAATTGCCTCTAATCCTAAGACTTCTTTAACTTTATCCTGATATTCTTTTTGAATAATCTTTTCAGTTATGCTATTGATATAGCTGCTATAACTGCTGTTTATAAAACTTAAATCATCCTCCTGTATATTAGTATTAATAATTCGATTTTGACTTAAATTAATTGACAACTCATAAAAAGATTTTTCTTGTAATGCTTCTAATGTTTTAGCATTTTCTAAATATTTTTGAAATGATGATTTCTCAAGAGTAACATCTTTAAAATAACCTACTAATTTCAAAGGACGGTCACCGTAATCATAAATAGTTTCTCCGACTACTTTGATCCAAATAATTTTACTATTAAGCGTAAGCGGTAATTCATAACTAAATTTATTCTGTACTGTTTGAGCAATCAGCTGTTCCCTTATTTTTTCTTTAGTTTGTTCATTCATTACTTCAATATTATTGATTTTATTTAAATAATTATCAATAATAATATCTTCATTCCTTGGAAGATCTAATATTTGATAAATAAAACTATCTCTCTCTAAATTCATTAAAATCAGCTGCTTTGTTTGATAATCATACTGCCAAATATTTAGATTTGCCATTTTTATAACGCGATCAAGAATTTGTGATGACAGCCAAATCTCCTCTTCTTTTTGTTTCATTGATGTTACATCATTTAATACACACAAATATGTTCGATAACCATTTTCAGTATTTAAATATTTTGTTTTGGAATCCATCCACAATGTTGTTTGTTCCAATTCAAATCGATAAATCGCATTGTAATCTTCTTTATTATCTACCGCTTTGATATAGTCATCTTTAATTGCTGCATAATCATTTTTATTGATCAATCCGCAGTTTCCACCTTTTTTCATTGCTTCGATACACGATTGTTTTGTATATCCATATTTTTCTAAAATACCGATTGAAATCATATTTATTTCTGGATTTTCAAAATTTGGAGGAGCATCTCTCAAACGAATTAAAAAGACTACGGTCATAGTATTATCAATAACTAACTGATTATTTTTTCGTGCATTTACTACCTCGGTAATATTAATAAAGTCACCATAAAAATATGGTCTTCCAGCCTTGTCTTCATAATAACTTGCAATCATTTGAATATAAGCAATACTCCCATTTTTATGTTGAACACGATAGATAACATCTAATGGTCTTTTTTCCCTATAGGCTGCCTCAAATGCTTCATTAACGTAATCAATATCACGTTTATCAATTAAATCATAGCTCCGCTTTGTCAGCTGACAATATTCTTCTTTACAATAACCTAACGATGTTGATAAATTACTGCTAAAAAATTCAATATGATTAGGTGTCATCATAAAAATATCTCCAGGCGAATTATTTACTACTGCCTCCAGATGATTTTTTAGTTCTACACGTTCGGTTATATTAATAACGATTCCACGCCAAATCAGGTTTCCTTGATGAGCAACAAGTTCTAATTGATTAGTTACCCACATATATCCTGTACTACTATTAATTCGATACATCAAATTAATCGATGTACTCTTACCTGTTAATTTATCAGTAATCTTATGACGATCATCAGGATGAATCAATTGTACTAATTGATTGTTATAGCTAGTAATAATTTCCACTTGGCTAAAACCAACAATATTTAAAAAACTTTCACTAAGATAGTCAAATTCTAATTGGCTGTTGTTTTTACAATGAAAATATCCACCTAACGTACATTCATTTAAAAATGAAAGTTGTTGTTTTTGTTTTATTAACTGTTGATTAATTTTTTCTAACTCGATTTTTGATGACATTGTTTCATTAATATCTACAATCGCGCAGATATAAGCTAATAGTCCGTCTTTAGCTTTAACGATTCGCCCTTTTTCTTGAACCCAAAGCCAAGTCTGATCTTTTTTCATAATTCGATATCGAACGGTATATTCAAATCCTTCATCTTCTTCTAATCCAATGGCTGCATATACTGTTTGATGATCTTCAGGATGAATAATGTTAATAATTTGCCCTTTACAAAAAAGATTAAACTCTTCCATTGTAGTAAGGTTAAGTAGACTCAACATTTCCCGATTAATAAAATAAATCGGCAATTCCTTGGTACGATAACATCCTAAAATTCCCGCAGGAACTACTTTTGAAAACATCGAAACTGCTGTTTGACTATCTTGATAATTTAAATAATCTTCTACAGCCGTATCTTCAGGAAAACCTAACAATTGATTGATTGTTTGTTTTGATGCTTTAAGCTCTTGTTCTTGCAAATTATTTTTTGTAACATCGTTCATAGCACCATAAAAAATCAGACTTTTATCTTGTTTTCGTAAGAAAAAAACTCTTAAACTTATCCATGAAACTTTTCCTTTTAATGAATAATAACGAATCGTAGCTTCACTACCACTTATTGGGTTTTGATAAGCTTGATCAAATAAACTAATAAATTCATTTTGATCATCCGGATGTACAAATTCAATTATTCTATCTCGAATATTTTCAAAATCCGCTGGATTAATTTTAGTAATATGATAAAAAATATCATTTACTTTAATTATCGATATTTTATCCTCTGAAACTTGATAAAAAGCAATCCCGCCTAAAATATTATTTAACATTGCTTCACTTGATATATCATTAATAAAAATATCTTGTAATCTAACTTGATCAACCTGCTTTAACATTATCCCTCGATAATCAACAAAGTCAGAATTACTGATAATAGCTTCAAATTCCTGAACTGATAAAGGAGGATAAAAATAATATCCTTGACCATAGATACAGCCTAATTCATTCAACAAATCAATTTGCTGTTTTGTCTCCACACCTTCTGCGATTACTCGTAAACCCATCAATTTAGCCATTTTTACAATTGCCTCTAAAATTCCAATCCCACGCCCAATACTGTCTTCACGTAATTCGAGAAATTTCATATCAATTTTTAAAATATCAACATTTACATCTTTAAGCATATTCAATGAAGAATAACCACTTCCAAAATCATCCATTAGTACAGTAAATCCAGCTAGTCTAAAATCATCTACCACTTTTGAAATAATTTCATAATCACTCGCATATGAGCTCTCAGTAATCTCAATTTCAATTAAATTTACAGGTAGTTTATATTCAGCTACGAGTTCTTTAAATGTTTTTACTACATCAATTGCATAAATATCTGTTCTAGAAACATTAACGGATACTGGTACACCTTGATTTCCTTGATCAAGCCAATTACTCAACAAACGGCAAGTTTCTTGCCAGACAAATAAATCCAAATTTACAATAAATCCATTTTTTTCTAAAATAAAAACAAAATCCCCTGGTGAAATTATTCCCTTGGTTGGATGATTCCATCGCACTAATGCTTCAACACCTACAATTTTTCCATTCAACATATTACATTTTGGTTGGAAATATACCATAAATTCATGGTTATAAAGGGCTTGTTGGGTATCCATTAAAATACTTTGGCTATATTCAAAATCTTGTCTTATATTGCTGTCATAGTAAGCAATTTGTTTTGTATAATTTTCTTTTATTGAACTTAAAGCGATTAAAGCCCGATCATACATTGCTGCAACGTATTCACCATCAATTACAATATAAATTCCAAATTTTGGAAAGAAACCTGGATTAACAGTTACTACTTTTATATGGGCGATTAAATCAGTCAATAATTTATCAATCAATGGTCGTTCATTTGGCATAATGACAACAAAATCATCACCACCAAAATATCCTGCTACTGTTTTAAATTCATTTTGTATCTTTTGTAATTCTAGGCCAATTTGCCCTAATATTTTATTTCCCATTTGACGACCGTACCAGTCATTAAATAATTTAAAATGCTCAATATCTATCGCAATCAAACAATAGTTATCATTATCTCCTTCTTCTAATAAAAATCTTGCCGCTTTCAAAAAACTATGCTCATTTAATAAACCGGTTGTTTGATCATATTCCTTATAGTTTGTACTTTCAACATTTATCGGAGTTAATCCCCCATCTTGAAAAAGGCACATGTAAACAGTATCACTAAATTGTCCTTTACTTATTGCAATCAAAATACCATTGATCCAACTGTATTCACCATTATTTAAAAGTCTCCTAAACCTTCCCATAACTGGCTTAAAATCCCCATGATTATTTTTCATTTTATTAAATAACTGCAAAAAATCATTTTGATCATGTGGATGAATAATTTTCTGAGCGATTTCTCTGATTTGCTTACTAAAACTACCTGATAATGCTGGAATAATATATTTATCTTTACGATAAAATAAAATATTATAAGTATCTCTTGTAAGATTAATTTCTACTAATTCATCATATAATGCTGATTCTAATACAGGACTTACAGAATTAATATTTACTCTTTCAAGTGTATAAATATAGCTGGCTTGATCATTGATTATAAAGTCCTCTTTGATAACTTTAAAATCTGTCTTTTGAATTGTATGATAAGATACTTTATTTATCTCATTTATTACAGCATCCCCTAGTTTTGTTTTATAACCAATTTTTTCTTCATTAAATAAATTTTGATAAAAATCATTCATGTAGACTAGTTTATTATGACAATCAATGATACATACTGCTTTAGCACTAAGACTTACCATACATAATTACACCTACTTTCTCTTTATAACATTTAGGATATTTTACCATATTCTAAGTAATTAGTAGAGAAATTCTGTTAAATTCATCATCATTAGTTAATAATTCAACTGGTGATAAAATATGTTTTATCTATTTAATCTTTTTTTAGGTTTTATTTTTGTTTATCTTGATTTCAATAATATAGATAGCTGCTTGATTAAATATCTAACTATTTTTAATAATTTTCTTTACCTACTCGTTAAATCTGTAAATAAAACAGCTCTTCTAGCAAGTCTATTCACCTGCATTGCTGACTACTTTTTACTTTTCACTAATAATCAGCTTGCTGGAGTACTATGCTTTATCATTGTTCAAAGCAACTATATGAAGCTTTTAGATCAATATACTTTTTTTCCTTTTGTCGCAATACTCTTATGGCCTGTTAATCCTCTTATTGCTTTAGCGTCAAATTATGCATTACTAAGTTTACACAATCTTTATTACAGTTTTAAATCACGTTATCAATCAAAACATCAATATTATTTATTTATAGCAATTTTTCTTTTATTATGTTGTGATTTTTTTGTTGCACTTACTAATATCAATCTACCGGTCCCTGCTGTATTTAGAATTTTGATTTGGATTTTATACTTACCTAGTCAGTTATTCTTCAGTGCTAGTCAAATTATTTCAGAAAAATAGTTTTTTAATATTTATTTTTTAGAGTAATGATGATATAATCATCAAGTACTGTCCTCATAGTGAAATGGATATCACGTAACCCTCCGGAGGTTAAGTTGTAGGTTCGATTCCTACTGAGGATGCCATGAAGTCTATAAACCGCTTTCTAGAGCGGTTTTTATTTTATTCAAAATAATAAATATATTTTCAAATCTAGAAAAAAGACCCATTCAATAAATATCATACTATAACATAAAATTAAACAGACAAATATGATTTTGATAAGGAGAATATTATGAGAAGAAAAGATAGAGAGATTACAGATTTTAATGAAATCATTAACATTATTAAAAAATGTGATGTTTGTAGAATTGCCTTAAATGATAAAGATTTTCCCTATATTGTTCCACTCAACTTTGGATTGGATATCCAGGGAAAAGAAGTATATTTATATTTTCATTGTGCCATGGAAGGAAAAAAATTAGACTTGATTGCGAAAGATAACCGTGTAACATTTGAAATGGATTGTGATCACAATTTTATTCTTTATGAAGAAAGAATGAGCTGCACAATGGGATATGAAAGTGTTATTGGTCATGGTGTTATTGAAACTGTTCCCGACGAGAATAAATATGAATCATTAAAGATTCTAATGCGACAATATCATGCCGAAGATTTTAAATTTAATACCGATATGATGAGGGTTACAACTGTATTAAAAATGACAGTAATAGACATGGTTGGAAAAAGAAGAAATAATATACATTAAAATAATAGAAAAATATAGAATTCAAAAAGTATAAGTTAAAATAGTAAACTTATACTCTTTTACTTTGCTTGATAATAAATTTTCACCTATAAAAAAACTGAAAAGTTGTAACATAGCTACAATCCTTCAGCTTTTAAAATACCATAAAATATATTAAAACAATAATTCCTAAAATGATTCGATACCAGCCAAATGCTTTGAAATCATGTTTTTTAATATAGCTCATTAAAAATTTGATCGTTAACATACTGACCACAAAAGCTACTAGCATTCCAATCACTAATAATAACAATTCTGCTGTTGTAAAAGCAAAACCAAATTTAACTAATTTCAATAAACTGGCTCCAAACATTACTGGAATTGCTAAAAAGAAAGTGAATTCTGCTGCAACAGTTCGACTAACTCCAATCAATAAAGCCCCAACGATCGTTGCTCCTGAGCGTGATGTACCAGGAAATACCGCAGCAATCAATTGAAAGATTCCAATGATCAAGGCTGTATTATAAGTAATTTCACTTAATGAATTGATTTTTGTTTCTTTACCTTTGTTGTAATTTTCAATGAAAATAAACAGAACCCCAAAAACAATCAATGCAATTGCAACTGTCAAAGGATTGTAAAACAACTCATTTAATTGATCATCAAACAAAAGACCTACTACAGCTGCTGGAAGGCATGCAAAAATAATTTTAAACCACATTGAAAAAGTATCCTTCTTTATTCTCCATCTATTTTTATAATCAAAAGGTATCAACTTTTTCCAATAAAGTACAACTACTGCCAAAATTGCTCCTAGCTGAATTACAACTAGAAACATTTCTAAAAAATCAGCACTAACATTTAATTTAATAAATTCATCAACTAGAATCATATGTCCAGTACTACTAATTGGTAGCCATTCAGTAATACCTTCAACAATTCCTAAAATAATAACTTTAATTAATTCAATAATTTCCATACTCTCCTCCACCAATTATACTAGTGCATTATAGCACTATCTTAACTAAATTACATTAAATATATTCTTAAGATTTTATTAATATGATAGAATATACGCAGAGGAAAAATGAAATGAAAAGAAATGTAAACATAATTGTCGTATTTAATCAAAATAAATCAAAAGTATTAATGTGTAAAAGAAAAAAAGCTCCTTTTAAAGGAATTTATAATTTTGTCGGAGGAAAAATCGAGCCAAATGAAGATCATCTTCAGGCAGCATATCGTGAATTAGCCGAGGAAACTAATATATCTAAAACAGATATTGAACTGATCCATTTTATGGATTTTACCTATTACCTTGATGATACTCTTCTAGAAACATATATTGGTACCCTTTCAACCAATGTTGATATTCACGGTGAAGAAAATCAGTTAGCCTGGATCAAGCTAACTGATGATTTTAAAGATCTTAATCGTTTTGCAGGAAATGGCAATATTTACCATATTCTCAAAGAAATATCACTAATGATGCCGTTCTAATGTATATCCTCGGCCACTAACTTCATCAACCGTTGCTACTACCATAAATGCAACAGGATCAATTAATTTAATCTGTTCTTTGATTTTGGTTAATTTAACCGGTGGAATAATTGTTAATAAGGTTTTAGTGTCAGTCTCATTAAAACCTTTTTGACTATATAAAGAAGTTACCCCAGCATCCGCTTCTTCAATAATCATTTTTTTGATCATTTCATGGCAATCGCTAATTACTACTAATTGAACCATCTTAGAACCTTTTGTTAAAGTTTTATTCAACATAAATGATGTTACAAAAACAAGAACAATACTGTATAAGATTTTAGTTGGATTACTGAAGGTTGCTTGCATACATAAGATAATAAAATCAAATACGTTAACCATAATGAATACTGGAATTCCTAATTTTCTATTCAAGATAATCGCAATAATATCCATACCTCCAGATGATGCATCTGAACGGATCATTAATCCTACCCCAATTCCAACTAAGCAGCCTGCTAAAACGACTGCTAATAAAGTATCTTGACAATAATTATGGAAAATTGCATTGGTATTGAAAAATTCTAGCAAAACAGGAAAAGCAAATGTTGATATAAGTGTAGATAAAGCAAATTTTTTACCAATAAAGAATAATCCTAATAAAAATAATAAAACATTAATGATTCCTACGATAAGTGAAATATTTATCCCAGTATAATGATTAGTAACGATTCCTAGACCAGTTACTCCTCCAGAAATTAATTGATTTTCTAAAACCAGAGTACTTACCGCAAAAGCTACAAAAACATTTCCTAATATAATAGTTCCGATTCTTAATAATTTTCCTTTCATATTATCACCTCGGGGTATAAGATAGCATAATTATTTACCAAAGAATGTAACATATGCTACAATTAAGAAAAAAGGTGGAAAAAATATGAAAATAGCAGAAAATCTCTTTAATTACTTTAAAAATACAGGTACATTGATCAAATATCAGCCCAACGATATTATCTATATGCAAGAAGATTCAAGCAACAATCTTTATTTGATTTTAAAAGGACGTGTTCGTGTTTATTTAATTTCAAAAGACGGACAAGAAATCACTTTAGATATCATCGATAAAGGAAGAATCTTTGGCGAATCTTCATTTTTATTAAACACTTCAAGACCAGTTTGTGTTAGTGCTATTGATGAAGTTAAATTGATCTCTTGTAATCTTGAAAATTTGTATCCTGCCATTTTAGAATCAAAAGAACTAACTATAGCAATCATGCAGCTCTTATCTTCAACTAATGATCATCTTACTAACCAAGTAAAAAAAGCATATTTTTATAACCGCCATGAAAAAATTGCTGCTTTTTTATTAGAACAAAAGAAAAAGACTATCTCATACACACATGAAGAAATAGCCTCTTTAACAGGACTTAATCGCGTTACTGTTACTAAAATTCTCAATGATTTTTATCAAAAGGGCTGGATCGACCTAGCCTATCGTAAAATCATTATTGTTGACCATGATGAGTTAAGCAATTATCTAGATAAATAATCATATTTAAGCAATTGGCAATTTTCCGTTTGATAATAAAAAATATCATCGTTGCTCATCTCATTAAAATACGTATTAATTGCCCGACAAACAGCACCATGACACACTAATAAAACATTACTTTTGGTTGCCTGTTCTTTGATTTCATCAAGAAATTCATAGACCCGCTTGCATAATTCAATAAACGATTCACCATTAGGATACCGTATTGCTAAATTATGTTTATTAGCAATAAAACCAGGATCATCACGATGTACCCCCTCATAGATACCAAAATTAATTTCACTGATTCTCGGTTCAATAATCACTTCTAAACCTTCTACATTAGCATAGTCAGCAGTATCAATAGCACGTTGTAACGGTGATACATATAAAAAATCATATTTAATTGATTTTAATTGTCGACCCAATTCTTTGGCTTGTTCAATTCCATCTGTTGTCAAAGCGGCTGGACTAATTCCGCAAACTAAATCATTAACATTATAATTTGTCTGTCCGTGTCTCGTTACATAAAGACTCATTTCATTCACCTGCTTTACTTTTATCACTGTACTCACAATGATTTTTTCTTAACTAACGGTTATTCTACTACAAATAAGTCTCTTTATTCAACTAATTATAGTATATTCTTTTGATAAAACAAAAGAAAAGACAAGGCCCTTGCTTCCTTGTCTAAATCGCTAAAAAGTTTTTATTTTTTAAAAATCTACTTCGCTGTCATAATAGCAAGCTTTTAACAACTCAACCATTTCTTCTTGAGTTGGAATTCTTGGATTAGAACCTGTACAAGCATCTTCAATTGCTAGTGCTGCAATATTATCAACTCGTGCCAAGAATACATCTTCGCTAACAAAACCAGTATCTGCTGGTAATCCATCAGCTCCATAATGATTGATTGAATGTGGAATATTTAATTCATCATTCATTTTGCGTAAGTATGCAATTAATAAAGCTACTTTTTCATCATCACTATTTCCACCTAAATGCATATAATCAGCAATTACACCATAACGTTTTTTAGCTGTTTCATCTTTTGCATTAAAGGCAATAACTTTTGGCAAGTACATTGCATTTGCTGCCCCATGAATAATGTGACCACCTTGATCAACAAAAGCTGCACCAGTTTTATGTGCCATTGAATGCACGATTCCTAATAGCGCATTAGAGAATGCTTGTCCTGCTAAACATTGGGCATCATGCATATCGTCACGAGCACCCATATCTCCATTGTATGATTTAACTAAATTAGCTTGAATCATTTCAATGGCATGAATCGCTAATGGATCAGTGTAATTACAATTCGCAGTTGAAACATATGCCTCAATCGCATGCGTCATCGCATCCATACCGGTATGCGCAACTAGCTTAATTGGCATTGTTTCAGCTAAATCAGGATCAACAATTGCTACATCTGGTGTAATTTCAAAATCAGCAATTGGATATTTAATTCCTTTTTCATAATCTGTAATGATTGAGAATGCTGTTACTTCTGTAGCAGTTCCACTAGTTGATGGAATTGCACAAAAATGTGCTTTTTTTCTTAGTTTAGGAATACCAAAAACTTTACACATTTCTTCAAATGTAATTTCCGGATATTCATACTTAATCCACATTGCTTTAGCAGCATCGATTGGTGAACCACCACCCATAGCTACGATCCAATCAGGTTGGAACTCTTCCATGACTGCAGCACCTTTCATCACTGTTTCCACAGATGGATCAGGTTCAATCCCTTCAAATAGTTTTACTTGCATTCCAGCTTCTTCTAAATAAGCGATAGCACGATCAAGAAAACCATTTCTTTTCATACTTCCGCCACCGACACAAATAATCGCTTTTTTTCCTTCTAAAGATTTTAAAGCTTCTAACGAACCTTTTCCGTGATACAAATCTCTAGGTAATGTAAATCTTTGCATCAGACCACCTCCATAACCAAATTATAGCGCTTACATATTTAGTTATGAAGAGACAAAAAAGGAATAGCCCTATCCCTTTTTATGTATACCTAGATATTAATTTCTTTAATACTACACTTGATTGCTCTAATAAAGCCCTCATCTTCTTTCGACAAACGATATCCTTTTCTCGTAATCAACAGATCTTGATAACTCATTTTATTTTCTTGACACTCCTTAGTAACTAAATTAAAACGTCTTAAAACTTCTTGAGGAATCGGTGACACCCACATAAAAGTATGAGGTAGATGATTTAATAACTCAAATTGACTAGCCCGTTCATATACCGAAATTTCTTTTTTACTATGACGTGTTTCATCATTACGATTGGTTGCTACGATCGGTAATGATGGTAAAGCTGTATCCCCATGTGTAATTTCTATTTGGGTTTCTAGATCAGATAGATAAATAATCTCTTTAAATGATAGCGGATTTTCATTTGAAAATAATAATTGATAATT
This sequence comes from Erysipelatoclostridium sp. MSK.7.34, assembly GCF_019041935.1. Taxonomy (NCBI): domain Bacteria; kingdom Bacillati; phylum Bacillota; class Erysipelotrichia; order Erysipelotrichales; family Coprobacillaceae; genus Thomasclavelia; species Erysipelatoclostridium sp. MSK.7.34. The sequence goes on from NZ_JAHPYJ010000001.1 coordinate 108,535, forward strand.
AAATTGATATAGTTTTTCAAAATTTAGTTCCTTTGTTTCTAGTAAATGGAGAAAATAACTCTCTTCATCAATAGGAAAGCGAATTATTCCAATATTTGCTTCTCCTTCATAAACATCCTTGATTGTATCAAAAGAATTCGTTTCGCGATAATTAACCTTAATATTTTTATCATGAAAATTAATCATCGATAAATAATTAGTAAACGCATTAGCGACATAACTAGCCCGCGGTACACATATATCTAAATGAACAGACTTATCATCATATCCTTGATACATGGCTTCCATCTCTTCTACCTGCATAATGATACTTTTAGCTCGTTCAATAAATTCAGCACCTTTTTTTGTTGGAATAACTCCTTTTGAAGTTCGTTCAAAAATAATTATCTGCATATTTTCTTCCAGATCTTTAATTGTTTTACTTAAATGCGGCTGATTCATATATAAATTGCTGGCAGCTTTACTAATTGAGCCGGCTTTTGCAACTTCAATCACGTATTTTAAATGTAATAGATTCATCCCAATATCTCCTTAGTGATTATTTTAACATAGAAAAGATAAATTGTGTTTATATTCTAACATATTTATCAAATATATATTTTTTTATCTATCGCTATAACTTACAAATATATGGTACTTTTGACTTAATTGTATTTAAAGCGCTTTCAACTTATGTTATAATTAAATCAAATGATAAAAAAGAAAGAGGTGTAAAAATGAAAAAGTTGAAACAAGAATATTTGGATAAAATTGACGAAATCGTTGCTAAGCACAAAGATGAAAAAGGTCCAATGAAACTTATGCTTCACGAGATTCAAAACGAATTAGGCTATATTCCTTTTGAAGCAATGGAAAAAATTTCTGAAACAATTGGTGTTCCAGTATCTAAAGTATACGGTGTAGTCACTTTCTATTCTCAATTTACAACTGAACCTAAAGGTAAACATGTTATCGCCGTATGTTTAGGAACAGCTTGTTATGTTAATGGTTCCCAAACTATTCTAGACTTACTTTGTGAAATGACGGGATGCGAAGTAAATTCTACTAGTCCTGATGGACTATTTTCAATTGATGCAACACGCTGCGTTGGTGCCTGTGGTCTTGCGCCAGTTGTCAGTGTTGACGGAATTGTTTTTGGATGTACTAAACAATTAGAAGATTTAAAAATGCTTGTCTTAGATTATTTGAAAGAAGAAGCCCCATGTTAGTTAAAGAGATTGTCGATATACTAAAAGCGAAGGAAATATATATTGATGATCAAGCAATCTATCAAAAAGACTATAAAAAGGGCTTCTCTTCTGATTTAATGTCAGATGCTCTAGCATTATTGAAAAACGAAACCGAAGAAGTATTATTTATTACTGGTCTAGCCAACGTACAATCTTTAAGGACAGCAGAAGTTTTAGATATTGATACAATTTTATTTGTTAGAGGAAAGCCACTAGACATGACAATTGTTGATATGGCTAAAAATCTTCATATTAATCTCTTCCAAACTGATGAAACAATGTTTGAAGCTTGCGGCAAGCTATACGAGGCAGGAATGCGACGATGATTAAAACTTATCAAGTAGAAAAAGATAATTATCAAGATGCCGGGAAAGCATCAAGTGATATCAAAAGGACTCTAAAAGCCCTAGGAATTGACCGAAAAATTCTAAAAGCAGTAGCGATTGCTTGCTATGAAGCTGAGATCAATATTGCAATTCATTCCGATGGAGGAACAGTTACTTTTGAAATTGATGATGACGGTATTGTTCATTTAGCTTTTGATGACATTGGTCCTGGGATTGAAGATTTAAACCTTGCTCAAACACCCGGTTATTCAACGGCCTCACCCAAAGCACGGGAATTAGGTTTTGGTGCCGGAATGGGTCTTTACAACATGAAAAGTGTGGCTTCTACCTTTGAAATTACTTCTTCAAATGAGGGAACCCACATCAAGATGACATTTTAATGAAGCAAGTTATTAGTTATTTAGGCAGTGGTTGTAAAAACTGCATTAAATGTGTTAAATCATGTCCTATGGATGCCATTTCAATTGTCAATGAACAAGTAATTATCGATGAAGATAAGTGTATTAATTGCGACATTTGTATTCAGGCATGTGACCAGAAAGTATTAAGAATTAAAAATATCGATCTTGAAAGCACCTTAAAAAAACATGATTACAATATTGCATTGATTCCTACTGCAATCTTATCTGATTTAAAAACATATGATGAGATAAAAAATATTGCTCATGCAATCAAGGAGTTTGGATTTGATGAAGTAGTTCAATATAGTGATATTGAAGGACTTTTATATAAACAGGGTTTAAAAGATAGTAAAAATGGTGAAGAAGTAATGTTAACATCATTTTGCCCGACAATTAATAAACTGATTATTAATGATTACCCTACTTTGATCGATCATTTACTACCATATGATTATCCTGTTGAGATTGCTGCTAAAAAATTACGGCAAAAATACGCACAGAAAGATATTGCTATCTATTCTTTATGTGAGTGTGTTGGAAAATTAACACTTGCTAAACAACCTTTTGGTAATGAAGATTCAAATATCGATTATGCCTTAAGTGTTTCACAAATGTTTCCACGGATAAATCAATTTAAAAATGATTCACAAGAAGAACTTGAAATCAATGAATATGGAGTAAAAAGTATTGTTGGTGATCTTTATGGAGATAAAAGACTTTCAGCAATCAGTGTTGAAGGATTATCACAAATTAGAAAAGCCTTGGATTTAATTGAATTTGATCAACTAAAACATGTAGATTTAATGGCATTATTTGCTTGTTTCCAAGGATGTATCGGCGGCTATTATTTATGGTCTAATCCTTTTGAAGGCTGCTTTAATATTGAAAGCATGATCGATGATTGTAATGGTAATTTAGCTTCGTTAGATAAAAAAGATTATATCAAAGCACATGAAATAACAAGTGGTAATGAAAAGAATTTCAAAGAACGCTTAGCTTGGTTTAATAAAGTAAATGCTATTTTAGAAACTTTACCTCAATATGATTGTGGCAGCTGTGGATTCGCAAATTGTCGCGGTCTAGCTTCACGAATTGCTAGTGGTGAGGTTGATGATTCATTATGTCGAGTAAAAAGAAGGTGATGGTATGAATATCAAAGAAATACTTCAACTAGAAATCAAACAAATAAACAAAGCACCTTTGACTAATATTGTTGAGAATGTATATATTGGAGATTTGTTAAGTTTTGTTATGGCAAATGGTAAGGAAGGTGCTTTATGGTTGACTGTCCAAAAACATTTAAATGTTGTAGCAGTAGCTGAATTAAATGATTTTGCTGGAATTATCTTTGTCCAAAATAGTTTTCCGGATGGAGATACCATCGCTAAAGCTGACGAATTAGAAATTCCGTTATTTATTAGTCAGCTTGATGCTTATCATCTTTGTAAACAATTAATTTCTTTAGGTCTTTAAAATGTATTACGATCTGCATATTCATTCAGCTCTCTCTCCTTGTGGCGATGATACTATGACAATCAATAACATTTTTAATATGTCTTATATTAAAGGTCTGGAATTAATTGCAATTACTGATCATAATTCTTTAAAACAACAAAACTACTTAGAAGAAATCATCAATCATGAAATCTTAAAAGGCAAGATTGATTATATCCATGGTGTTGAATTACAGAGTAAAGAAGAGATTCATATTCTCGCCTACTTTTTAAAAGACACCGATTTAAAATCGATTCAAGCATGGATCGACAGTTATTTAATAAAAGTTCCAAATAATCCCGATTATTATGGCAATCAATATATCTTTAATGTCAATGATGAAATTATCGATCATGAAGACAATTTATTGATCAGTTCCCTTGATCTAGATATATATCAAATCATTGAGACAATCCATTCTTTTAATGGAATAGCTGTTTTAGCTCATGTATTAGCTAAAAAATTTGGAATCTATGAGATATATCAAGGAATTCCCGATGATTTAGCTTATGATGGTATTGAAGTTGGTAATTTAAGGGAATTAAAAGAACTAAAAAAAAGATGCCCTTCTGTGCGTTGTGAACATGTCTTTTATAACAGCGATGCTCATAATTTAGAAGCTATCAATGAACCAGTCAATCAAATTAATAAAGATGATTTTTATCAACTGTGGAGGAAAATATAATGCAGGAAATCGCAATGAATATTCTCGATATTGCTTATAACTCAATAAAAGCTCAGGCTAATTTGATCAAGATCATTATTCACGATAGCAGTAAATTAAATATTATTAATATCCAAATTATTGATAATGGCATTGGGATGGACAAAACAACTGTAAAAAATGTTATTGATCCATTCTATACAACAAGAGCCACTAGAAAAGTCGGTCTTGGAGTCCCAATGTTTAAGGAAAACATTGAAGCTACTGGAGGAACCTTTAAAATCGAATCCGAAGTTGGAAAAGGTACTCATGTAACTGGTGAATTTATTAAAAATCATTTGGATACGCCACCAATGGGAAATATTGTTGAAACAATTATTACTTTAATTCAAGCTGATGAAAAAATTAATTATTTATTTAAATATACAAGTGATAAATTAGAATTTATTTTAGACACTCAAGAAATTAAAAAAATTCTTGAGGGTGTTCCAATTAATCAACCAGAGATAATTGTCTGGTTAAAAGAATATATAAAGGAGGGATTGCAACTATGAAATCCTTAGAAGATTTAAAAAAACTTCGTGATGCTGCTCAAAGCAACATGTCAATGCGGACAGATGAACAACAAAAATATCGGGTTGTCGTAGGAATGGCAACTTGCGGGATTGCAGCAGGAGCGCGTCCTGTTTTAAACACTTTAGTAGAAACTGTTGCCCAAGAAAAATTACCTGCAACAGTATTACAAACTGGATGTATTGGAATGTGCACTCTAGAACCAATCGTAGAAGTGTTTGATCGCGATGACAATAAAACAACATATGTATTAGTAGACTCTGCTAAAGCTAAAGAAATTGCTGAAAAACACTTAAAACATGATGAAATAATCGACGAGTATACTGTCGGACATTATAAGAAATAGGAGGTTGTAAGATGCCAACAAAAAGAACCCAAGTGTTAGTTTGTGCTGGAACTGGTTGTACAATCGGTAATTCAGGTGAGCTAATCACGGAATTCGAAAAAGAAATCAAAGCTCTTGGGCTTGAAAAAGAAGTTGAAGTTTTAAGAACTGGTTGTTTAGGATTATGTGGAGTTGGTCCAAATATTTCTATCTATCCAGATAATATCATTTATAAAACTGTTCAGGTTTCTGATGTTAAAGAAATCGTTATGGAACACTTCTATAAAGGTCGTCCAGTTCATCGTTTAATGTTAAATGAATCTGATGAAGAAACAAAAGAGATTCATGATATAAATGATACTAAATTCTATAATAAACAAAAAAGAATCGCCCTTCATAATTGTGGTGTAATTGACCCAGAAAACATTAATGAATATATCGGGAAAGATGGCTACTTTGCCTTAGCTAAAGTAGTTAGCGAAATGACTCCACAAGAAGTCGTAGATGTAATTAAAGCTAGTGGATTACGCGGCCGTGGAGGTGGTGGATTCCCTGCTGGAGTTAAATGGCAATTTGCTTTAAATGAACCTGGTAAAGAAAAATATGTTATTTGTAACGCTGATGAAGGTGATCCTGGAGCATTTATGGATCGTTCAATTCTTGAGGGAAATCCCCACAGTGTTATTGAAGCAATGGCTATTGCCGCTTATGCAATTGGTGCTAACCATGGATATATTTATATTCGAGCTGAATATCCTATTGCCGTAGAACGTTTAAATACAGCTTTAGAGCAAGCACGTGAGCTAGGACTAATCGGTAAAAATATTTTTGAGAGTGGTTTTGATTTTGATTTAGAACTACGTTTAGGAGCTGGAGCCTTCGTTTGTGGTGAAGAAACAGCTTTGATTCAATCAATTGAAGGTGAACGGGGAATGCCTAATCCGAAACCACCATTTCCTGCCCATAAAGGGGTCTGGGGAAAACCAACTATTATTAACAACGTTGAAACATATGCCAATATTGCTCAAATTATTCAACATGGTGCTGAATGGTTTAGGAGCATTGGTACTGAAACATCACCTGGTACAAAAGTATTTGCCCTTGGAGGAAAAATTGTTAATACTGGATTAGTTGAAGTTCCAATGGGAACTACTTTACGTGAAGTAATTTATGAAATTGGTGGTGGCTGCCCAAATCACAAACGCTTTAAAGCAGTTCAAACAGGTGGTCCATCAGGTGGCTGTTTGACTGAAGAACAACTAGATACACCAATTGGTTTTGATGAATTAGTAAAACTTGGCTCAATGATGGGATCAGGTGGAATGATCGTTCTCGACGAAGACAACTGTATGGTCGATGTAGCCCGCTTCTATATGGATTTTATTGTTGATGAATCATGTGGTAAATGCACTCCTTGCCGTGTAGGAACCAAACGAATGCTAGAATTGCTTGAACAAATTTGTGACGGTAAAGGAACAATGGAAACTTTAGATGAACTTGAATTACTAGCTTCAACAATTCAAGATACTGCTCTATGCGGCTTAGGTCAAACTGCTCCTAACCCTGTACTTTCTACGATCCATCAATTTAGAGATGAATATATTGCACATATCGTTGATAAAAAATGTCCTGCTGGGGTATGTAAAGAATTATTACAATATGAAATCGATGAAGATAAATGTCGTAAGTGTGGTCTTTGTGCTAAACAATGTCCAGTTGGAGCAATCAGTGGTGAACTTGGAAAAGTTCCATATGTTATCGATCAAGAAAAATGTATTAAATGTGGTCAATGTATTAAAGCATGCCACTTTAATGTAATTGAAAGAAAGTAGGTGTAAGGAATGTCGAAAATAAAAATGACTATCAACAACCGTGAGGTAGAGGCATATGAAGGCCAAACAGTCTTGGAAGCAGCCAAAAATAACGGAATCCATATCCCTACTTTATGTTATTTAAAAGATGTTACAGGAACAGGTGCTTGCCGTGTTTGCCAAGTTGAAATCGAAGGTGCAAAAACATTATGCGCTGCCTGTGTTTATCCTGTTAGAGAAGGACTAGTAGTTAAAACTAATTCTCAACGAGCTTTAGATGCAAGACGCCGAGTCGTAGAATTAATTGTTTCTAACCACTCTAAAGATTGTCTATCTTGTATCCGTAATACAAACTGCGAATTACAACGACTTTGTCAAGAATTAGGAGTCCGCGAAGATGCTTTTGCTGGCGAAAAAACAGCTCCTACCTTTGATGAAGTTTCGCCTGGAATCGTTCGTAATACTTCAAAGTGTGTCCTTTGCGGCCGCTGCGTTGAAACATGTGCTAAAACCCAAGGTTTAGGAATCCTAGGCTTTATGAATCGTGGTTTCAAAACTAAAGTTGGTCCAGTTTATGATAAGAGTATGAATGATGTCAACTGTATGCAATGTGGACAATGTATCAATGTTTGTCCAGTTGGAGCGTTACAAGAAAAAGAAGAAGTCCATAATGTTATTGCGGCTTTAAATGACGACAGTAAACATGTTGTAGTGCAAACTGCACCAGCAGTTAGAGCCAGTTTAGGCGAAGAATTTGGAATGCCAATAGGAACTAGAGTAACTGGTAAAATGGTCCATGCCTTAAAATTAATGGGCTTTGATAGAGTATATGACACAAATTTTGGTGCAGATTTGACCATAATGGAAGAAGGATACGAGTTTATCCATCGTATCAGCAATGATGGAGTTTTACCAATGATTACATCTTGTAGTCCTGGATGGGTAAACTATATTGAACACGAATATCCTGAATTATTAGATCATTTATCAAGTTGTAAATCACCACATATGATGCTAGGTTCAATGATTAAATCTTATTATGCAAAAGAAAATAACCTTGATCCAAAAGATATCTATGTTGTTTCTATTATGCCTTGTGTTGCTAAAAAAGGTGAAAAAGAACGTGAAGAAAACTTAACTGATGGTTTAAAAGATGTTGATGCGGTATTAACAACTAGAGAGTTAGGTAAATTAATTAAAATGTTTGGGATTAATTTCCGTGATTTGAAAGACGAAGATTTTGATCAAGACATGTTCGGTGAATACACAGGTGCCGGAGTTATCTTTGGTGCCAGTGGTGGTGTAATGGAAGCTGCCTTAAGAACTGTAACTGATGTTTTAACAAAAGAAGACTTAACTAATTTAGACTATCATGCAGTTCGTGGTGAAGAAGGAGTCAAAGAAGCTAGTTTAAAAATTGGTGATATGACAGTAAATGTTGCAGTTGCCCATAGTATGGTTCTAGCTAAACCTTTACTCGAAGAAATTAAAAACGGTACATCTAAATATCATTTCATTGAAATCATGGGATGTCCTGGCGGATGTGTTAACGGTGGTGGTCAATCATATGTTAATGCTTTAACTCGTAATAGCGGTTTTGACTGGAAACAAGCTCGTGCTAAAGCGTTGTATGATGAAGACTTAGCATTACCTGTTAGAAAATCCCATAAGAATTCACAAATTCAAAAATTATATGCTGATTTCTTAGGTGAACCAAACAGCGAAAAAGCACATCATTTATTACACACACATTATACAAGAAAAGAACGGTTTAAATAATTATCGTTAGGGGGGAATATATGAAGAAAATAATTAAATATTTATTATGTTTAATGATGATATTCACGATGATTGGGTGTTCAAATACAGAAACTAAAGATAAATCCAATACAGTTAAAATACTATGTCCTGCGGGAGCTCCGTCACTTGCCTTTGTCAGTGAGTATGAAAATATCAGTAAAAAAGGAAAAATAGATTTTGTTGATGGTAGCGATCAGCTTGTTGCTGAATTATCAAAAAATAGCAGTGATTACGATATTATTGTTGCCCCAATTAATTTAGGTGCTAAATTGATTGCTAGCGAACAAACCGATTATCGTATTCAAGGGGTTATTACCTGGGGTAATTTATACTATATTGGAACTAGTAACGAAGCATTAAATCAGACTGGCGAACTGGGTTTATTCGGTGAAGGTGCAGTTCCTCAAAAAATCGTTGATACTGTAAAAATTAATACTTCATTGACTCCTAAGTACTATCAATCAGCAACATTAGTACAACAACAATTATTATCGGGCAACATTCAAGTTGGAATGTTAGCTGAACCACTTGCAAGTGCAACGATTGCTAAAGCTAAACAAGCAGGAATTGAACTTTCAATTATTGCTGATTTACAAAAAGAATACGGTAAAGATGGTTATCCTCAAGCCGCTATCTTTGTTAAAGAAAATAACAACTATGATGAACTATTTGAAGCAATCGATCAGTTCACTAATAATGATTACAATGGATTAAAAGACTATCTAGAAAAAATTGGTATCGAGACATTGAGTTTGCCAAGTGTTGAAATTACAGTTAAATCTATCGATCGTCAAAATGTCCATTATAAAAAAGCTAGTGAATGTTCTGAACAAATTAAAGACTTCTTAAAATTATTTAACATTGATTATAATAAAAATATGTTAAGTTCATGAGACGTAAAATAATTACTTTAATATTAATTATTGGTTTATGGCAAGGTTTTGCTTTATCAATTGATAAAGCAGTAATCTTGCCTTTACCACTTGTAGTCTTTAACCAAATGTTCAACCTAGCAACTAGTCAATCCTTCTATATCGCAATTGGAGCAACTTTATCACGTGTTGCTTTAAGTTTCTTTTTAGCTTTAATAGTTGGGACCATCTTAGGCGTTTTTAGTGGCTTGTTTAAAAGTGTTAATGAATACTTAGCTCCAATTTTCTCATTCTTACAAACTATCCCTCAAATTGCCTATATTTTAATTTTATTGGTATGGTTTAAAAGTCTGACTGCATTGATCATCATTGTTTTATTGATGATTTTGCCAGTATTTTATAATAATGCTGTTAACGGTATTAAAAACATAAGTAACGATTTAAATGATGTTACGATTCTCTATCACCATCCATTTAAATTTAATCTAATTCATGTTTATCTCCCTTTAATCAAAGGGTATATCGTCTCAGCCGTTGAAACAGCTCTACCACAAAGTTTAAAGGTCGGTGTGATGGCTGAAATTTTTGTTTCCTCAAATCAAGGAATTGGTAAACAGCTGTATTTTGCTAGAGCACAAATTGATATGGTCAGTATTTTTGCCTGGACCATCTGGATGGTTATTATTATTATGTTAATTACATATTTTACTAATAAAATAATTAATAAAGATAAAAAGTAAAGAAGTCAAGCGATTTGCCATAACTAGCGCTAATCACACTTCTTTACTTTTTATCATCTACAATTATCTGATCTTTTCCACAACGTTTTCCTTTATATAAACGATCATCAGCACACTTTATCATAGTATTTAAATGCTTTGCTTTCATCGTATCTGAAATTCCAAAAGTCATCGTTATCTTAATAACATTACCCTCATAAATGAAAGAGTGCTGCCTTAAGAGATTATTAAAACGTTCAATTACATAAGTAAGTTCTTCTTTATTTGTATTAAAACATAAGAAAACAAACTCTTCACCACCCCAACGACATATATCAATATCATCAGGTATCTTATCTTTCATCAAATTTGCTAAACTATGTAATACATAATCACCACATAAATGACCATAAGTATCGTTAATAATCTTATAATCATCAATGTCGCCTATTACAATATTACAATCTAAATTAGGAGATGAATTTAAACTATCAAATAGATAATGACGTGTTCTAAGTCCTGTTAACTGATCATTATCAGCTATTTCTTGTAAATTTTCATTTAATTTATCTATTGCTTTTGAAGAAACATCAGAAATAAAAACACTGTATATCATAACAATAAAACAACAAACTGCATTAAATATTGAAAGAGTTAAAATAATATTTTTATCAGAAATTATATATATTGGAGCATCTTGGGTTGAACTGATTATTCTAATAATAATATAAACAAACACTTCAATAATTGCACATAAATAAGCCCATCTTGAATTTTTAAATGGCCAAAAATATACTAGCGATACCATTGCTAATAAGTACAAGGGAAAACCACTTTCCCATCCAAGTGTAAAAACTGTAATTCCAACAAATGTGATAACCTCAAGATGTACCGATAATACTGCAGTTCGATAATAGCCTTTATTTATTATTACCAGCATGATTCCATAAAAAATAACACTAAACAGATTGTAAACTACTAAAAAATTAAAGTTTAATAAATAGAAAATACATAAATAGATTAGATGCATAATTAATGCTAAAGCTACAATTTGTAAATACACACTTCGTACATAGTTACTATGAGCAGCTTTCCCCTTTTCATTCATCTAATCACCTTCGTTCATCTCTATTATAGTAAATTTATACCATTTTTCATATATAAACTTAAAATAAAAAGGAACCTAATAATTTGGGTTCACTTCATATCTCTCATAGACGATATTCCTTTTTATTTTGTAGCTATTCTATAAGAACAGTTTAATGATTTCTTAAATATTTTTCTTTAATATATTCAATTGTTTCATCTAAATTAGAATTCGCCAAGCGTTCAAGCATATCTCTCAAGATTCTATCTGTATTTTCATTAATCACATAATAGTGATGCGTCTTATTATAATAATCAAGTGGTGCTTTAAAATTAAACTGAGTTCCTTGATAAACCATCGTTGCAGCAACACGGTCGCAAAACATTTCAACAACATAATTAATTGGCATTTCAATGGCGATAATTCCTTTGCTAGTAAAATCGATCCAATATTCCCAATGATGTTTATTACGTCCTTTGTGATGCAGCCAGGCACTGCTATAACCAATAGTATCACGTTCATTACTATTTGGTGATTTATAGCCCAAATAATATTTAGCACCTGTTACTAATTCAGTCCAAGAATATTTAGATAAATCATGTTTTAACCCTTGTTTATACAAACCAAATCTGAAACATAATTTCATTACATAAAATTTATGTTTTGTAATTGTTTTAAAATGCTTAAACAGTTTCATTTAATTCACTTTCTGCCTTTGAAATATCGTCACTAGTATCTTCACGATATCGTGTAGCAAATATATCCTCTTGTTCATCCACTTCAACAATGTCAGCTAGATCTGGTAATTCTTCAAGTGTTGTTAAACCAAAAGTATCCATGAACTCATCAGTTACACCATACAAAATAGGCATTCCCGGAGTATCCTCTCGCCCAACCTCTTTGATCAAGGCTTTAGCTACGAGCTTACGAATCATTGCATCGCATCCAACTCCACGAATATCTTCAACTCCAGCCCGTGTAATGGGCTGATTATAAGCAATAATTGCTAATGTCTCTAAAGCAGCATTCGATAAACTAGCACTGCTTTGTTCGACCATCTTTTGATAATAAATAAAGTAATCAGCATTAGTAGCTAATTTATAACGTCCGCCAAAATTAACTAGAACAATCCCCTTTAAAGCTTTATTCCCATAAATTTCTGTAAATTGATCCATTAATAGCGTTGCTTCTTTTTTACTTATTTCTAATACTCCGGCTACTTGTTTAATATCAACACCATCATCACCAGCTAGATACAACATACCCTCAATAATATCTAAATAATTATTTTGTTCCATTAAACTTTCCCCTCTACATATATTTCTTCAAATAACCCATCTTGAATAATCTCTACTTCTTTATCTTTAGCTAAAACTAATATTGAAATAAAAGTTACAATAAAATAGAAACGGTCATGACGGTCAAATAATTCCTCAAATTTAACTTTCTTATTTACTCTTGTTTTAAAATAATTTCGTATTTGAGCTGTTCTTTCATCAATTGAAATATCTTTTTTAGCAATATGTGTATCCAGTGGTTTCATCATTGCTTTTCGCTGAAACATTTTTTGCATTGCTTTCATTAAATCATAAACTTCTAATCCTTCAGGAATCATTGAACTAGTATCCACAACATACTCGTCCATTGACTCTGCCGGTTTAATAATAACTGTTTGACGCTGTTCATATTTATCACGAATTTCATCTAAAACATCTTTATAACGCTTATACTCGATTAGTCGTTTGATCAAAGCTTCACGAGGGTCTTCCTGATATTCATCATTAATTGTCACCTTTTCTTTAGGAATCAGCATCTTACTTTTCATTTCAATCAAATCTGCCGCCATCACTAAATACTCTGACATGATTTCTAATTTAGAAGGATCCATAGCATGAATATATTGCAAATATTGATCTGCAATCAAAGACAATTCTAATTTTTCTAAGTCCATTTCTTTTTCCTTGATCAAATGTAGTAATAAATCTAATGGACCTTGAAAATCTTCAATTATTACTTGATATTCCACTATCGATACCTCCTTCACTTCGATTACGCATTTGTTATTATAACATATATATTATTGCTTTAGAAGTATTCTTTTAGGACCGTAACAAACAAAAAACTATAGCGTTTAAATCACGTTATAGTCTATTATGAGCCTCTTTTCGTCTTGGGCTTACGAATAATAAAATTAAGCATTTCTTTGCCATCAAAAGGATATAGAGGATATAAATAAGATACCCCAAATGGTTTTAAAGATACTAAATAACCAATTAAGATCACATGATAAATGACAAAACCGATCCATCCTAAAAAACCAACAAAAATAATTAAAAATATTTTTAAATATTTATTAGTAAGCGATAGCTCATAGTTAGGGGTTGCAAAACCACCGACATCACCAATTGCACAGAATAATAAAATTTCTTCACTAAAAATTCCTAAATCAATTGCAAACTGTCCTAATAATACAGCGGCAATCATCCCCATCGCATTTGACAAAGAGGTAGGAGTATGAATCGTAGCAATCCGTAACAACTCAATCGCTAATTCAACAAGCAAGACTTGTCCTAAAAAGACTAGATCAATAGTCCCCTTACTTGTCAATAGTAGCCATAAAGGTACTAAATAAATAGAAATTAATACTGCACTACAACGAATTAATCGTATAAAAGTCCCAATGATTGGTGTTTGACGATGCTCCTCAACATGCTCCAATATTTCAAATAATGTGGTCGGCAACATCATTACTGAAGACGATGTATCGCAAATAATAGCAATATGACCATGAAGGATATGCGTAGCTACTACATCCGGGCGTTCACTATATCGAACAAGTGGAAATGGATTATATCCTTGATCTAAGATCATCTCTTCAACGGCACGATCAGACATGACCAAATCTTCATTTTTAATTTCTTTTATACGTTGTAATACTGTTTCCAGCATAGTTTGATCAACTGTGCTATCTAAATAACATAAACAAACATCTAAGGGATTATTTTTCCCAATCGTCTGTTTATTCATAACTAGATCAATCGTACGTATTCGTCGGCGAATCAAACCCGCACAAGTCAGCATCGATTCATTAAAACCATCTTTAGAGCCTCTGACGCTTTTTTCTGTCTCGGGTTCTTCTACAGAACGACTAGGAAAGTGACGAGTATCTAAAACATAAGTTTTATCGCGATAACTAATCATTGCACAACCAGTTAACATTGAATACATGGCCTTTTGATAATCCGGTTCGTCTTTAACATCACCATTATTTAAGCAATCTTTTAATGTTTCACCACGATGGTTGGTAATCCCTTCAACTAAATAAGCAATTAGATCATCAGAGCAAAGACTAGAAACATAATTAATTGTAACTTTTTCATTTTCAAAATCAAGCGTTCGGGTATTTAAATCAAATGATGGATTGTTATTGATCATGATTTTGGCTTAGTACAAATTGCAACTAAAAAAGCAAATAAAATAGCACTACTAATACCCGCTGCGGTTAAATCAAAAATACCCATCGCTAATCCAAAAACGCCAAATTCTTTAGTTGCTGCAAGCGCTCCATGCATCAACGAATGACCAAAACTTGTGATTGGCAATAATGCTCCTGCATGAAATATTTCAACTAGTTTATCATAGATATGAAACAAATCTAAAAAAGCACCAATAACAACAAATAGACTCGTAATATGTCCAGGAGTTAATTTTGAATATTCATAAATCAACTGTGCAATTACACAGACAAAGCCACAAAAAATAAATGCTAATAGATAATTCATTATTCAACAACCTCCAAACTAAAGGCATGGGCAATACAAGGTATACTTTGTTTTTGATTAGTCATAACCGGTGACAATAATGCCCCTGTTGTAATCACTAAAACCCGCTTGTACTTATGTTTTAACATTTTCTGATAGATGTACCCAAATGCTACTAAAGCACTGCACGAAGGCCCACTCCCACCTTGATTAACATCTTGATCACTATCATATAATAGACAGCCGCAATCATCATACTCATTATAGGTAACACTATTTTCATTCATTAATTCCTTCATAATCGATTTCCCATAAGTTGATAAATCACCAGTAAGAATCAAATCATAATCAGTTCCTTGCCGGTTTAAATCTTTTAGATGATTAACTAATGTATCAAAGGCTGCTGGTGCCATTGCTCTTCCCATGTCATTAGGATCACTTTGGTTCATATCAATAACACGACCAATAGTTAATGCTTCTATTCTAACAGCGCTAGGATTATTATCAAGAATTACACTGACTGCACCTGTAGCTGTCGTTGTCATTGTTTCTTTACGTTGGACACCATATTCAATTGGATAACGAAATTGTCTTTCAGCGGTTGCATTATGGCTGCAAACAAAACAATTTGCATTATGAATACAATGATTTTCAATTAACATTGAGGCTGTATTAATAACTAGCCCCATTGTTGCACAAGCACCATACATCGCCATAAATGGTCTTTGAAAATCTTTAGCAGTGTAATTACTGGCAGTGACTTGATTATTTAAATCTCCACCTAAAAAGACATTAATGTCATCTTTTTTCAACTTTCCTTTTTTTAAAGCATGACTAATCGCATCTTGAAGCATTGCCATTTCTGCTAATTCATAAGATTTATGTCCAAAATGAAAATCAGGGTAGTGTCTATCAAAATATTGACCTAACGGTCCATTAAATTCGTCAATCCCGCACGTTGTTCCTGTTGCTCTAACATAAACATTATTCAACTGCATTGAACTACCAGATAAGACTGATGACATAACGAATACCTCCTAACACAAACGAAGCAACAATCCCAAAAGTAATGACTGTTCCTCCTAATTTAAACATATTAGCTCCTATACCTGTTACTAAACCTTCGCTTTTAGCTTCTAAGGCACTAGAAGTCATACTATTAGCAAATCCAGTAATTGGGATAAAAGTTCCAGCTCCTGCCTTTTTTCCAATTCGATCATATATTCCCAATCCTGTCAAAATAGCAGCAGCCAAAACAATCGTAATAATCATCATTGGTGTTGCTTCTTTTTCACTCACATCAAAAATATACATGTAAAACTCTAAAATGCCTTGACCGACAGCACCGATAATGCCACCATAAATAAATGCACTTAAACAATGCTTCCCCACTTGTTTTTGGGGTTTTAAATCTTCAGCAATTTCATTATACTGTGATGTATTCATATTATTCACCTCACAATATTTTTTCCATATTAAAAAAAATTAAACAAAAAAGAGTCAAAACTGACTCTTATAGGCGTTTTAACACTCTTAAAACACTATATCCTAAAATGATATCTACTGGAATCATGATACATTCTTTAATGACTCGGATAAATAACGATAATGTAAATGGAATTCCATACATAACTTGTAACCAATAAGGCGTTAACATAAATGTAATTACCATTTCAACTAATACTACCGAAATCAACCACAGATTAAACAAATGATATTCCTGATCATTTAATTTCTTTTTATAATAACGCATAACAGTAAACAAGACACTTATCATCACAATACAAACCACACTAATTATTATTTTAAAATTAAGTGTAATGTCTACAACATTCTTAGAAATAACTACTTGATCTAAACTAAATACATAAAAGCAAGCCCCTATTCCTAAAAAAATTAAAATTACTTGGATTGCCTTTTCTAAATAATTCATATAATTTTCTTTAATCGTGGCAACTACAATGGATGGAATCAAACATTGTAATACCGCACTCAAAGTAAATCCTAAAAAAGGAAATCCCGTTGGTGTCACAATTAATCCAACTAAATCAACAGCAAGACCAATTATATAACAATATCCTGGTGCAAGCATTATCCCTGCTAAAAGCATTGGGATTACTTCAATTGAGATTTTTAGACTCTCAAAACCAAACAAAGGTATCATAATCGATAACCTTTTTAAAATAGCGGCTAAAACAATAAATAAAGCTGCTAATGTGAGTGATTTAGTATCACTCTTAATTGGAAATTTCCAAAATACAAAAATTCCAATTAAAACTAAAATAATTCCGCAAATAATTTGAATCATAACTTGATTGCTACTTATTTACAATCTTTCCTGCTTCAACCTCATTTCTAGTCCACAGGCGTTAATTCCGATCACTGACCGTACATGCGATTGCTACTAAAAAGTAGACTCCCCCTTTTTCTAAATTATATACAAGATTGTATACAATGGAAATAATACTACAAATTAGCAGACACTTCAACATATTTAATTATTCATCAACAAAGCATAAGTACTCCTTTTTACAAATTACAAGCATATCATCACGTTTTATCCGTGTTTTACCATCAGGGATAATCATTTTATTATCACGTTTAATTAAGACTACTAAAAACTTATTACGAGGATTGATCATCGCTAGAGTACAATCGATCCAATGATGATGCTCTTCAATGTATTCCTCATCTAAATAAATATCATTTCCTTCGTAACCTGGTGCACACATAATCAATAGATCACCTTTTAAAACCCTTGTTGTCCCTTTAGGTAAGATCATCTGATTATCGCGAATAATTGTAGCAACTAACATATTAGTCGGCATTACAATATCAATTAATGTTTGATTTATCCATGGATGATCATCACTCAAATAAACTCGAATTAATTCAAATGAGCTATCATCACTATAATCATTAAATGTTTTCATTGTATCATTTTGATCATCTTCCACTTTGAGCCATTTTGCTACTAAAGGCAATAGACTCCCTTGAAATGTTATTGAAAGTAAAGCAACGAAAAAGACAATATGAAAAATGTCATTATTCGTATATGCAGGTGATACCACTGTCATGATTGCAAAAACAATCGAAGCCGCACCTCTTAAACCACACCAGGAAATAAACAATTGTTGTTTAAACGGTACTCTAAACGGCGTTAAACAGATAAATACCGTTAACGGACGCGCAACAAAAGTTAAAAATAGTGTAATTAGGATAGCAGAGCCTATTATATCGGGAATTTGTGACGGGAAAGACAATAAACCTAGTAAGAAAAACAACAAGATCTGCATCATATGAGAAATACTGTCAAAAAAATGAACTAGTGAAACTTTCTTTTTTAAACGACTATTTCCTAATATTATTCCAAATAGATAAACACTTAAAAAACCATTTCCATTCAGTGCTACTGGTAATGCATATGCTAACAATGCTAGAGCAGCTACAAAAATCGATTTTAAGCCAACTTCATTTAATTGAATCTTATCTAAATAATTTTTTGCTAAAAGACCAATTACTACACCACTAATAATCCCGAATATTATCTGACTAAAAATAAGCATATAAATATTAGTTTTCCCGCTTGATAAAAGGGTCAAAATAATAATTGTCAGCATATATGCTGTAGGATCATTACTTCCACTTTCCATTTCAAGCAATGGAGCAATACCTGCTTTTAGATTTAAACGCTTCATTCTTAAAATACTAAATACTGAAGCCGCATCAGTTGAAGCCATTACTGCTCCAATCAGCATCCCTTCAATTAAACTAGTGTGCAATACCCAATAACAAAATAAACCAACAAAGCCACAAGTTAAAATAACGCCAAGTGTCGACATTATCGTTGCTCTAATAAGTACCGGTTTAGCACTATTAAAATTCAAACAAAAACCACCATAAAACATAATATAAATTAATGCAAATGTACAAATTTGCTCACTTATAATAAAATCATCAAAGCTGATTTTAAACAAGCCATCACTTCCAAATACCATCCCCAACAAAATAAAAATCAATAAAGTTGGTACTCCAAATTTAGATGAAAGCCTTGTTGCAAAAATACACACAATTACTACTACTGCAATCAATAATAAAAATAACGTCATGTCATTCCTCCTATCTTTGTATTATTATATCATATCTAATTAAAAATAATAAATAAAACTCATTATGAAATTTTTTTAGCAAAAAAAGAATCAGTATTACCTGATTCTAACTTCTATCAATTATATATTCCCTTACCTTAGAGATGAAATATAACGATCCCGTTACAAATACTGTCCCCTCATGAGTAAAAGCCTTATCAATCGCTGTTTTAAAATTTGGCTCAATTTTAACATCAAAGCCATTTGCTAATGTCTTAGCATCACTAGCTCGAACATGTTCAAATTCACAAATAGTTATATCTTTAGTTAATTGTAACAATTTTTCAATCATATGTTTATAATCTTTATCCCGTAAAGCACTAAAGATTATTTTTATATTGTCATATTTTTTAGCACATTCATAGAAAGCATCAATTCCTTCTTTATTATGAGCACCATCTATAATAATCAAAGGTTCAATATTAATTATTTCAAATCTACCAGCCCAGTGAGCATTATACATTCCCTGAAGTAAATCATCATCACTAAAATCAACAAATTGATGTTCTTTTAAATATATCAGTGCTTCTAGTGCTAAAGCACTATTATTAATCTGATATAAAGCCGGTGTATCAAGAATAATATCATAATCACGATAATGATAACTAACATTATTCCCATCAATAATTTTAGTTATTGGTTTTAAAGTTATAAGCTCACTATGATGTTTTAAACAAACATCTCTAAATACAGCCAAACATTCTTCCTTTGTTTCCCCGGTTAAGTAATCAATTCCTTCTTTAACAATTCCAGCTTTATTTAAAGCAATACTTTGATAATCATGACCTAAATAATCAACGTGATCTAAACCAATATTAGTATTGATTGCTAATTTAGGCATAATGATATTCGTTGCATCCAATAAACCGCCTAATCCTACTTCAAATAACGCAAAATCGACATTCTGCTCAATAAAATACATAATTGCAATAAATACTTCAATTTCAAACATTGAGATTTCATATTTTAACCATAGTTCCACATATCGATTTGCATATCTAACCATTGTTTCTTCATCAATGAACTGGTCATTGATACGAATAATATCTAATCTTGAGTATAGTGCTGGTGAGGTAAATGTTGCAATCCTATATCCCGCCTGTTTTAAAACTTCTTTAATATAATTAGTAGTTGAACCCTTTCCATTTGTCCCACCAATATGAACACAGTCAAGAAATAACTGAGGATTTCCTATATCTTCCATATAATGTTTAAAATTATTAAGGCTGTATACCCGATCTTTTTGACTATTTATAAAATTAACTACCTCATCATAAGTATTAAAACGTTTATTGACTACCCTTTGTTTAAGCATTGGATAATATAATATACCATTTTTCTTAGTTAGATCACCGACCATTTTAAAACCTAAGTTTAAATAAAATCCTTTAGCCCCAATTCCAGAATTAACTTCAAGATCAGCTAAAGCCAAATTATCAATCAACTCAAATAATTTTGTTCCAATCCCATTTCCCTGATAATCATTATCAACAAATAATAAACTTAGATGTTTTCCCTGAGTAAGTGTAATAATCCCAATTATTTTTTTATTCTCTAAACATATATAAGTCAAATTTTGTTTATTACGATAAAATGTATCACAATTTACTTGATTAAAACTATTAATTCCCTCTTGATCAAAGTCTTTATAAATATCTTTTTTAGCTACTCGTGCAACTAATTCAATTGCTTCTTTTATTTCATTTTCTTTTAATATTCTATATTCCATATTCTCCACCTTAGAACATTATAGAATAAAAGAAGTGGCTAAGCCACTTCTTTTTTTAGAATTTTTCAAATTGATCAATATTTAAAACAAATACGGTTGCCCCACCAACTAAAACATCAACCATAATTGGTGTAAAGAATTCTCCCATCTCTGTTGGAGGAACAGTAGGTTCTTTTTCTACCCGTTTCTTTGAATGTGCTTTGATAATAGAAATACAGTCTTCTACTTTATCATCATTAGTTCCAACAAAAAATGTTGTATTTCCTTTTTTCAAAAATCCCCCAGTAGTAGATAATTTAGTTACGAAGTATCCGCCTTCAGTAAGAGCTCCTTGAACCGATGAGCTGTCATCTGAATTAACAATTGCGATTATAAGTTTCATATTAACTCCTCCTTATACTTCTTATACATATATTATACTACGATTTTTCAAAAGATAGTACAAATATAATAATTAAAGTATTTCATTATGTTGAATAGGTAAGAAGATAGATTCATATTCATTTAAAACATAAGAATCTGTCATCATTGATAAATAGTCAGCAACTATTAATGCTGGATCATTTTTACTATATGCCGGAGCCATCTTATTAACAAATGCTTTTATTTTACAATCATGATTATTAGGATCAGTTAATTCATCATAATAAACATGATATAACTGATTAATCATTCGGACTAATTTTGTATTTTCTTTTACTAGCACCGGATGTTGATGAACCCGATTGGATAAAAAATTCAATAAAGTTTTCAAAGCACTAAACACTTCATTAGAAAAGCGAAGATATGGCTTTCCATAACTATGGATAACAATATCTCCAATCAATCGATTTATCATTGATTTATTATCAAAACCTAAAATATCAGTTACCTCTTTAGGAAGATCAGACTGTTTAATGATTCCTACTTTAATTGCGTCTTCAATATCTTTACCAATATATGAGATAACATCTGACACCCGAACAACACAGCCTTCTAATGTCATTGGACGAATAATTAAGCTAGTATTCTTTTGGTGCCAACAATCTTCATATTCCTGCCAAAATTGCGCAATAGTTTTATCATAATCCGGCATATATTTTTTCGATAACATTTCACCGTTATGACACAGAATCGCATCTAACACTTGTAAAGAGACATTATAACCGATTCCATCGCGTTCAATAAAAAGAATATTCCGTACACTATTAGCATTATGGGCAAAATATCCAAATCCCTTTATCTGCAGAATTTTATCAAGAGCCTTTTCTCCAACATGTCCATATGGTGCATGGCCTAGATCATGTCCTAAAGCCGCCGCTTCAATCAAATCTTGATTTAAAGCAAGACCACGACCAATCTGACGAGCAATCCGACTCACCCATTGGACATGAATAGAACGCTTTGAAATATGAGCATTATTAAAAAAAGATAATGCTTGAGTTTTATCAACATATCGCTGATATGATTTACAATATAAAATTCGATCAATGTCTTCTTCAAACGGCCATCGGATATCAAATTCTTCACGATTTCTAATCGTCTGTTTTACTTTTATACAATCACGATTTTTAGTGGCATAGATAGAAAGCTGATCATCGGCCTCTTTAGTCATTCGTAATGCATTTTTTATGACTATTTCTTCTTTTTTCATTGGAACACCTCTCTATATTCTACACGATTTTTTCTTATTTATGCTACTTTCGCCAAAGTGATGGTGAAAACAAAAGCAGCATTGGGAAAAGTTCTAAACGTCCTGCCAGCATGTCGAAAGTTAAAACTATTTTAGAAACATCTGGCAACGAACCAAAATTACTTACTGGTCCAACAACATCTAAACCAGGACCGATATTATTTAAACAAGAAGCAATAGCTGAAAAAGCACTTTTAAAATCAAGATTAAGAAATGTTAAAATCAATAACGATAGAGCAAATATCGTAATATATACGACTAAATATGCATGAATCGTTCTGATTACATTATCTTCAACCGGCTGATTTTCAAATTCAACTGCACGAACGCTATGGGGATGTAATAATTTATGCAGTTCATTTCTTGCATTTTTAAAATAAATTACAATTCTTGATACCTTGATTCCACCACCAGTTGAGCCTGAACAAGCACCAACAAACATCAATGATAATAATATTACTTGTGAAAATACTGGCCATTGCCCATAGTCAGTAGTTACAAATCCTGTCGTCGTTATGATTGACCCAACCTGGAAACTTGAATAACGGAATGCAGATAAGATTGAATCATATAATGGTAAAATATTAATCGTAATTAAAGCTATTGCAGCAACAATTATAATCAAATACCAGCGCAATTCTTCGCTTTTTAATACTTCCTTGATTCGCCCTAAAATGAAGAAATAAATCAAGTTAAAATTAATTCCAAATAAGATCATAAAAACAGTTATCACACCATCAATATAAGCACTATCATAAGCAGCGATACTTGCGTTTTTAATTCCAAACCCTCCTGTACCAGCGGTTCCAAAAGCATTCAAAATGCAATCAAATAACGGCATTCCGCCAAATAGTAAAAGAATTATTTCAATAACCGTCATAATTGCATAAATCACATATAAGATTCGTGCAGTTAATCGTACTTTAGAAACCAATTTTCCAACCACCGGTCCAGGAACCTCAGCTCGTAAAATATGTAATGAACGTCCTGAAGCAATCGGGATAAATGCGATTACAAACACAAGAATCCCCATTCCTCCAACCCAATGTGTAAAGCTTCGCCAAAATAAACTTGTATGGCTTAATGCCTCCACATTGGATAAAATCGAAGATCCGGTTGTTGTAAAACCCGATACAGTTTCAAACACCGCATCTACATATGAAGGTATCTCACCAGTTAAACAAAACGGAATGGCCCCTAATAATGATATCAATAACCAGCTCAATGCTACGATAGCAAAACCCTCACGAGCATAAATATTCTTTTTACGAGGAGCTTTTCTTGAAATTAGAATTCCTAAAGCCAGCATTATTATGCCAAGTATCGCATAATAAACCCCCTCTGTTTCTTGATAAATCAACGAGACAATTACTGGCATGAACATTAATAAACCGGTAATTGTTAATAACTTACCGATTGTAAAAACAATCATTTTTTTATTCATCCTGCTTATCTCCTTATAATATCATTTAGACTTTTCATTGTCTCACCACGAGAAATAATGACTAAATGATCCCCTAATTCAATCGTCGTATCCCCCTTAGGTACAATTGTTTCATTTTCTCGGGAAATAGCAGCAACTAACACATGATTCTTTAAATTCAAATCATTTAACGTCATTCCTAAAAAAGTTATTTTAGGTGTAGCGATAAATTCACTAGCTTCCACTTCACCATCTACAATCTTATATAAAGTTTTAACACTTGAATCATCATCTTTATTCATTTTTGCTCGAACATAACGAATTATTTGACCAGCAATAATTTTCTTTGGAGCTACGATACTATCAACCTTTAGACTATCCGCAAGACCTGTAAAACTCATCCGAGTAACTTTAGCAATAGTCTTTTTATGATAAATATTTTTAGCATACAAAGATAAAATTAAATTTTCTTCATCTAACCCTGTCAATGCTAAAAAAGCATCTGTTGTCTCTAAACCTTCTTCTAATAATACCTCTTCATCACTTCCATCTGCATTAATAACAGTAACAAACGGTAATTTTTTAGCAAGCACACGACAATGTTCAATATCCTTTTCAATGATTTTTACTTTTATTCCTTGAACCCCTAACTGTTTAGCTAAATAATAAGCAATCTTTCCTCCACCAACAATTAAAACATTTTTTATCCTATTTGTAACAATGCCAATATCTAAACAAAATCTTGATAAGTCTCGATGTGATCCTGTAATAAATAAATGATCACCTGGTTTAATAATATAATTACCATCTGGTATAATTACTTCTTCATTGTGACTTACAGCACATACTAAAATATTAGTCTTAGTAATACTATGTAATTGACTTAGCGGAATATCACGTAAATAACTATCTTCTTCTACATAAAATTCTGCCAATTCAACTTTTCCACGAGCAAAGGTATCAACCTTTACAGCCGAAGGAAATGATAATGATCTTCTAATCTCATTTGCTGCTTCTAATTCAGGATTAATAATCATTGAAAAACCTAACTGATTACGCATAAAATCACGTTGTTTAGAATAATCGGGATTTCTTACTCGAGCAATTGTATGGCGAGTCCCCATTTGTTTTGCCATTAATCCAGCTAAGATATTTAATTCATCCGATGCAGTAACACAAATAATCAAATTTGCTGTAGTTGCCCCTGCCTCCATCAAGATATCATAAGAACCACCATTACCTACAACTCCAATGACATCATATAAGTTTACTACATCTTCTATTTTTTGTGCATCCTGGTCAATCACAATAATATCATGATCCTCGTTGGACATATGCTTAATTAAAGTTTTTCCAACCTTACCAGCACCCAAAATTATAACATTCATAAAGAATAGCCTCCCTTGATAATAACCAAATTGTAGTCCATTTTCCTATATTTCTCAATAGGAATTCGGCAAATACATAAGAAGTTTACCAAATTGAAACATTTTTACAAGGACTTAATAAGTTCTTATAAGATTAACAATTTTTATATCATTTAATTTTAAAATAGATTTCTCATTTTCATTAACTATGATTCATTAGTATAAATTTAAATAACTTAGCCTATATTAGCCTTCGTTAACCATTTATAACAAAATAAAAAAGGACTAAATAAACTAAATCCTATAGATGACACTCCTCTTTATTTTGTGTCTTTTCTATAGGATTTAGTTTAAAAAGTGTCCTTATTTAGTCATATAATCGAATCTTTCCAGTTCTTTAGTCTTACCAATTACCAAGAAATGATCCCCATTTTGGATCACATATTCTGGAGCAACATCTAGAGAAAGATGATCTTCATCACCATGTTTGATTCCAATAATATTCATATTATAAACACGACGAATATTTAAATCAATAAAATTCTTTCCTACCCAATCAAGTGGTGCTTTAATTTCAACTACTGAATAATCTTCATCAAGTTCAACTAAGTCAACAATACTTTTTCTCAATAAACTCTTAGCTACTTTAAGTCCCATATCTTTTTCAGCACGAATAACTTTATTAGCCCCTACTTTTTCAAGAATTTTCATAAATTGTTTATTTTTAGCCTTGGCAATAACATATGGAACACCCAATTCTTTTAAATTCATAGTTGCTAAAACAGCTTCTTCCAAATGTGTTCCGATTGCAACAATAGCAACATCAATATCCTCAATACCGATAGCTCGCAGTTCTTCTTGATCAGTAACATTCGCTACAACTGCTTTCGTTACTTCATCAGCTACCCGCTCAACACATGATTCATCTTGATCAACAGCAATAACCTCACAGCCATATTCTGCCAATGTTGTTGCGACTGTTGAACCGAAAATTCCTAATCCTAATACTGCATATTGTTTACTATTCATCTTTATACCCTCTTTTTATCCTAATAAGATATTCCCATCAGGATACCTTACCTCTTTTTTACTTGCTTGCATATATGATTTTCTTGCAAAAGAAATCATCATTGTAATTGGTCCGATTCGACCAATATACATCAACATAATTATTACAATTTTACCGAAAACACTTAAATACGGTGTTAGTGAAGCACTTAATCCTACCGTTGCTCCTGCAGAAACAACCTCAAAACAAATATCAATAAATGGTGCCTGTTCGGTAATACTCAAAGCAAATATACTTAAAAATACAATTGCTAATGCCATAGAAATAATCGCAAATGAACGCACAATTAAACGTTTAGGAATTCTTCTTGAAAAAGCTGTTACTTCTTTGCGTCCATGATAAATATTGTATACTTCTAATACACCTATTGCAAACGTTACTGTTTTGATTCCTCCAGCAGTACCTGCAGGTGAACCACCAATAAACATCAATACACACATCATCAACTTCGTTGAAGGATGTAAACTTGCCATGTCAACTGAAGCAAACCCAGCCGTTCTAAGAGTTGCTGATTGAAAAAAAGAAATCTGTATTTGATCAAATAGAGGTAGTCCTCCAATTGTTTTGATATTATTAAATTCACACAAATAAAATAAAACAGCTCCTGCTAATAACAATACTACTGTTGCAATAATAACCAGTTTTGTATGTAATGAAAAACTTTTAAATAAATGTTTTTTACTAAATTTCGACCGTTTTCCATACTCTTTTTTTATACAATGAGCAACATCAAACCAAACGATAAATCCAAGACCACCCATTATAATCAAACCCGGAATAACCAAATTGATAATTAGATTATTTTGATATCCAATCAATGAGTTAGCTCCTAGCACATCAAATCCAGCATTACAAAATGCTGAAATCGAGTGAAAGATTGAATAATAAATTCCTTTCACGATTCCAAAATCAGGAATAAATACAAATGCTAGAATGATTGCACCTAACCCTTCAACAATAAATGTATATTTAATTACATTTTTTACAAACTTAGGCAGATCATTTAACGATGGCTGATTTAAAGCTTCTTGTAAAACCAACTTATTTGTAAGAGATATTTTCTTTTTGACCATTATTAATAATAAATTTAAAAAAGTCAAAAAACCTAACCCACCAATTTGAATTAAAATAATAATAACGATTTGTCCTAATATATTGAACTGTTCACTTGTTACTACAGGTACTAATCCTGTTACACAAGTTGCTGAAGTAGCAATAAATAAATTATTTAAATATGCTGTCGGTGTTGTATTATTACAAATTGGCAGCATTAACAAAACTGAACCAATTAAGATAACTGCTAAAAAGCTAATGGCAATCTGTCTTGTTGGTCGCATAGGATGGTGCTCATGATGCATCTTTAAAGTCGAGACCTTCATTTTTTATCCTCCTAAAAGAACAAGTGGTCAATTAATATTTTTGCGCCCATCACAATTAATATTAATCCACCGGCTAATTCTGCTTTACTCTTATATTTTTCACCAAATACATTACCAACTTTGACCCCAATTACACAAATAATAAAGGTAATAATTCCAATCATGCTTACTGAAAGCAATAATGACACATTAAAGAACGCAAAAGTAATGCCAACAGCTAGGGCATCTATGCTGGTAGCAATTGACAACATGATCAAATCCCCTAATCTCAAACTATCATCTTGACATTCATCATCATCACTTGATAATGCTTCTTTAATCATATTCGCCCCGATTAAAGCTAATAAGATAAAAGCAATCCAGTGATCAATAGCTGCAATCTTATTGGCAAATGTTGTTCCTAAAACATAACCTAATGCCGGCATTAAAGCTTGAAACACCCCGAAAAAAGCAGCAATGATAATAGCTTTTTTATAGTTCATTCTTCGCATTGCTAAACCTTTACAGATTGAAACTGCAAAAGCATCCATTGCTAAGCCCACTCCAATGAGGGCTATTTCTATTATTGACATTCCTTATCTATTCCCCTTTTAAAATAAATTCACTACATTTTAAACCATCTATTGCACTAGACATAATTCCACCAGCATACCCAGCGCCTTCACCAATCGGCATGATTCCCTTAATATTACTTTGAAAATTTTCATCACGATATAAGCGTACTGGTGCTGAACTTCTAGATTCAACTCCTGAAAGCATTGCTTTTTCTGTAAACCCTGTAAATTTATGATTCATTAATTGTAATCCTTCTTTTAAAGCAAGATTGACCTCATTACTAAATATTTGACTTAATTTAGCATATCTCACATTTGGTTGAACACTGCAGCTTACTTCTTCCATTTTTAAATCCAGAGTATCATTTAAATAATCTTCAACCCTCATGACTGGCACACTATAATCTTTACCACCTAATTCAAAAGCTTTTTGTTCTAATTCTCGTTGATAGGTAATACCAGCTAATGGATGCGAACTAGCAAAATCTTCAGGTCCCACAGTAACCAGAACTGCACTATTAGCATTTGCTTCATCACGAGCTTGATTACTCATTCCATTAACAACGATTCCACCAGCCTCACTACTTGAGTTTATAACTTTACCTCCCGGACACATACAAAAAGTATATACTCCACGACCATTACTAGTTTTGACCGCTAATTTATAATCAGCAGCTTTTAAACTTGGATGATTCGCATATTTACCATATTGATGCTCATTTATGAATGACTGCAAGTGTTCAATTCGAAGTCCTACCGCAAATGATTTTTGCTCCATTTTTATTCCTTTTTGATATAGCATTTCATAAGTGTCTCGAGCACTATGACCAATTGCTAGAACTAATTTATCTAATTCCATCGTAGTTTTAATATTATTTTTTTCAACAACAATGTTTACTAGCTGATCATCTGCTAAATTAACATCAACTAATTTTGTCTCAAATAACACTTCACCACCATTAGCAATAATCGTCTCACGCATACTTTTAACAACCTTAATTAAATAATCAGTCCCTACATGTGGCTTATTTACATATAAAATATCACTTTCAGCACCATGCTTAACAAAGGTTTCAAGAATAAATTTTTTTCGTTTATCCTTAACCCCAGTTGTTAATTTGCCATCACTAAAAGTTCCTGCTCCCCCTTCCCCAAATTGAACATTACTATCAGGACTTAATTTCCCTGTTTTAAAAAAGTTATCGATATCTTCTTTCCTCTGTTCAACCGCATTGCCACGTTCAATCAATGTTACCTTTTGATGAGCCCGCGCCAAATTATAAGCGCAAAAAAGTCCAGCGGGACCACTGCCTACTACTACAATATGCTCGTCAGTTGATTTTAAAACCGGATAGTCATAAGCAACTACTTTTGATAAGTTTAATTTAGGATATTTTTTTATCATTAAATCTTCATTCTCGACAGTAAAATTAAAACTACAAACAAAGTGAACTTTGTTTTTTCTTCTTGCATCAACAGCTTGTTTAACTAGTTTAACGTCAAATATTTTATTTTTAGAAATATTTAATTGTTGTGAGATTATTTTTCGATAATCTGCCAGTTCCAAAGGAACTTTTACATTATTTATTAATAACATTTTTTTACCTGCTTATTCATTATTGTTTTAGCGATATGATGGCCTGAAGCAAAAGCAAAATGTAAATTATATCCGCCACAATCACCATCAACATCTAAAAGCTCCCCAGCCAAATATATTCCAGGGTATTTAATCACTTCCAAATTTTCATCTATTTCATCCAAACTAACCCCACCACTCATAACTTGAGCTTTACTGTAATCATATGTATCGATAATTTTAAAGCGGATATCTTTTAAATTATCAATATCTTTTAATATTTTAGCTAATTTATCATTGAAGATTCCTTCTAAATAATAATGACCAAATCTATCATGCCGCTCTTTTAAAAATCGTTCTAATTCTTGGCTAGTATATTCCTCCATTAGATCTAAACTAATCTCTTTATTTCCGCAATAACGTGATAATAATCGTGATAACTGCATAATACATATTCCTGATAACCCATTATCACTAAATAACACTTCACCATTTTGACTTTCAATTAATTTTCCATCTACTAATAAACTCGCTTTACATTTAGTTCGAACGCCTTTTAAGCTTCGGTAGGCTGGTTTGGTTTTTATTTGAACTAGACTAGGATACAACTTTGTCACCTTTAAATCAAGCAATTTAACCAAATCATAACTATTTTTGCCTGATAATAAAGAAGCAGGTGAGCCTGTTGCAATAACAATATTATTACAAAAGTATTCACCTTTATTAGTTTTAACTATATACCCATCCTTTTTAACGATAATATTTTTAGCCTGACACTCTTCAATTAAAGCAACTTGATCAAAATTATTCATTAAAGCATTTTTTACGGTTAAACTTTGATTAGAACGCGGATAAAGAAGTGTTCCCACCTGTCGAGTCATTACTCCAATTTGGTTAAAATATTTTCTTGCATCAAAGGCATGAATAATCCTCTTAATCTTGGATTCATCAGTATTGTAAAAATACATATCTAAATTAGTATTAGATAAATTACAGCGACCATTACCACTAGCTAAAATTTTTCGTCCTGCCTTATTTGATTGTTCAAGAATAATTACATTATGATTACTTTTAGCTAGTTCATGACCACAAATCAGTCCACTAGCTCCAGCTCCAATAATTACTGTTGTTTCCATACATTGCTCCTTTTAATGCCTAGATTATAGCATACTCGCTATTTATTTAAAACTAATCTTAATGTTTTTAGCAGAGTTCTTTTGAATTAGAAAAGGATGAACTACTATTTTATTCCATGAAACCTTTTTGATTATTTTAAAACAACTGCTTTTTATCTATTAAACTCTGCTTTTTCCTCATAAAATCAGAATATTTATCTCATTTAAAACGCCCCTTGATAATATTAATCGATAAGTGTATAATTTAAAAGAATTTATCACTTTAAGGAGGAGTTATTTATGGGTAGAGCACATGAGGTGCGCAAAGTTGCAATGGCAAAAACAGCAGCAAAAAAAGCTAAATTGTACTCACGTTATGGTAAAGAGATTTACTTAGCTGCAAAAGCAGGTGGACCTGAACCAGATGGTAACTTAGCATTACGTCGTTTAATTGAAAAAGCTAAAAAAGAACAAGTACCCGCTGATGTTATTAAAAGAGCAATTGATAAAGTAAAAAGTGGTGTTACTGAAAATTATGAAGAAAAAGTATTTGAAGGGTATGCTAATGGTGGAGCTACTTTAATCGTTAAATGTCTAACTGATAATATTAATCGTACTATTTCATCAGTACGTCCTGCTTTTACAAAGTCAAAAGCAAAATTAGGAAATGAAGGATCTGTTTCATATTTATATGACGTTATCAGCGTCGTTGCTTTTAAAGGACTAGATGAAGAAACTGTTTTAGATGCTTTAGTCATGGCTGAAGTTGATGCTCAAGATATTGTTAGTGAAGAAGATGGAACTATCAAAATTATTGGTGAACCAACTGATTTATATAAAATCAAAGAGGCAATTGAAGGTATTAAATCTGATATTGAATTTGAAATAGATGAAATTCAGACTTTACCACAAGACACTGTTGAACTTGAAGGTGAAGATATGGAATTATTTGAACGTTTAATGAATAATCTTAATGATTGTGATGATGTTGATCAAATTTATCATAATGTTGCAAATTACGACGAGGGAGAATAATTCTCCCTTTTTTTACAAGGAGGTATTTTATGCAAGTAACTTATATTTATAACAGTGGGTTTTTAGTTGAATTGGATAAGCATATTTTACTATTCGATTATTATCAAGGAACAATTCCCCCGCTTAATCAAAATAAACCATTATATGTCTTTGTCTCTCATTTTCATCATGACCACTACAATCCTGCAATTTATCAAATCAACCATCCTAAAATCACTTATATTATTGACCGAAAAATCAATAATACTGGAATTAAAGTTCGCCCTAGCGAAATATATGAAATTGATGATTTGTATATTCAAACCCTATTATCAACAGATGCAGGTGTAGCTTTTGTTGTAAAGGTTGAAAATAAACAAATTTATCATGCTGGTGATTTACACTGGTGGCACTGGATTGGTGAACCTGAGGCTGACAACAAATATCAAGCTGGAACTTTTAAAAAAGAAATTAGTAAAATTAAAGATATTCATTTTGATTTAATGATGATTCCTCTAGACCCTCGTCTTGAAGAAAGTAGCTGGTGGGGTATGGAGCATATTTTAAAAAATATTAAAACAAAATATGTTTTGCCAATGCATTTTACTGATAATCCTAAAATGATGCTTAAATATCTCAATCACGAACCTTTGAAACAGTATAATAATATTTTAAAGATAAATAATGAAGGGGAAATATTTATTATTGGTGATAACAATGATGATTAGACCTTATTTACATAATGCTAAATACTATGAAACCGATCAAATGGGAATTATTCATCACTCTAACTATATTCGCTGGTTTGAAGAAGCAAGAATCGATTATATGAACCAAATTGGTTTAACATATAAAAAAATGGAAGAAGAAGGTATCATTTCTCCTGTTTTATCAATTAATTGTAATTATCAAAAAATGATGTATTTTGATGACCTTGCTATAATTGAAGTTAAAATAACTAAATATACTGGTGTCCGCTTCGCCTGTGAATATAAGATATATAATCAAAAACATACACTTTGTACTACTGGCAACTCTAATCATTGTTTTACTGATCGGAGTGGACGACCAATTAATTTAAAAAAAATCAAACCAGATTTTGATCGACTTTTTAAAAAAATTATTGAATAACAAAAAATATATCCTTAATGGATATATTTTTTATTAGCTCGCTAATACTAGTATATATTGATTTATGACATAGGGATAATTATAGAACAAATCATTTCAGTATTAACACCCAAATTGCTAATTCCCAGAAACATCTCAATATTTCATTTCCCATAATATCTTCTATATTACCTATCTATAATAACTCTTTAAACAAGATTAAGCAAATAAATATACAAAAAAATACAGTCTATTTTTTAGGAATAATTTCAATCCAATAATCATCAGGATCATTAATAAAATATAATCCCATTGCCTTATTTTCAAAACATATACATCCCATTTCCTTATGTAACTGATAAGCTTGATCAAAATCATCTACTTCAAAACAAATATGACTTTCATTTTCACCTAATTCATAAGTTTGCGGATGATCCCTTAACCAAGTTAACTCAATTTGAAAATTACTTAAACCATCACCAAGATAAGTTAAAATAAAACTACCATCATTAGCTTCTTTAGTTCTTTCGACTTTTAAACCTAAAGCCTTTTGGTAAAAAGCAACACTTTTATTGATATCTGTAATATTAATATTACAATGTATACACTTAAATTTCATCTTTCTCTCCTAATAATTAATAAACCGTTTTATAATCATTATCTTCAATATCTAATTTACCAAAGTATTTTTCAAAATCAACACCAACAAAGTTAGATAGATCCTTCATCTCTAATACTGTCTTGACATCAACGTCAATTCCATTTTCCATGCGATCTTTTGTAGCCTCAACTTCTTTTTCACCATGAGTATATATACGCGGTTGTCCTTCAGCTTTTGGAGCATCCCTTAATTCTTGCAGGAACGTTGAAAAATGTGTCTCAATATCTTCTGGGTTTCCAAATATTTTAGGATCAATAGCAATAAATCCATGACATGTTCCCCCAATGCCATTTGTATGTGTATGATTCGAAGTCAGTCCTTGTGATAAAATAGAACAGAAAATCTCACAGAACATTCCATAACCATATCCTTTATGGCTTCCTAATTGTTCCGTTGAACCACCTAAAGGCATAATCCCACCACCGATTTTATTAGCAATGTTGTCTAAAACATCTGGTGCATCTATAGAAGGATTACCATCTTTATCTAGTGCCCATCCATTTGGTAATTCTTTTTCAGCTTTTCGATACATTTCTAACTTACCACGAGTAACTACTGTAGTAGAAGCATCAAAAAAGAATGGATATGGTTTAGCTGGCATTGCTAAAGCAGTAGGATTAGATCCTAGCATTGCTTTACGGGCAAAAGTAGGAACCATAATAGCTTCTGAGTTAGTAAATGACATCCCCATTAATCCCTCGTCACAAGCCATTTTTGCATAATAACCAGCAATTCCATAATGATTAGAATTTCTTACCGTTACAATTGCCATCCCTACTGTTTTAGCTTTTTCAATACATTTTTCCATTGCAAATTTACTAATCAATTGGCCCATTCCAGCATGACCATCAATCACTGCCGAAACAGGGGTTTCAAAAACAATCTCAGGTTTTGCATCAACCTTAATCATGCCTTTTTCAATCCCTTTGTGATACCGTGAAAGCCGCTGCATACCATGTGACTCAATTCCATATACGTCTGACAATAATAATACATCTGTGATTGTTTTGCTTTCATCACTTGTAAAACCGAATTTTTCAAATGCTTCATTACAAAAAGCATTTAATGTTTCAAATTTAAATTTCAAATGTGCCATAATTTACCTCACTTAATCGTTATCGTCAACATTCTATCACAAAGTTCCCATTTAGTCATTATTTCCGCCAATGATTTATTACATTATTGTTCAAAAAAAGTAGATCACTGATCTACTTCATATAGGCGGTATTTATCAAAATATATTAATAAGATATTCATAATAACTTCAATTGGCCAATAAACAAGAATAAAGACACTTAATCCAACCAATAAATCAAATTGCAGTACTGAAACCATATATACTGCTGGAAGTATTGCAACAATGATAGGAATGAACCCCATTCCCGAAGGAAACTGGATTTGCATCAACGTTCCACACTCAGGACATCTTTGTCTTGCTTTATAGGCAAAAGAAGCTGCTTTAAATTCATGATTACAGTTCGAACAATACATTATAATGTACAGATCATAACTGTCATTGTACCATCATATTCTACGGCATCTTGATCAGCACAAACTACAAAGTTATCGCCCATTTTTACACTATTCCCATTAATAACACCATTACCTTTAATAACAGTGACTAATTGGAATGGTTTATCATTAACAATCGTATTTTTACCAGTCATTTCGTATTTATTAACTGTAAAAAATTCACTTGATACCAACTTCGTCCTCGTTCCATTTTCAATTGCTGTTTCAACCATACTATCCGCCGCAAGTGGAACATATGGAACTGTTGCAACATCAATCGATTGTTGTACATGCAATTGACGTTCATTTCCTTGAGCATCTTTACGATGATAATCATAAACACGATATGTAATATCTGAAGATTGTTGTGCTTCATAAATTAATGAACCACTGCAAATAGCATGAATCGTACCTGAAGGAATATAGAAGAAGTCTCCTTCTTTGATATCAAATTTATTTAACAGATTGTCGTAGTCATCATTTTCAATCGCTTTTACTAACTCTTCTTTAGTCTTAGCATGGTGTCCCATTACCATTTTTGTTCCTTCATCGGTATTTAGAACATACCAGCATTCTGTTTTACCTAAAGAATTTTCATGAGCTTTAGCGTATTCATCATTTGGATGAACTTGAACAGATAAATCGTTACAAGCATCAATAATTTTTACCAATAATGGAAATTGGTCACCTTCAATATTAGCAAATAACTCTCGATGTTCATCCCATAAACTAGATAATGTCTTTCCAGCAAATTCTCCATCACTAATAGTACAATCTCCATTTTTGTGAGCTGAGATTGCCCAACACTCACCAGTATTGTCACTAGGAATATCATAGCCATAAACATCTCTTAATTTATGACCTCCCCAAATCATTTCTTTAAAAACTGGATTAATTTTTAATACGTGTCCCATTTTTTTACCTTCTTTCTATGTATTTTAAAAATTCATCAATATTATCATCATTGAATACTATTATGCCATGTTTTTCTAGTAGTTGGCAAGTAATACCATCACCATTTATAATGGTATGACTAAACGTCCCATCATATATATAGTTTTTTCCACAACTAGGACTTTTTGCCTTTAACAAAACTACATCAACATCATGTTCTTGTAATATTTCTAAACTCTTTTGTGCTCCTAATCGATATTCCTTAGTCCAATCAACACCATTAATATCAACTACTTTTCCATCTCTTATCTCACAAGGAGAACGAGGAATACTCAATCCCCCTAACACTTCAGGACAAATCATTATTGCTTCATTTCGCATAACCATCTCTTTGACTAATTTAATTAATTTATCATCACCACTATAAGTGCATTTGCATCCTGCTAGACAACTACTTACACCAATCATTTATAGCCTCTTTAATTTCATTGGCATGATCAACAACAAGATCTGCACCATTTTCAAGCAGCTCCTGACGTCCTCTAAATCCCCATGATACGCCTATTGATCTAACCTTCGTATTTTTTGCAGTTAAAATATCAACGTCACTATCGCCTATATAGACGACTTCGTTTTTACGCACATCAAAAAGATTAATAACTAGATTTGTTAAACAGGGATCCGGCTTTTTAGGATGTCTAATACTACTACCGAAAATATATTTAAAACATCCTGGAAATAAAGTCTTAACAATTTTAACTGCATGGTCTTGCGGTTTATTAGTCACAACAGCCAAATTATATCCTTGATCAGCCAAAGTATTAATTAATTTTGTGATTCCAGGATATGGTTTGGTATTTTCTAAACAAATTTCACCATAAATTTCATCAAAACGTTTCTTTACAGCTGTAATATCCCCCTGATGATCAGCAGGTAAAGCCCGCTCAAGCAATTTTAATACACCATTTCCAACAAAATAACGATATTCATCAAGGGTATGCGTAGGATATCCTTTTTCTGTTAAAATAACATTAACAGTATTTGCAAGATCAACTAAAGAATCTATCAATGTACCATCTAAGTCAAATATAATTGTATTTATCATCTTATCACTCCATTATTTACGACAGTATTATAACACATATTTTACTTGTATGCGCACTTTGTTGTGGTATAATTTAGAATTGAGGAGTGAAAGGATGAAAGAAAAAAGTAGTGTATTTATGACATTAGGTACAGCTGTTGGATTAACGATTGCAGTTATTATTTTTGTTATTGGCTTTGTTAATAAAGAAACAAGTTCATGGAGCGCACTCTGGTTTATCGTATTTGCATTTATTGGACGTGTAATTGGATATGGCTTAGATCGAATTGTCGATAAAAACAATCAAAAAAAGCATGGTTAATATTTAAGGATTCGCTTAAGAATCCTTTTTTCGTTCTACCATAGCCATTTTTAATGTGATCGTTTTTAATTTTTCTTTATAACTTGCTTCTGCAGCATTAAATGCATCTAAAATCATCGCCTGCTTTTGATCCATGATTTCTTTTAATTCATTAACAAAAACACGTTCTACTAGTCCCGTTGCTTTTGCAAACGGCTCTTTACCCTCGATAGCCTCAAAAATATCCAGCAAAGTAATCTTATCAGGTTTCCGGCTTAAGCATACACCACCTTTTTTCCCTGCTTCAGATGTAATCAGCCCAGCTACAACTAATTGCCTAATAATTTTTTTTAAATAAGAATCAGAAACACCTAAACTATCAGAGATATTATAACTTTTTAAAGGTTTTTCATCATTGCTATGGGCGATAATTATTAATAAACAAATTGCTTGTTCGACACTATTTTTTACTTTCATTACTTCATTTCCCCTTTGCTATATATTGTAACATTATTCGAGATTAATAATCTAGAAAATATTTTTTATAAATTGATTGACAAACTTATAGTAGATGATTAAAATATGCTTTATTAATAGATAAACTTTATCCATGGATAGATTATATCTATTAATATATTAAATTTCAAGATAAAACTATAATTTAATGGAAAGGAGAAAAAATGATAAAAAAAGAGTGGTCAGCATTTCGTAAAAATTGGTGGCTGAAAATAGTGGCCGTAGCCATCATTGCAATTCCAAGTATTTATGCGGGGGTATTCTTAGGGTCAATATGGGATCCGTATGGAAATACTAAAGAAATTCCCGTAGCGGTAGTTAATGAGGATAAAAAGGTTGAATATAATGATTCCACTTTAAATGTCGGTAAAGAGTTAGCAAAAAGTCTTCAAAACAATGATTCAATGGATTTTAAACTGGTTGACAGTAAAACTGCTGATCAAGGATTAAAAGACGGTGATTATTATATGGTAATTACTATTCCTAGTAATTTTTCTAAAAATGCAACGACATTATTAGATGCCCAACCACAAAAAATGATTTTAAACTATACTACTAATCCTGGCAGCAGTTACATTGCTTCTAAAATGGATGATTCAGCAATTGCTAAAATCAAAGCTGAAGTTTCTTCAACCGTAACTAAGACTTATGCTGAAACTATTTTCAATCAATTGGGAACAGTTGGAAGCGGCATGAGTGAGGCAGCTAATGGTTCTAATCAAATTAATGATGGGGCTAATCAGTTAATTAGTGGTAATAAAACTATTTCGGATAATCTTCAAGTATTAGCAACTAGTTCAATCACTTTTAAAGATGGGGCTTCTACCCTTACAAACGGGTTACAAGATTATACCGATGGTGTAGTAACTGTAAATAATGGTGTATATTCATTAAAGGATGGTATCAATTCTCTAAACAACGCTACTCCTGCATTATCAAGTGGAATAAATCAACTTGATAATGGAGCCACAGAACTTCAAACTGGAATAAGTCAATATACTGGCGGTGTTACTAGCGCTTATCAAGGTTCTCAAGCTTTAGTTAGCAATAATTCTACCTTAAGTAATGGTGTAGATACTCTCGCAGCCGGGGCAAGTCAATTAAAAGCTGGTAACCAGCAAATCAGTGATGGCTTAACACAAATGGCTTCACAAGTAAAAACATCTAGTATTTCTTTATCAAATTATACTACCTTAATCAATACACTTCAAAATAGTGGTAATGCAGACTATAAAAAGCTAGCACAAACAATTTTGGATACAGGTCTAAGTAAAGAAGAAGTTGAACAATACGGATTAACAAAGTTTGGTGTAACTGATGCTTTGCCTTCTTCATATCAATTGGTTCAGCAGATGAGTTCTAGTCTTAGTACGATGAATACAGCCTTAAATGGTGATACAACTACCCCAGGTCTAGCAACTGCTAGTAGAACTATACAAGCTGGTTTAAATAATCTTGATGCTTCAATTAGTGGTGGTGAATATACTAACACTGATGGTAGTAAAACTACTATTCCCACAGAGAAAAGTTTAAAAACTGGAATTAAAAGTTATCTTGCTGGAACAAGTCAAATCAATAGTGGCTTAGCTCAATTAAATGATAATTCAAGTTCTTTAGTAGATGGTGCCAATAAATTAAAAACTGGTACTTCTCAATTAGCTAGCCAAACACCAACTCTAACTAACGGTATCGGTGCCCTTGATCAAGGAGCAAAACAATTAGCTGATGGTACTAGTACTTTAGTAAGCAATAATCCAACTTTGCTCAGCGGTGCTGATCAGTTAGCCGATGGAGCTAATCAAATCAGTGACGGCGCTGGACAATTAGCAGCTGGATCAACTACTCTTGGAACTGGGTTAACCACCTTACAAGACGGCGCAAATACTTTAGCTACTTCACTTCATGATGGTGCAGAGCAGGTAAATAGTATTAACAGTAACGACAGCACATTTGATATGCTTGCTAGTCCTGTAGATACTTCTCATAAGGAAATTTCAACAGTTGAAAACAATGGTCATGGAATGGCTCCATATATGATGAGTGTAGGTTTATATGTAGCTTGTATGGCATTTACGTTGATGTATCCATTATTCAATGATGTTGAAAAAGCAGAAAGCGGCTTTAAATATTGGTTATCTAAAGCTTCAGTCTGGTTTACAGTATCTACAATTGCTTCAATTGTAATGATTGCATCATTGATGTTCTTCTGTGATTTTGCTCCGCAACAGTTACTAATGACTTTTATCTTTGCTGTAATTGTAGGAGCGGCTTCAATGGCATTAGTGACCTTGTTAAGTATTGTGTGTGGTAAAATTGGTGAATTTGTACTCTTAGTCTTTATGGTTATTAATTTGGGTGGTTCGGCCGGTACTTATCCGCTAGAAACATCAAGTG
Organism: Erysipelatoclostridium sp. MSK.7.34; assembly: GCF_019041935.1. Classification (NCBI taxonomy): domain Bacteria; kingdom Bacillati; phylum Bacillota; class Erysipelotrichia; order Erysipelotrichales; family Coprobacillaceae; genus Thomasclavelia; species Erysipelatoclostridium sp. MSK.7.34. The sequence goes on from NZ_JAHPYJ010000001.1 coordinate 149,136, forward strand.
CAATTTTTAAAGCAATTCATCCTTTTATGCCATTCACATATAGCGTTGATGGCTTCAGAAAAGTTATTAGTATGTCAAATGTTTCATTGAATACAGAAATAATTGTATTTGTAGGAATTATTATTATTTGCAGTTTATTAACCATTCTGGTTTATAATCATCGAATTAAAAAACCAACTCCATTAATTCCTCAAGCATTTGAAAATGTTAATGAATAAATAAAATCAATTTAGACAGTGTAGGATTCTATACTGTCTTTTGCTTTTAAAATACACTTTTTATCCCATTAAAATGACTTTTAATACCTTTGATTTTATAAACACATATTGGAACATAAAAACAGTACAATTTCTTGTACTGTTTTTATGTTCCACTCAAGTAAATGCATAAAAATTTAATTTCTCATCTTTTTTTCATTCTTAAAATCAGTATATAAATAATTACTAAAATAATCGCAAGACCATATGGAAACATAAAATCTTTAACTACTCCAAGGATGTAACTAAAAGTATCTTTTTCAATTTCTTTAGTAGTAGCATACTCTTCTTGATATAATAATTTGTCTTGATAATATACTTTTAAATCACCAACTTTTTCTCCCTTTTTAACAGGTGCTTCTAATTTTTTAAATGAGTATTTATATTCTAAATCATCTTTATTAAAATCATTTGGTAAAAAGGCACTAACGTCATTTAAATTTGTAATAGCTATTTTTTGTTCGTCCTTTGCTAAAGTTACATCTAACGTTCTTACTTTAGCACCCTTAGTTAAAATACTTTGTAATGAATAATGTTGCCCCACATAATTCATTATATCTAAAGTATCACTTACTGCAGCATGAGTTTTAACATCATTATTAACACTATGACCTACAATGGTAATAATTTCATTATCATTAACCCGATTTAAACTTGATAGACAACTCTTAGCCTCGTTTGTATACCCACTTTTACAACCAAGAATATCATCAACATTTATTTTTGCTCGTTTAGCATTATACATCGATTTATTAACCCATTGATGTAATCCATTTGAAGACGTTTTATAACGTTGAGCATATATATTTTTAAAATCTTCATTTTGAATTGCATATTGAACAATTAATGCCATATCATGAACTGTAGTATAATGATTTTCATCATGAATCCCGGTCGTATTTACAAAATGAGTATCTTTTAAATTTAATTTTTGTGCTAATTCATTCATTTTATCAACAAATGCCTCTTGACTTCCACATAAATTATTTGCTAGAGCTCTAGTTGCATCCGCCCCACTTGGTAAAATAGCGCCATATAATAAATCTTCATATGTAACTGTCTCTCCAACTTCAAAATTAGCTGAGGAAGCTCCAGTTTCCCATACAGTATCAATATCACTTTGTGTAATTACTGTTGTTTTCTTCATATCATCCATTAATTCTAAAGCAAGAATAACGGTCATTACCTTGGTCATACTCGCAGGATACATCCGTTCATCCATGTTCTTATTATATAAAACCAAACCACTTTTTGCATCAATTGCAACTGCATAATCACAAGTAAGCCCAATATCTTCACTATTTTCTAAAGCTCTTATCGGTGTTAGTGTTGCTATTAAGCATATTCCAACTAATAAAAACGATAATATTTTTTTACACATTCAATTCTTCCTCCCTGACATTACTTCGTTTTAAAAATGATAGTTTCGTTTCAGAAACAATAATTGCAACAAAAATGATAACAAATCCTGCAATAACTTTTAACGTAAGTACTTCTCCATATAATAGAACTGAAAATATTACACCAAATACAGACTCAAGACTTAATAAAATCGCTGCATTACACTCACTCACAAGATTTTGACCAATATTTTGACATAGTAATGTTAGCGCAGTAGCAAAAAAAACTAGATAGCCAATCTGCAAGATCACACTACTGTCAATTTGTTTTATCACTGTAATATCTTCAAATAATAATGAACCAAACAAAGCTAAGATCGCAGTCATTCCAAATTGTAGTGTGGTTAATTTAATAGGATGCATCTCTTGTGAATACTTTTTTATCGCCAAGATATGTAAGGCATAAAAAAATCCTCCACAAATAGTTAAAAGATCACCAGTATTCATTGTCAAATCACCATCTAAAGAAACTAAAGCAACTCCTGATACACAGAGTAAAGCTGCAACAAAGTTATAATTATCAGGTCGTTTATGATAGAATAACCAAACTAAAAAAGGTACAATTGCACAATAAATAGCAGTTAAAAATGCATTTTTCCCTGGGGTTGTCATTGTCAGACCTAATGTCTGTATCAAATAAGCCAAAAATAAACAGGTTCCTGTAATCGCACCCCCTTTTAAATCACGAATACAAGTATCTTTAATATATTTATAAAACATTATGATCATTACTAATGTTGCCAATGTAAACCGAACAAATAACAGGACATTAGGAGTTAAGAAATCCACTGCACTTTTCATAACAATAAATGAACTCCCCCAAATCAAGGCTGCTAATAACAACAAAAATGACCCTTTAAATTTATCACTTTTCATTTGAACCCTCCATACATACTTGTTTATTTTAACACTTTCGACCTATTTCAACAATATTTATTTAATAAAACCCCATTAAACAGCTACTTTTTCTATTTTAGTAATAACTATTGCAATAAAAAAAGTAATCTAAATCGAACAGTCATCCTTGACTATCCAAGATCAGAGATGCAGTCCAATTTATATGATTACTTTTAGCTATACTTATTTAAACTTAGAGATTTTATCTATCCATTGATTACAGCATGACAACGAGGGCACAATTCGCCTTCCATTTCATCTTCATCAAAATAGTTCCAACATCGTGGACATTGATGACCTTCGAACTTTTCAACTTTGATATAAGCGCTATCAAATTCTTCTAACGAAGAATCTTTCACTAACTCAACTTTAGCAACAATAAATAATTGTTTTAAGTCAGCAAGCATTGAAGCCATTTCCTTAAATTCATCTTTTAATGAAATCGTCACTTTTGCTTCCATATTTGATTTTATAATTTTTTCATTTCTCAATCCTTCTAAAGCTTTCATGACATCTTTACGAAGCTCTAGGAAACGATCAAAATGAGCTTTTAATTGATCACTGTTAGGCATATTGATCATTTCAACATTAGGTTCTAAGAAAATTGAATCAGCCTTATTATCATCACAATGGAAATGATCATGTAATTCTTCAGCAGTAAATACTAGAACTGGTGAAATCAATTTCATCATTGCTTTAGCATGATAATATAAAACTGTTTGGACTTGTCTTCTACGAAGACTATCGGCTTTTTCAATATAAAGAATATCTTTAGTAAAGTCCATATAGAATGAGCTTAATAAATTAGTAAAATAATTTAAAATTAATTGATTTGCTTCAGCAAAATCATAATTATCATAAGCTTTATGATATCCTTTAATCAAGTCATTTAATTGAGCTAGCATATATTTATCAACATCAGCCAAAGCTTCAACTGCAACCAGATCAGCTTGTTTAAAATCATTTAAGTTTCCTAATACGAAACGCATTGTATTTCTAATTTTACGATAATTTTCAGAAATTTGTTTCATAATATCATTACTGATTCTTACATCTTGCTGGTAAGCTACTGAAGTTGCCCATAATCTTACAATATCAGCTCCATATTGGTTAACTAATTTAATTGGATCAACAGTATTACCTAATGATTTAGACATTTTATTGCCTTTGCCATCTAAAACAAATCCATGTGATAAAACTGTTTTGTATGGTGCACAACCATGAGCTGCTGTTCCAACAATCAGTGAAGAGTTAAACCAGCCACGGTATTGATCACTACCTTCAAAATATAAATCAACTGGATAACGATATCCCCGTTCAATCATACATCCAGTATGGCTGGAACCTGAGTCAAACCATACATCCATAATATCTTTTTCTTTTTTAAAGATACCATTTGGTGAATGTTCATTTATATATCCTTCTGGTAATAAATCTTTTTCATCACGTTCAAACCAAACATTTGAACCATATTTTCTAAATAAATTAGAAATATGTTTAAAAACTTCTTCTTCCATAATCGGTGTTCCATCTTCACAATAAATGATTGGAATCGGTACTCCCCAAGATCTTTGACGAGAAATACACCAGTCACCACGATCTTTAATCATATTATAAATACGAATATGTCCCCACTCATTTAACCAGTTAACTTTATCAATCTCACTTAATAATTTCTCTCTGATTTTATCAACTGAACAGAACCATTGATCAGTCGCTCTAAAAATAATTGGTTTTTTAGTACGCCAATCATGTGGATAACTATGTGTAATAAATTCAAGCTTTAATAAAACTCCTAATTCATCTAGTTTCATTGTAACTGTTTTATTTGCATCATCTACATATTGACCTTCTAGCCATTCACCACAGTCTTTCATCATACATCCATGTTCATCAACGTTACAATATGCTGGTAAACCATATTTTTGTCCGACGAAAAAGTCATCTGCTCCGAATCCTGGTGCTGTATGAACGCAACCAGTCCCCGCCTCAGCAGTAACATGATCACCTAAGATCACTAATGATTCACGATCATATAAAGGATGTTGACAAGTGATTAATTCTAACTCACTACCTTTAAAGTTTTTGATTACTTTATACTCAGTAATTTCAAATTTTTCCATTAATGAATCAACTAATTCATTTAGAACGATTAATTTTCCTTTAGTTGTTTCAATCAGTGCATAATCGTAACGCTCATTTAAACAAATTGCCAGGTTTGCAGGAATAGTCCAAGGTGTAGTTGTCCAAATAACAAAGCTAGTATCAGTATCTAAGATTCCTTTACCGTCTTTAACAGCAAATTTAACAAAAATAGTCGGACTCTTAATATCATGATATTCAATCTCAGCCTCTGCTAAAGCTGATTCACTTGATGGTGACCAATAGACAGGTTTTAACCCTTTAAAAATTAATCCATCCATTGCCATTTTTGCAAATACATCAATTTGATTAGCTTCAAACTCGGGCATTAAAGTCAAATATGGATGTTTATAATCAGCAAATGTCCCCATTCTGATTAATTGTTCCATTTGTTTATTTACTTGCTCATGAGCATATTCATCACATTTTTCTCTAAAAGCCGCTGTAGACATTTCTTTACGATTTACCCCTAATTTTTGAATCGCATTTTCAATTGGTAATCCATGCGTATCCCAACCAGGAATATATGGCGTATAGCGTCCCTCCATATTATTGTAACGACAGATAACATCTTTGATTACCTTATTTAACATATGTCCCATATGCATATTACCATTGGCATATGGTGGACCATCATGAAAAACAAAATCTTCTTTCCCTTTGTTTTGCTCAATTACTCTTTCGTACATGTTCTCTTTTTGCCAGCGTTCAACATACTTAGGTTCTTTTTTAGGAAGATTCCCACGCATTTCGAACTCAGTTTTTGGCATTAATAGTGTGTCCTTATAGTTCATTTCTTTTCCTCCAAATAAATTAAAAAACGTCCTTTCAAAATAAAAGGACGAATAATTCGCGGTACCACCTTAATTCGTATTTTCCAATACGCACTCAAACATCTTAACGCGATTAACGGCAACCCCTACTAATTTCAAGGTGCTACTCCCGAGTGATCCATTATAATAATAGTTACTGATTTTCACCATCCATCAGCTCTCTACAAACATCTTACTATAAACTGTCTCTTTCATCGTATTTAGTTATCTTCATCTTCTTCGTTAATAAGATTAAAGACTTCCGAATTATCGATTGAATCCAAAATATCTTGGGACATTTTTTGAACCGATGAACGGAATTTAATTGCCTGATCTTTAAAATCATTCATCTCACTAGATAAACTACGAACATAGTCCAATGATTCTTTTAAGATCATATTGGCATTGCGTTTAGCCTTATCAATCAATTCACTTGCTTCTTTTAAGGCTAGACGAGCAATTTCTTCATTAGTTTTTTCGGTAATATTGACACGATGCTGCAATAGCGAGTTTTGTTCTTTAACATGATCTAATTCATCTGTTAAACTAGCAACTTGCTGCTTTAGTGATGCTAACTCAGCTTGATAATCATCTATTTTACTATCAACTTGTTGAACACTATAGCCCCTAAATTGCTTTTTAAATTCACTCATCGTCTCACTCCCCTACTTATAAAAATACCCTTCAACGACATAATTATCCTGTTTAGTTCGTCGTTTAGTATCGACAAATTTAACTCTTCCATGACGTCTTAACGATATTATATCACTATTATTACACAAATAATTTATTTCTTCAACTTCTTTATGATTAACTTTTACAAAACCTGATTGAATATAACTGACAGCCTTGCTTCGAGGCACTCCATATAAAGTTGAAACAACTTTATCTAAACGAAATGAGGAGACAATAAAAGTTTTACTTATATATTGATGTTTAATTGTAATAATCTCTTCACTCTCTAAAATTTTAACTTTACTACGTTTAATTTTAATTAAGTTATTTTTTACATACTCATAGATTTTTGCATCCATGGCAACATAAAAATTATCCTCATACTCATAAATATCCCCAAATAATTCGCGTTTAACCCCTAAAGACATTAATGCTCCTAAAATATCTCGATGATTCAATGTACCAAATGGTTTTGCATAACTTATTTTAGCTAAAACTATTTCAAAATCTTCTTTTTCAATTTGATAAAATGATGGTGCAATAATCAAACGTTTCATTTCACTATCAACCATTCCACCATCTTCAATAACAATCAAATCATTTTGATTCCCTACAATGCTATAAACAATTGATTGATGATATGGATTTAAAAATTTAGTTAAAACAAGTCTTTGTTTATATAGAGCTTGATCTTTAAACTCTAATACCTTTTTAACAAAAACTTCTTCACCTTTAAAATGCTCTATCATAATTAAAAAGTATTAGCTAAGCTAATACTTATCTATTATTCTTCAGATTCATCTTCATCTAAATCAATTGTCCCAGAAACACCAATGTTTTTAGGAGTACATAAGAATATTCTAGGTCCAATTCTTTGGATGTCTCCTTCAATTGCAAAGATAACTCCGCTTAAAAAATCTACAACTCGTTTAGATTGTTCTTTTTGTAAACGATGCAAGTTAACAACAGCAGCTTTCTTTTGCTTTAAATGATTTGCAATATCTTGAGTTTCTGCAAATGCCCGTGGTTCAAATAAAATTAATTGGCTATCTTTATTTGCATTTAAAGCTTTGATTGCATCACTTGTTTTAGAAAACTTTGCTTGCTCAAATAAGCTTGTTTTAGGTTCTGTATCAATCTCTACATCTTCATATTCTTCAACTTCGTCACCGTCTTCGTCAAAAAACCATTTTTTTACTTTTTGTCCGTATCCCATGAAGTGGTCCTCCTTAATTTATTACTAGTATATTATAGCACAATAAATCCGTCCATAAAAGGATAATTACTCAACAAACTGCTGGTTATTTAAAAGATTTTATTAAAATAGTCAAATGCTTAAACATTTGACTATTATGGCTCAATCGATACAAGAATCACATCGCCACCAATGCTCACTACACATTCAATTGGAATAACAATACATGGTGCTTCTTTAAAAAAACATAATAGTTTAAAAAAGCTATATTTCTCTACTACAATTGCCTGTATACATTTACCGCACCAGTCAATTTCAATATCGCTGATAAAACCAATTTTGCAGCCATCAACGACATTGATCACGTCTTTAGACTGCAGTTTTACAAATCTCATCGAATCACCATTAATATATATGCTTATTTTAGATAATTATGTAAATTATCTAAAGCTTTTCTTTCGATTCTTGACACTTGAGCTTGGGAAATAAATAATTCCTTTGCAATCTCACTTTGGGACAACCCCTCAAAATATCTTTGTTTAATCACACGATGCTCTTTTTGATTTAATGATTTTAAAGCATCATATAAATCTATTGTTTCATTTGTTCTTGATACAACTGTTTTATCATCTGTAATCGAATCAATCATCTTTAAATTATTACCATCATCATTTTTAACTTCTTCTTGTAATGAAGAAACACTGTTTGTTGATAACAGCGCTTCAATAACAGCACTTGGCTCAACTTCCAGTTCATTAGCTAATTCATTTATCGTTGGTTCACGATTTAATTTTGTTATATAGCTATCTTTAACCTTTAAAACCTTATACGCTAAATCTCGAATTGAGCGAGAAATCTTGATTTGATGGTTATCACGAAGATAACGTTTCATCTCACCAATTATTAGAGGAACTGCATATGTTGAAAATTTCAAACCAAAACTAGTGTTAAAATTTTCAATTGCTTTAATCAGCCCAATCATTCCAACTTGAAATAAGTCATCCATGCTATCTTCACGACCATAAAAACGTCTTGCCATTGATAAAACTAACTTAGTATTATCGTTAACTAATCTGTCTTTTATCGCCTCGTTTTTAGTAGCTTGGTATTCGTCTATCAATTTATAAGTTTCATCGGTTGTAAGTCTTTTTTTCGGTTCTTGATAACCATTTATAATAACTTGATAATTACTCATATTTGCCTTCTTTCAACTCTATTTTTAGCAAATATGACAAATTTATACTTATTTTATTTCATTATAATTTAATTTATTACGTAATTTTTTGATTATTTTCTTTTCTAATCGTGAAATATATGACTGTGAAATTCCCATCATTTTAGCAACATCCTTTTGCGTCAACTCATCATAATTCATTAAACCATAACGAAACATCAAAATTTCCTTTTCACGTTTGGATAAATCCTTAAAAGCCTCATAAAACATTGCTTTTTGATCACTTTGTTCCAATTCATTTTTAACAATATCACTATCTGTTCCAATAATATCCGATAACAACAATTCATTTCCATCATAATCAATATTTAATGGTTCATCTAAAGATATCTCGTGACGCAATTTATTATTTTTTCTTAGAAACATCAAAATTTCATTTTCTATACACCGTGATGCATAAGTAGCTAACTTAATATTTTTATCAGGTTTAAAAGTATTGATTGCTTTAACTAAACCAATCGTTCCGATACTAATCAAATCTTCTATTCCACCATTTTGCGTCGTATCATAGCGTTTTGCAACATATACAACTAGCCTTAAATTATGCTCAATCAACAAATCTCGAGCATCATTATCACCAGCTCCCAACTTTTCTAAAGCTTCCTTTTCTTCAATACCTTTTAATGGTGGTGGTAAGATATCATGCCGTCCAATATAATAAAGATATTTAGTTTTATTTAATATTTTTAAAATAAATTTTATCATTATAAAATTCCTCCCATAAGTGATTTATTTAATAAACAATCATATTGTATCCCGGCAATCACCCCGACATAGATATCTTGTAATCTCTGATTATTAATTATAACCTGATCAACTTTGATTATTTCAATAATATCTTCACGTAAATCATTTAATTCTAAAACATCGATTACTTCATACTCATCAATAATTTTTTGATTAATTATGATTAAAGGAAAACCCTCATAGTAAACTTCATTACCACTATCAAGAAATCCTTTAATTGTATAACTATGTTGCTGGTAATCCAATTTCATTACATATAAATAGTCATCAATTCTTATTTTTCTTTTTAAATAAACAATAAACATAATCTGCATCAATACAACGAGCAAGCTAACAATAAATAAACCAATGCTACTAACATTTACTGGTGAAATTAAGATTCCATTATAAATAAATGCTTCTGGAATTATTGAACTAGCGAATAATAATAATGAAAAATAAACAAAAATAAAAATTGGATAATACAGAAATATTTGGCGTTGATATAGACATAAAAAAACAACTGCCCAGATCAATATAATTAACCAACTATAACTATCTAAGTATAATAGTAAAATTACTCCACTTAAGTAAAAGCTATGTTTAATAACCATTAGATACGACATTTCCTTACTAATTAAAATCGACATCATTTCCAAAGCAACCAAAATAATTAAATAGTTTGTTAGATACGTCAGTTCAATATATACCTCCATCTTTTCACCCCTAACTATCATAGCGCTTATCTAAGCAAAAAAATGTCAAGAAAAGAAAAAAGGATCTTGCGATCCTAATATTTTAATTTGATTCTTTAATTGCTTTTAAAACAGCATTTCTAAAGCCATTTTCTTCTAAAGTTTCGACCCCTTTGATAGTGATCCCCCCAGGCGAACAAACTTGATCTTTTAAAATACCTGGATGTAACTGTGTTTCTTTTTGCATCATTCCAGCACCGATTAAAGTCTGACTAGCTAGTCTATAAGCAACATCTCTTGGTAAGCCTAAGCGTACCCCACCATCTGCCATTGCTTCAATAAACATATAAACAAACGCTGGTCCACAACCACTAATACTTCCTCCGGCTTTCATTTGATAACTTGGTAAAATTACTACTTCTCCAATGCTTGAAAACATCTCAACAGCATAATTTAGTTCATCTGCAGTTAGCGTATTTTCTTGTTCAAATAAAGTCATTCCATTCATTACCAAAGCTGGTGTATTGGGCATGATCGTCAAATGTCGTGTTGAATCCAATAACAATTCATTATACATTTCATTATCGTAACCAGCAACAATTGAAATAATTGCCTTATTATCTAATTCGTCTGTAATTTTAGCGACTACATCTTCAACAACATTTGGTTTAACTGCAATTATCACTATGTCAGCCATAGCAACTAATTCTTTTTCACTAGTACAAACATTTATTGAAAAATCAGTATGCATCTTTGTTAGTTTATCATTATCTATATCGAATGCATAAACATTTTCACCTTCAACAAAACCACTTTTAATAATCCCGCCAGCAATAGCACCGGCCATGTTTCCCATACCAATAAATCCTATTTTTTTCATCTAAATTATCCCCCTTTGCAAAATAAGCTAACCTTAGTTAGCTTATTAATTAAACTCTTCTATTTTTTATAAATGCTGGTGGAAAATCACCGTCATCATCGTCTTCTTCATCTTCAAAACGCGCTGATAAAGGTACAACATCTTCAACACTGCGTGTTTTTAAAACGTTTGGACGTGGTTCAAAATCATCATCGTTTTCCTCTTCAAAACCTGTTGCAATAACAGTGACGATAATATCATCATCTAAATTTTCATTGATTGCAATTCCTAAATATGTATTAATATCATCACCAACTTCTTGAGAAATCGTCTCAAGAGCAATATTTGCATCAAATAATGAAATATTTGGTCCACCAGTTACATTAATAATTGCATCTTTAGCACCCGCTACAGACACTTCTAATAATGGCGAAGAAATAGCACGTTTTGCAGCCTCTTTCGCTTTATCATCACCAGAAGACATCCCAATTCCAATTAAAGCATTACCGCGATTTTTCATAACCGCAGAAACATCAGCAAAGTCAAGATTAATAAAAGCAGGAATAGCAATTAAGTCAGTAATTGTTTGAACCCCTTGACGTAAAACATTATCAGCTTCTCTGAATGCTTCTTGCATTGGACGTCCACCGATCAATTGTAATAAACGATCGTTAGAAACGGTAATAATTGAATCGACGTTAGCACGTAATTCTTCAATCCCTGAGATTGCTTGTTTTTTTCTTTTCATTCCTTCAAAAGTAAATGGTTTTGTAATAACCCCAACTGTTAAAGCACCTAATTCACGAGCAATTTTAGCAAATACGGGAGCAGCCCCAGTACCTGTTCCACCACCCATACCAGCAGCGATAAAAACCATATCTGCACCTTCTAGCACTTGACGAATTTCTGCTTCTGATTCAAGAGCTGCTTTTTTTCCAATTTCAGGTTCTCCACCAGCTCCTAGACCTTTTGTTAAATCTCTACCTAATTCAATTTTATTAGTAACAGGAGAACGTTTTAATACTTGCAAATCAGTATTTGCAACATAAAATTCTACTCCAGCTACACCCTCTTCTACCATGCGGTTTACGGCATTATTACCACCACCACCAACACCAATTACTTTAATTCGTGCTACTTGTTCAAATCCTAATTCTTCACTCATGACAATATATCCTCTCTTTTTATATTAATCTTCACTAAAAAATGAATCTAATAGTTTTGACATTTTACTTCCTTGTTTTGAAGGCGCTGACTTTGTCAACCCTTTAAATCTAATTGCCATTGTATTTGTCACATCCGGCAATACTAATGAAGGTGTATAATCACCAACAACCTGTTTTCTTTCCATTAAGTAATAAACCATCCCAATTGCAGCTACTAATGACATATCACGAGTTCCAATCGTATCAGGACGATAGATTCGAACGGGACATTCTAAAACCTCTGTAGCAATAGTATCCAGCATTTCCAGCTCTCCACCACCACCAACGATTAAAGTTTCATATTTACTAATATCATCAATAACTGAAATCTTTTCTTTAATCTTATTCATTACTTCATAAGCTGTTTCATTTAATAAATCAGCCAAGTCCTGTTGTGTATAATCACGTTTTTGTTCATCAACAAAGGTTGTATGAATAATATCATTCTGACCTTGTGTTACATCTAATGAACCATATTTAATTTTATAAGCTTCTGCCTGATTCATTGATATCTGCATATTTTGGGCAATTTTACGAGTAAAATCATACCCTCCTACTTGGCAAACTGTCAAGTATTGTAAATATCCATCTTTATAAAATGAAACTGTCGAAGTCTTATAACCCATATCTATCAATAAAGCACCTTCTTGAAGATATACTGCATCAAAAGCCTCTTTTGCGCATGCAAACGCATTGATAGTAATATCAAGTACTTCCACACCGCATTTTTCAACTACCGAAATATATGGGTAAAGCAACTCTTTACTAGTAGTAATGACTAAAGAATCAACGATCAAATTTCTTGAAAGTTCCCCTAAAGGCGCCTCAACGGTTGCTCCTTTATCACTATGATAGCGAACTGGAATAATTGATACTACTTCTTCATCCTTAGAACGTTTAAATTTTGATGACAAACGCAATACTCTAACTATATCATCAGTAGATACTTTAGACCCAGCATCTGATAAACTAATGCTGCTGTCACTTTGATATAATTTAGCTTTTATGGTTGGAATTGTTAAAGCGACGCTCGTAATCTTAGATTCTAGAAAAGCCTCTGCTTCATCAATCAGTTTTCGTATATCTCTAATTAAGATACGATCATCTTCTATAATTCCCTTTTTCACTCCGTGACTAGGAATCGTTTTGACAAACAGTACATTGACATTAATGTTATTTACTTCAGCAACAAGAAACTTTAAGGTTGCACTACCGATGTCTAAAACAGCGTAAATATCTTTCATCACGTATCCCCTTTTCTTAGTATATATACAATATTAGCATAAAAACAGTTATTTTTAAACTCCTTTAAGCAATCCCGTAGAAAAAATTAATTATGAACATAAACATACTTCCCGACAAAATCATAATACTTATAATCTGGGAATTCTTCCATCTTTAAAGCATAATTATCGCCCTTTAATTGTACTGCCATATCATCATATCGCAAGTATAGAATTTTACCATCATCCATGATAAATTCACAACGTTTATCGTCAAGATTTTCAGGCGCATAATTAATATCTGAAATTTGATTAACTACTTGAGCGGGAATTTTTGCAAATTCCTTTGCAAAAGCTGCAAAGCGATCATAATCAAAACCATTTAATTTTGGACACCGTTGTACATATGTAGTTAATACTCCAGCCTCATCTTTAGTTACACGGCCAGTTTCATCAACAACATACAATATATTATCAATCGTACATTGACCAATCGGGTCAGCTTCAACTACTTTTATTTTAACATGACCAAATAAATCTTTTGTAACCTTGGCATCCTTAATTAGCGATGTTTTTTTAATGGCATTTTCAGCTGCATCCATACTTTTAAAGAAAGTATAATCCTGATGCAGTTTTATTTTTGAAGCGGTAATTATTTCTTCACTACTCACACGATTATTACCACTAACAGTTATTGTCTGTAAACGACTATAATCACTGACAAAAAAAGCAATAATCAATCCTATAACTAAAATTACAAAAATGACACGTCGACGCCTTTTTCGCTTCTTTGCCTTTTGTTTCTTTAAATAAGCAAGAACTTGATCGCGATCATAATCGTTATATATATTCTGTTGTTGCTTTCTTTTTGCCATACACTACTCCCAATTAATCAATCCAACCTCACGTCTTAACTTAACTCCAAATTTTTCATTTACTTTCTCTTGTACTAACATAATCAAATCATAAATATCTTTAGCACTGGCATAGCCATTATTTACAATAAAATTAGAATGTTTTGGCGAAACTTGAGCTCCTCCAATTTCATAGCCTCTTAAGCCACATTCATCAATATACTGCCAAGCTGGTTTATCTTGCGGATTTCTAAATACACTTCCGGCACTTGGCATATTCCAAGGTTGTGAAGACATTCTTCGTTCCTTACGTTTATCTAAAACAGCTTTAATCTCATCAGGACTTTTAGCAGTCAATTCAAACGTTACTTCCAAAACAATCAATTTTCGATTATCTTGACAAATTGAATGACGATAAGAAAAGTCCATCTGTTCATTATTAAAAGTAACAACTTCATGCTTTTCATTTAATAATGTGACCGTCTTTACTACACTTGCCAGGTCATACTTATATGCTCCAGCATTCATATATATTCCACCACCAATTGAGCCAGGAATCCCGCCCATAAATTCAAAACCGCTTAATCCAATTTTAGCAGCTTGATATGATAATGAAATCATTGGTACACCAGCTTGAGCAATCATCGTCGAACCATTGACCTTAATCTCATTAAAACATTCGTTGAGAGAAATAATTAAGCCCTCATATTCACGATCAGAGAATAATAAATTTGAACCCCGACCGATTACTAAATATTTAACCCGATGCTTACCACAATATTTAATTGTTTTAATCAGACTATCAACATCTTTAACTTTTAAATAAATACGCGCTGGTCCTCCGACTTTATAAGTGGTATGTTTATACATCGGCTCATCTTCAATCATCTCACCAACATCTAATTTTTCTAAATCTTCTTTAACTTGAGAAAATTTCATTCTATACTCCTACATTTCTTTAATTAATTTATAAATATCTCTACATGCATTTGGTTTACCAAGAGCCTTGGCACTTTTTTGCATACTCTCTTGAACAATTTTATTCTCTAAAATATAATCCACTTTTTCCACAAAATCTTTACTATTAAGATTTTCCTCTAAAATCATCATTGCTGCATTACGATCAGCTAATTCTCGAGCATTATACTCCTGATGATTAGCGGCAACATAAGGACTTGGAATTAAAATTGCTGGGATCCCTACCGCTGTAATTTCTGCCAGCGTAGAAGCACCAGCACGAGAAACAACCAAGGTTGTATTCTTTAATACTGATGGCATATCATCAATATACGGTACTAATTTAATATTCTTATTTAACTTTCCTAATTTTGTTTTCATCTCTTCAAAATAAGGCTTCCCAGTTACATAAAGCACTTGATAATTCTTTTGTTCAAAAGTCTTTAATGATTTTAACATCATTTCGTTAACAGATTTTGAACCCAATGATCCCATTACAATAGTCACTAAAGGAAGATTTTTATTTAGATGATATTTTTTAAAAATATCATCTGGTTTGATTGAGGCAATTACACTAGCACGTGGATTCCCTAATTTATAAGTTTTATCTTTGGGAAAATTCTCATATGCTTTATCATAACAACATACGATTTTATCAACATTTTTAATTAAAATTTTATTTGTTAAACCAATAATTGAATTTTGTTCATGAATCATTGTTTTATATCCTAAGCGATTAGCAGCTTCAACAACACTAGCACTAGGATAACCACCAAAACCAATGACAATATCCGGTTTGAATTTTTTAACTATTTTTTTCGCTGTAAAAATTGATTTAACAAAAATAGCAGCAGCAATCCCCTTTTTAATAGGATTTCCAACTAACCCGCGAACATTTAAACCAATATATTCATAGCCTTGTTGAGGTACTACTTCTGATTCAATACGATCCTTAGTTCCTACAAAAAGAAACTCACTATCTGGTTCTACTTCTTTTATATATTCAACTAAAGCTAAGGCAGGGTATAAGTGTCCACCTGTGCCCCCAGCTCCAACTATTACTTTCATCATCTCACCTCTAGACACTAGTATAACATTAATATGTTGATTTTGAAATATTTAATACAATTCCAATTGCAATAAGCGTAATCGTCAATGACGATCCTCCGTAAGACATTAACGGCAAAGTTACTCCCGTTACTGGAAATAAACCGACAACTACTCCAAGATTGATCAAAGTTTGAATTCCAATCATTGAAATAATTCCAATCATTAAAAAGCTGCCAAATAAATCTTTTACTTTAGTTGCTTGATTAAAGACAGTTACAAACATATAACCGTACATTCCAACTAATAAAACGCCCCCAATCAATCCAAATTCTTCTAAAAATATAGCAAAAATAAAATCTGTTTGTGGTTCCGGTAAATAAAAATGTTTTTGCACACTATTATTAAAGCCTACTCCTAAAATTCCCCCTGGTGCAATCGCATAAAGTGACTGAATAATTTGGAAACCACTTCCTAAGGGATCGGCAAAAGGGTTTAAAAAAGCTACGATACGTGCTAAACGATATGGAGCCGAAATAATCATAATAACGATTCCAATTGCCCCTAAGATCCCTAACATAACAAAATATTTAAATGGAAATGGACTAACGATCAACATCACTACAATTGAACAAGCCATTACAACACCACTGCCAAAATCAGGCTGAAGCATAATTAAACCAAACCCAAGTCCCAAAATCAATAACAACTTCAAACTAGCTTTTAGTTTCTTTAATTCATGATAATGATTGTTAATATAGTTTGCACTATAAATAATTATCGCAATTTTAAACAGCTCAGATGGCTGCAACGAAATAATACCTAAATTAAACCATGAGCGCGACCCCCCGCGAACTGCTCCAATCCCCGGAATCAAAACTAAAATCATCAAGATAAAAGACCCAATCAAAAGTTTATTTGCATTTTTTTGATAAATATGATAATCAATCTTTGAAAACACAAACATAGCAATTATACCAATAACAGCAAAAATTCCTTGTCGTTTAATGTAATATAAAGAATCATTAAATTTATATCCGGCCCAAATATTCGAGGCACTATATACCATCATCAACCCAATTATCACAATTATTAAAACTGTAACGACCACTCTTCTACGTTTCATATACTTACCTCCATTTTAAGTATATGAAAAAATATTTTAAGAAATGAAAAAAAGCTTATCATTCCTGATAAACTTTTTATTTAATCATAACCTTGATATTCCTTTTTAAATCATTTAACTGCTTATCATACGTTGCTTCTTTAGCTAATACCTTTGCTCTTTCAAAATAATCAATTCCTCCAAATCCTCTAAAATATACAATGGTATAACCATAATTACTCATTAATACTTCCAAATCTCCAACTTGTCGAGATTCATCAAAAACCCAATTTGCAATTTCAATAGTACTATCCCCTTTAGATATATTGTCATAATCTCCCTGATTGTTCTTATCATCTGCATATTTACTATTATATTCATGAAACTTATCAATCGATCTGTCAGTATTATTCATAAAATCTTGTAGCAAATTGTCTGCAAATTCTTTACATGTATTCATTTTTTCGGTTGTCAAATTATCAGTATCTGTTTCTCTAGCATCTAAATAAACTGTTGAAATACTAGCTTGTCGATAAACAGGCTGTTCTCTAGCCACCAGCATAACTACATCAATACTAGAATCCCCTTCAACTACTTTAACACTATTAATTGGTAATGCCTGATCAAATAATACGGATTGCAAATATTCAGGTAAATCTGATTTTCTTAAATCTTGACGTAGACTCAAATCATTATTTTGATAATAAATTTTTTTATCATCACTACTATAATCAACTGCCATCTGTTTAAAATCTGCCTCACTACGAATCTTTTGGGCAAACTCATCTGCTTTTGCTTTATCATCCTTAGCAAAAGCAAAATAGCGAATATTGATCGTATCAATATCATTTTTATTAGCTAGATAATATTGCTCCACCTCTTCATCAGTTGGTTCTTTTAATAAAACTGCTGCATATCGTGAGGCCAGATTAGCTTCCTCATAATAACTGATTAAATTATCCTTTGTTGCCTCTAAACCAAAGGTTGAATGGAGATAATCTTCAAAATCAATCTTATTTTCTTTACAATAACTTTCTAGTTCACCAAATGTTGAGCGAGCTTTCTTTTTATCATCAGCATTTATTTGATAACCAGCAGTTTTAGCACCTCTTACCAATGCCTCTACTTCTAAAATATCTTTCTTTGCCTGATCAGCAAAATAATATTCCCATGATTTGTCTGTATAACCAGTAACCGTACAATCTTGATTTTTTAAATCATTTATATCCTTTTCAATATTAAAATCAACTATACTTGCATAATCATCACTAAAAGCACTGTAATATTGGTTTAAATATTTAGTCAAAGCGCGACCATAGAAAAACTCAAATTTTGCTTTTGGCACCTCTTTATCATCTAGTTTCATTGTATAGCCAACTTTCAGATTTCCTAAATAATTATTTTCTGGTTCTTTGGAACAACCTATTATCAAAGCTGCCAGTACTAGCAAAATCATTAATTTTTTAAGTATTTTCATATGCTCACCTCAATTAATTATAGAGGTATGCTGAACCATACCTCTATATCATCTTTATCATTTTATTTTACTGCTTTTCTTTTTTTAGCTGTTACATATGCAGTTAATCCTGCCACTAGAGCAACGGCCCCAGCCAGCATTGTTGTGTTTAAATTAATTTCATCACCAGTTTTTACTGAAGTAGTAGGTTTATCAGGTGTTGGTGTAGGGGTAACTGTTGTTGTATCTGTAGTTGGACGGTCTGGATTATATGTTTGAACACGCTCATCATCAATAATTCCTGACCAGTTTAAACCATAGGCTACATCATAAGTATTTCCTTGTGTATCTTTATAACATACTAGATCACCAGCAACATCTTCTTTATTCGCTTCTACAGTATCCATATTTGCAGGAAATTGTAATGGTAATAATCCTTTTGGTTCAGATTTACCATTAATAATATCAAACACAGCACTATCACTTACAGAGAAGCCACATACGATTGCATCTACTTTGTCTTCAAATTCACTAACGATAACAGGACCATTAGCATTTAAAGCAACAACTACAGGAATATCTTTATTGACTGCTTTAGCTGCTTCTACAGCTTCCAAACAAGCTGTTAAATCGTATTCATTAGCAATTTTACTAGTTGCTCCATAATAAGATCTATTTTGTTGGGTACCATCACTATTTAAATCTCCAGCAATTGACACTTTTCTTACGTTTTCGCCATCAGCAGTATATGGGCGGTATTGCAATGATAATGGATAAAATTTTTGTTTACCATCTTCAACGATCATACCTGATTGATTAAATAAGCTTCCGTTATTTGGAGAACGCATTCCAACAATTACTTTATCAACATTTGATAAATCAGGTCGTACTACTTTATCATCAACTATTTCATCAGTTAAAACTGTTCCATAGATAGATTTAGCTGTCTCAATATTCATTGAATCTGACCAAGATGCAGGTGTATCACCAAAAACTCCTTTTTGTTCTGCAGTATATGTTTTAGGAATATAAACAGTCATATCTTTAGGATCTTTTGCTTGATCTTTAGCCGCTTTAATTGTGTTATCTTTATTCTTTAACATAACCACTGACTCTAACTGAGCTTGATATCCAGCGTCTTTTTTATCTTTACTTCCAGCTTCAGCTAATGATTCATCTAAATTCAAATAAGTATTTTCAAATAATCCTGGTTCCATTGTTAATTTCAGTAAACGTTTAGCTGAAGTTGCAAAGCGAGTATTAGCAGCTTCTTCGCCATCACGATCAACCATTTGCTGCCATGACCAAACGATTGGCTTATTGTCATTATTACCACCAAACATGTCACCACCAGCATCTAAGATTGCTAAATGTCTTTCGTTATCAGTAGCATTTTCCATTCCCCAAGCCATTCCTAGACCACCTAGTGCTAATTGTTCAGGGGGCGTGCTAGTAACACCCCAGTCAGTACAAACTACACCGTCAAAGCCTAAATCATCTCTTAAAATACTCATTTTAGACTTACTATAAGCTGAACCAACTCTTTCGCCACCTAAAGCACTACCGTCAGCATTGATTCCAATTGAATAAGATGTCATCACTGCAGTTGCCGCTCCAGTTTTCCCTTTCAATTTTAAGCCACCTTGAGCAAAAGGAGTTAAATGTTCTTCAAAATTACCACCTGGATAAACTGCATATTTACCTGCACGGGTATGTGATTCACGACCACCTTCACCGGCTCCATCACCAGGGAAGTGTTTGATCATACAGTTAATTGAATCTTTTCCCCATCCTTGATCTTCTCCATTAACATATGTTGATTGTGAACCGTCTGCATAAGCTTGAGCCATATCTGTAGATAGTTTAGTATTTTCACCAAAAGTTCCACCAACTCTTAACCAGCGTGGTTCTGTCGCTAAATCTATTTGAGGTCCTAAAGCTGTTACAATTCCTAATGCACGATATTCAGCTGAAGATGCCTTTGCAAAATTATACATATGTTCAGTATCAAAAGTTGCTGCCAATCCAATATTAGAAGGCCATTTAGAAATATCTGTAACCCCACTAGAAACATTATCAGAATATAAATCTCCTGACCCTGCTGTTGAACGAGGATCAGAACTAAAATCAACAGGAACATTGAAATCAGATATTTCTACATACTCTTGCATCGCATTGACCCAACGTACTGAATCTTCCACATCATTTCCTGCTGCATCAGTAATATTTCTAACATAACTATTTGTTAAATAATCTTTTTGTGAATCTGTTAATCCTGCAGCACTATTTCCTTCATGGCTACTAAATAACATTAATCCAGCAATCTTTGCGAACCCATCTTCACCTTCAGCAACCAATGCATCAGCAAGATCTTGTGCTCTTGTTTCAGCATCAAGATACCATCTTTCATAATCATCGATTTCTCCATTTAAGTTCATATCTTTGAAAGCATATTCCTTACCATCGATATTTTCGCTTAACAACGCCGTTTTACCAGCTTCTTTAGCTTTTTCATCAAAAGCTTTTGAATAAGTCAAAGCTGGAGCTGCTTCACCTTTATAATCAGGATTAGTTACTACCATAATATCAATATCGTAGTCACTAAATTGAGCGTTTTCTCCGCTTCCTTCTGTTTTCGCAGCCTGATATTTTGCTTCCACAACAGAATATTTTGATAATTCTACTGCATTTAATGCAATCGGTGTTGCACTTCCGATAATACAGCCGGCAGCTGATAAAGCAGCCAATGTTTTTGTAAGTTTTTTCTTCTTACTCATCTTCGATTTTCCTCCTCGTTTAAATTCCCTATGCTTCTAGTATAAACGAGAAGTTGATGAAAGCGTTTACTTAATCATCGACAAAACACAAATAAAGTTTAACCTTTTTTGTTTTCGTGAAAAAAAGTATTTTTTCTTAGACCAAATTTATAAAAAAAATAAATCTATTTATAAAATTCTTAAATTATTTAATATCTATAAAAATAATAAGTAATCATTTTATAAATTAAATCAGCAATTGCTAAACGAATAAAATATTCATTAAATGAAAAAGGTATTGTTAGTGTTGTAACATTATCATAATTTTGAACTGACTTTTGACCAATAAAAATAACTTTACAATTAGTTTGCATAATTCTTTCTAATCCATATACCGGTTCAATAGTTTCCTTTTCAATAAACCCATCAAATGAATGAACTCCGTTAGTAATAATTATTAAACTTTCTTGATCAATCAAAGCTAACTGTTCCTCAAAATCCTTTTTATTTAAAGATTTAGGAAAAATCAATTCCTTATGATATAACCCCAATAATTCTTGAAAATCATAAAACAGCGGTAATTCTCGAGGTTCTCCAAAGACAAAGATATTATTTGCTTCATTAATTTGTTTAGCGAATATTTTTATTTTTTGAAATGTAACAATTTTTTGTACTTCACTAAAATATTCATCGTTTAGTCGAACATACTCATTTAAATTATCTTTTGAAAACATTAAGTTTGCATTCATCTTTAAGCGATCCAAGCGAATCTTTTCATCGAGACATTCTTCTTGAAAATCACTGCAAAAGACTTTCCAAGAATCATATCCTAAATAACGGCAAAATTTTAAAACAGATGTTTTTGAAATCAAGGTATCTTCAACAACTTTGCTAATTGATAATCGATTGATCGTATCACAATTAGCTAATAAATATTTTGCTAACGAATAATGAATATTTTCATTTTGATTGTAATTGATTAATTGATGTAATTTAATTAAGATTGATCCCACTATTATTTCCCTCGACAATACTTTAAATTATACTCAATATAAATTAAATCTAAGATCAATATCGTATAATAATCAAAATCAACAAAACTATTTTTATTAGTCGTTGGAATGTAGAGATAATGATTGATGTATTGAAGTGAGCTATACCGATTACTGCAGCTAATAACTGCTTTCTTGCCAGCATTATTACAAATTAAATTAAACTTGGACTTACATTCACCAACATATCTTCCAGAAGCAGTTAAAATAATCGCTAGATCGTCCTCATTCATTGGCTCTAAATAATCACTTTCACTTTGAAAATCACTATAAACTGTTTTACCAATACTGATCATATTTATTTGGAAATCAACTGCCAATGATAATGGATATACTGCCCCAAATAAATAAATTCTACTACTTTGATTAATTATTTCAACTAGTGCATTGATCTCTTTTTTTAAATTATTTTTAAATTCTAAACTATCATTTTTAGCAATATAACATAAATGATCATAGATACTTTCTATATCAATATTACTAAAACGACTTTCAATTTGCTGTTCTTTAACTTTTTTTGTTTTAACTAAAAAGCTTTGAAAATTATTCCAAGAATGAAAACCAAAATATTCACAAAATCTCGTTACACTAGCTCTCGAAACATAACATTCATCCATAATATCTTTAAGCGTAATATTTTGGCAATAACTATAATTTTTAATAATATACCGGGCTATTTCGTAAATCACATCTTTTTTTACACATGAATTGATATAGACTATCAATCTGCTGAGTAATGTATTCATGCCTTCCTCCTTTATAAAATAATATTTATCTATAAACAGGTAGCACTGAAACGACATTAAGATAACTTACGATTACCCATAAGCTTGCAATTTTTAATGTTACCATGCATATACATATAATTTTATTATATAATGGGAAATTTTCAAATAGAAAGTTTTTCATAAATTAAAAAAGACACTTTCGACAATAAAATAAACCTTTAAGCTATATTCCTTAAAGGTTCACTTTACAAAGCATCTTCTATAATTTATTAACAATATTTTTAAATACTCGACCACGTTCTTCATATCCAGAAAATTCATCAAAACTGCTGGTTGATGGCGAAAGTAAAATAATATCGCCAGCTTTTGCTTTCTCGATTGCCAGCAAAGTCGCTGCTTCTAAATTCTCAACAGAACTACTGTTTGCAACATGCATATCATTTTTAAATCGCTCTCCAGCAGCACCAAATGTCACCAGATGACTGATTTTATTACCATAAGTAGCCATTTCGGTTAAATCTAACCCTTTATCAAAACCACCCATCAATAAAATTACTGGTTGTTCAAAAGCTTTTAAAGCAATGATCGTAGCGTCAGTATTAGTTGCTTTTGAATCATTATAGATTTTAACTCCATTAATTTCTCTAACAAACTCAATTCGATGTTCAACACCAATAAATGAGGCAATTTCTCGATTGATGACTGTTACTGGTACATCACATTTTTTAGCAATGCAGATAGCTGTCATAATATTTTGAATGTTATGGCGTCCTACAACTTTAATATCCGCTAAGTTAATAATTAATTCATCTCGATAATAGATTGCCTGTTCTTTGATCATACAGTCAGCTTCATGTATCAATGACATTGTGACTTGATTACATGGAACTGGATATTTTTCCAAATACTCCATTACTGTTTTATCATCAAGATTAACCACAAAATAATCATCCAGATCAGTATTCTTATAAATATTTGTTTTAGAAGCATAATACTCATCCAATGAGGCCATATAATCTAAATGATCGGGTGTTAAATTGATGATCGTTGAGACATAAGGCTTAAATCGTTCAATATCTAATAACTGAAAGTTACTCATTTCAATTACTACATAATGATTTTCTTCATTAAGAAGATCATTATCTAAAACAACATCACATAGTGGTGTTCCCACATTACCTGCTAAATGAACATGTTGATATTGTCCCTTTAATATTTTATCAATTAAAGTAACTGTTGTTGTTTTACCATTAGTACCAGTTACTCCAATATAATGTTGTTTTTTAGCAACTTGAAAAGCTAATTCAATTTCCGTATATACAGGAATCTTTCTTTCCTTAAGTCTTAAAATAAATGGCTTATGATAATTAATTCCAGGGTTCTTAATTACAAAGTCAAAATCACGTTCAAATAATTCAGTTGGGTGTGACCCTGTTACCATTTCAATTCCCATATCAAGATATTGTTGATATTCTGGAATATCCTTAATTTCTTTAGCTTCATTAACCGTAATCGTTGCATTTAATTTATGAAGCAATCTAATCGCAGCCTTACCACTTTTAGCAAGTCCAATCACTAATACCTTTTTTCCAGTAAACATATTCTATAGCACCCCAATTACAATTGATAAGATTCCACAGATGAAACCAATGAACCAGAATGAAATAGTTACTTGTTGTTCACTCCAGCCCAACATTTCAAAGTGATGATGGATCGGTGCCATCTTAAATACTCGTTTTCCCCGAGTTTTAAATGAGACTACTTGAATAATAACCGATAAAGTTTCCATTAAAAAGACTCCACCAACTAAAATAAGTAATAACTCTTGTTTTGTAAGTATCGCTAAAATAGCCAAGAAACCACCTAGACCAAGCGAACCTACATCACCCATAAATATCTTAGCAGGATGATAATTAAACATCATGAAACCAAGTAAAGCCCCTACCATTGCAGTTGCATAACTTGCAAGAGTATAATCTTTTGTCATGATAGAAAAGATTATAAATGGTGCAATCGCAACCATTGAAAGACCAGTTGCTAATCCATCTAAACCGTCAGATAAATTTACACCGTTACTTTCCCCTGCAAACATTACTAAGATTAATGCTGGATATAAATAACCCATATCAATATTAATATCTAATAATGGAATTGTAATTACTGATGTAAAATCAGGAATAAAGTTCATTGCAAAGAAATAACAAATAATTGCTAACGCGATCTGAGCTAATAATTTCGCTAGTGGCGGTAATCCCTTATTACTATGTTTAACAATGATCAAAGCATCATCCACAAATCCAATTGCACTATATCCAACT
This sequence comes from Erysipelatoclostridium sp. MSK.7.34, assembly GCF_019041935.1. Classification (NCBI taxonomy): domain Bacteria; kingdom Bacillati; phylum Bacillota; class Erysipelotrichia; order Erysipelotrichales; family Coprobacillaceae; genus Thomasclavelia; species Erysipelatoclostridium sp. MSK.7.34. The sequence goes on from NZ_JAHPYJ010000001.1 coordinate 174,729, forward strand.
AAAACAATTGTTGCTAAAATCAGCTCCGGATCAAGTAAATTATTAAAATTAACAATAAAAGCACCAAGAATTGCGGCAATCACAAAAACGATTCCACCCATTGTTGGTGTACCATTTTTTGACTTATGTGATTCAAGTCCTTCTTCACGTTCAACTTGACCAAATTTCATCTTATGTAGGAATGGAATTACTTTAGGCATTGCTAGAACAACAAGAATAAAGCCAATTCCAAAAGCAATTATTAGTTTTAAGAAGTTTTCCATCTATATGTCCCCTTTTTTATAAAATTCGTCTTTACTATATCATATTATCGTTTAATAGGCAAAATAAAAGGGACAAGAGTCCCAATTATTAAATTGTTTTACCCACTAATTCCTAGATCCTTCATTAATTCAAGGGCCCGTTTAATAACTGCGTCCTCATCTTCTCCATCAGCAATAATTTCAATTTTTGCTTTTGTTGGAATACCCAGAGATAGAACCCCCATCAATGATTTCATGTTGACAGTTTTAGATGCGTAGACTAACTTAATATCACTGTTGAACATCTTCATAGTATCAACTAGTTCGGTTGCTGGAGTCGCATAAAGACCAACTGGATCAGTTACGGTAACGTCGATTCTTTTTACCATATTGCTTACCTCCTTAATTACTTATATTATAACATTGTTACCTAGTTATTGCATCTAATATAATTATCTTTTTTCAATTTGAATTACGTATGGAGCAGATAACTTATTCATCATTTTAAACAACGCTACATTATAACTTATATGATCTAAACTGGCGACATATTCCTCAATTAACAAACTTTCTTTTTTTCCCTCATCATGACCAATGTAAACAACTAAAAACAATTCTCCTTTTCGATTCAAATATTCAACTGCTTTTTTTATTGCTTGCAAAGAACTGTCCGCCATAGTTGTAATTTGATGATCTCCATTGGGGAGATAACCGAGATTAAAAATTCCTACATCAAAGTTTTTTACATAGCAATCAAAATTTTCATGAGAAGCTAAAATCAAATTTACATTATCAGTATCTTCTATCAACTTCTTTGTATTATTTAAAGCTTCCTGCTGAATATCAAAACTATAAACTTGTTTAGCCACTTTACTTAAAAATAAAGTATCATGACCATTCCCCATTGTAAAATCAATTGCAATTTGGTAGTCTTTTCTCTTAATTCGATTATGCACATATTCAATCATCGTTTCCATATTTTCCTATACTCCTGTTACATTTTGTGTAATCTATTACAATCGTTTTTATTTTAACACATTTAGCTAAAAAAATTTGTACCAACCTATTTTTTTGGTTATAATGAGACTGTAAAAATAAGGAGGATTAAATTATATGGCTTTAAGTAAAGATTTTTTATGGGGTGGCGCTTTAGCTGCTCATCAATTTGAAGGTGGGGTTTTAAATACCTCAAAAGGATATAGTGTTGCTGATGTGATGACTGCCGGAGCACATGGTGTTCCTCGCCGTATTACTGATCAAATCATGGAAAATGAATATTATCCAAACCATGTTGGAATTGACTTCTATTCTCATTACAAGGAAGATATTGCTTTATTTGCGGAAATGGGATTTAAATGCTTTAGAACATCTATCGCATGGACTCGTATTTTCCCTAATGGTGATGAAACAGAACCCAATGAAGAAGGATTACAATTCTATGATGATGTTTTTGATGAATTATTAAAATATGGAATTGAGCCAGTTATCACATTATCTCATTTTGAGATGCCTTATCATTTAGCAAAAGAATATGGTGGTTTTATGAATCGTAAAACTATTGATTTCTTTGTTAAATTTGCTGAAGTATGTTTTAAAAGATATAAAGATAAAGTTAAATATTGGATGACTTTTAATGAAATTAATAATCAAATGAATTTTAAAAATGATATTTTTGGCTGGACTAATAGTGGTGCTCATTTTGGAGATTATGATAATCCTGAAGAAGCAATGTATATTTGCGGTCATCATACTTTATTAGCAAGTGCATTAGCAGTAAAAATTGGTAAACAAATCAATCCTAACTTTTTGATTGGAAATATGATTGCAATGGTTCCAATTTATCCATTTTCATGTCGTCCTGCTGATATGGTATTATCAAATCAGATGATGCATGATCGCTGGTTCTTCTGTGACGTTCAATGTCGCGGTCATTACCCTGCATATGCTTTAAAAATGTTTGAACGCAAAGGCTTTAATATTAACATTACAGAAGAAGATAAGAAAATCCTTGCTGAAGGAACTGTAGATTATATAGGATTTAGTTATTATATGACTAATACTGTAGATTCAACTGCACATCAAGATGTTTCTAAAGCAACTGATGGTTCAAGTGAGCATTCTGTTAAAAATCCATTTATTAAAGAATCTGACTGGGGCTGGGCAATTGATCCAGAAGGATTAAGATATGCATTGAATATTTTTTATGAAAGATATGAAAAACCATTATTTATCGTCGAAAATGGTTTTGGTGCCATTGACGTTAAAGAAGCTGATGGTTCTTGCCATGATGACTATCGCATCAACTATTTAAAAGCTCATATTAAAGAAATGAAAAAAGCTGTTGAACTTGACGGGATTGATTTAATTGGTTATACCCCTTGGGGATGTATTGACTGTGTTTCATTTACTACTGGTGAAATGAAAAAACGTTATGGTTTTATCTATGTTGATCGTGATAATGAAGGTAATGGTACTTTAGAAAGAAGTAAAAAAGATTCTTTCGAATGGTATAAAAAAGTAATTGCTTCAAATGGAGAAAATCTAGACTAAAAACAATAAGATAAAAGTTACTTTTCTAATATAGTAATCATGTTTATAATATCTTAAGCTGAATTGCTCATTACAGAACATTATTTCTGCAACAAAGTATATTATGGCATGTTTTAACACTTATTAATAAGAAAATATTTTTATTCTTTTAAAATTGATACCGGACTGTTGTAATAACAGTCTTTTTCTACGTCTATTGCTCCTCTTAATCAAAACATCCTGTTACTAGCAAACTGTTTTTCTAATCTAAAAAGGCGACTTCTAAAGATTTAAATGTCGTTCCTTCTACTTATCGATGTATCTATTAGTCCACCTTTCTTTTTTTAAACCATACATAATCCCAATCAAATCAGCTAAAAACCAGCCAATTGGAATTGCCCACCAAATCGCCAAAGTTCCAAATAATGGTGCTAAAAGATATGCTAAAACAACACGTGTCCCTAGCGAAATAACAGTTAAAACTACAGAAATTCCTGGTTTACCAACCCCACGATAATAACCATACAATAAAAATAAACATCCAATTCCTAAATAACAAGCACCTTCAATTCTTAGATACTGAGCCCCTTGATAGATAATTTCAGACTTTGAAGATTCTATGAAGATCAGCATTAGCTTATCAGCAAAGATAAAGACTAAGGCAGAAATAAAAATACAAAAGATAGAAGCCATTACAACTGCTACTTTAAATCCTTTATGTATTCGTTCTTCTAATCCTGCTCCTTTATTTTGAGCAATATAGGTTGAAAAAGCATTACCAAAATCTTGAACTGGCATATAAGCAAATGAATCAATCTTTACAGCAGCAGCAAAAGCTGACATCGTTACTAAACCAAAACTATTTACTAACCCTTGAATCATTAAAATCCCAAAATTCATTACTGATTGCTGGATACAAGTTAATAATGAGTACGCTTTGATTTTCTCAAATATTTCACGTTCAAAATGCCAATGTTTTCGTTGCGGTAACAATTCTTTTTGACTTAGAAAGACATAAAGCATGATACCAATAGCACTAAAAGCTTGGGCAATCAATGTCGCAACAGCAGCTCCAGCTACCCCCATTGCAACTTCTGCCACTAAATAAATATCTAATCCAATATTTATAATTGATGCTAATGCTAGAAAGATCAATGGGATTTTAGAATTTCCCAAAGCTCTTAATAGCGAGGAAAAATAATTATAAATAAAAGTAAAAACTAGACCTAGAAAAATTATAAACAAATATTGATGGGTATCCGTAAAAATATCCCTAGGAATATTCATAAAATTTAAAATTAGATCAATTGCTAAAAGACAAACTATTTCTAATCCAATTGAAAAAATGCCGATTCCTACAAAAGAGACAAAAAAAGATGTTTTCATTTTATCTAATTGTTTAGCCCCATAGAACATCGAAAATAAAATTCCACTCCCCATGCAAAGACCTAAGATAATGGAAGTTAAAAAAGTCATAATCGTAAAAGATGAGCCAACTGCTGCCAGAGCATCAGTTCCGATATAATGTCCAACAATAAAAGTATCAGCTACATTATAAAGCTGCTGTAAAAGATTTCCTAAGATCATTGGAATTGAAAATTTAATTAATGCCCTGGTAATATTTCCTTCTGTTAATTTCCCTATCATAAAATCACCCCATTACTTACATAATAAATATATCATCCAATAAAGTCAATTAAAGAAAATTATGTAAGATATTTATCATTCTTATCATTATTTCCGTTATCTTTATTGATTTCGTAGTATAATATATTTATAAATAAGGAGGTCGATATAGATGACATTTAATAAAGATTTTTTATGGGGTGGTGCAATTGCAGCACATCAAGCTGAAGGAGCTTGGCAAGAAGGTGGAAAAGGAATTAGTTGCTCTGATGTCGAAACAGCAGGGAATAATGTAACTGGTGCGCCAAGACGCTTAACTGATGGCGTTATCGAAGGAGAAGATTATCCAAATCATGTTGGGGTGGATTTCTACCATCGCTATAAGGAAGATATTGCTTTATTCGCTGAAATGGGATTCAAAGCATTTAGAACTTCTATTGCCTGGACACGAATTTTTCCTCGGGGTGATGAAGAAACACCTAACGAAGAGGGTTTACAATTTTATGATGATTTATTTGATGAATGTCATAAATATGGAATTGAGCCAATTATAACATTATCGCACTTCGAAATGCCTTGGACGCTTGCAAAAGAGTATGGTGGTTTTAGAAATCGTGAAGCAATCGAAATGTTCGTTAAATTTGCCAAAGTATGCTTTGAAAGATACCAGCATAAAGTTAAATACTGGATGACTTTTAATGAAATCAATAATCAAGCTGATGTTTCTCAGCACAACTTAATCCAAGAAGGAGCTGTACTTTTAAAAAAAGATGATGATGCAGAATATTTAATGTATTTATCTGCTCACCATGAATTAGTCGCTTCTGCTTTAGCTGTTAAAGCCGCTCATGAGATCAATCCTGATTTACAAGTTGGATGTATGATTGGGATGAATGCTGTTTACCCTGCATCACCTAATCCAACTGATGTAATGAACGCTTTAGGAGCAATGCATCAAAAATACTGGTATGTTGAAGTCCATGCCCGTGGTCACTACCCAAATCATATATTGAAAAAATTCGAAAGAAAAGGTTATGACTTTATTACTGAAGAAGATAAAAAGATTTTATCTCAAGGTAAAGTGGACTATATTGGATTCTCATATTACATGAGTTTTGCTTCAAAATATCAAGGACGTAATGAAAAAACATATGATTATTTCAGTGAGGACTTTGTTCGAAATACTCATCTAAAAGCTTCAGACTGGGGTTGGCAAATCGATCCACTAGGATTACGCTGGTGCCTAAACTGGTTCCATGACCGTTTTGAGTTACCAATGATGATTGTTGAAAATGGTTTTGGTGCTTATGACAAAGTAGAAGCAGACGGAACAATCGATGATCAGTATCGTATCGACTATTTAGCAGCACATATCGAAGCTATGAGGGATGCAGTTGACTATGATGGAGTAGAATTATTAGGTTATACAATGTGGTCACCGATCGACATTGTCTCTGCTTCTACTGGTGAATATGATAAACGCTATGGATTTATCTATGTGAATTACAATAATAATCATGAAGGAGATTTTTCAAGATGTAAGAAAAAATCTTTTGACTGGTATAAGAAAGTCATTGCCACAAATGGTGAAGATTTAAGTGAATAAATGTAAAACGGTATGGACAGTCATACCGTTTTATTATGCAACTATTTTTAACATTCAAGGCAACTTTGATTGATAGACAATAATTGATTTTAACGTATAATCCTAAATATAGGAGGTATGAAAAATATGCTTAGTACGAATCTCGTTTGGCTTAGAAAACATTATCAATATACTCAAGAAGAAATTGCACAGCAAGTTGGTGTATCACGTCAATCTGTAGCAAAATGGGAAAGCGGTGAATCATTGCCTGATATTGACAGCTGTATGGCATTGGCAAAAATATACAATGTAACAATTGATAATTTAATCAATCATGATGAAGATGATGCTGGAATCGTAATTCCTCCCAAAGGAAAACATTTTTTTGGAGCAGTTACTGTTGGTGAACGTGAACAAATCGTAATTCCTCAAGAAGCACGTCGAATCTTTAAAATTTCCGCTGGTGATAAAATTTTGATCCTTGGTGATGAAGAACGTGGTCTAGCTATTGTCCATCAGCGTGATGTTATTAACTTTGTTAGTGAATTAGGAGTACCCAAAAATGAAAAGGACTGATTATCATGGAAATGATTGAAATTAAAAATTTAACAAAAAAATATAATGATAAACTTGCTGTTGATAATTTAAATCTATCAATCAAACAAGGAAAATTACTAGCTCTATTGGGAGTAAATGGAGCCGGTAAAACTACTACACTCAAAATGTTATCGGGTTTGATTCAACCAACAAGCGGTGATGCTAGAATCAATAACTATAGCATTGTTAATGAAAGCCTCTTTGTTAAAGAGCTTATCGCCGTTTCACCCCAAGAAACTGCAATCGCACCGAATTTAACCGTTAGAGAAAATTTGGAATTAATGGCGGAAATCCATGGTTTTAAAAAAACTTTAATCAATAACAAAGTCATCGAAATGATTACCGCTTTTAATTTGAAAGATGTTGCTGCTAAAAAAAGTAAAAAACTATCGGGTGGTTATCAACGGCGCTTAAGTATTGCTATGGCCCTAATTAGTGAGCCACAAATTTTATTTTTAGATGAGCCAACACTAGGACTTGATATTTTAGCCAGAGAACAATTATGGCGCACAATAAAAGCACTAAAAGGTAAGATTACTATCATTTTAACTACCCATTATCTCGAAGAAGCCGAAGCTTTATCAGATTATGTTTGTATTATGAAAGATGGTAAAATCAAAGCCCTGGGAACCACAAATGAACTAATTAAATTTGCCAAGACAACCAGCTTTGAAGATGCCTTTATAAAACTTGCAACAGGAGGGACTGAAAATGAGAACATGGGCCTTTGCTAAAAGAACCACAAAAGAAATTTTACGTGACCCTATTAATATTATTTTTGGTTTAGGTTTTCCAATCGTTATCTTGTTACTATTGACAACAATCCAAAAAAATATTCCAGCCACCCCTTTTTCACTAAAACAATTAACACCAGGAATTGCAGTATTTGGCTTGTCCTTCTTATCATTATTTTCAGCTACATTGATCTCTCGTGATCGAATGTCATCATTATTAGCACGATTATTTACTACTCCTATGACAGCTAAAGATTATATTTTGGGATATACTTTACCATTAATACCAATGGCCTTGATACAGACTTTACTTTGCTATCTAGCAGCATTTTGTCTAGGTTTAAAAATAACACCTGATGTCATTATTGCCATCTTATGTACAATCCCCATTTCAATTATTTTTATTGCAATCGGCTTATTTTGTGGCACTATTTTTAATGATAGACAAGTCGGAGGAATCTGTGGTGCCTTATTAACTAATCTTACCGCGTGGCTAAGTGGGACATGGTTTAGTTTAGATTTAATTGGAGGCTTGTTTAAAGATATTGCGTATTGTTTTCCTTTTGTCCATGCTGTAGATATGGCACGAGATGGCTTAAATGCGAATTATCACGCAATGCCTAATAATTTATTCTGGGTTTTAAGCTACGCTGGACTCCTCTTAATTGCAGCTGTTTCACTATTTAAATATAAAATGAAACATAATTAAAAAACTCTTTTTGAGTTTTTTGCTTTCTATTAATATATTATAACGATTTTATTTCTTTCCAAAAACTAATTAATTTCGTCAAAGAATAACTCGCATTAGCTGGTGAACTTGATGGTAACTTAGTAACAGGAAGATCAATAATTTCATCGAAATAGCGATGATACAATCTATCTGCTAAGTTCCCATTTGTATAAATATGCGTAATTTGACTTTGATCAATGATTTTCTTTAGATCATTGACTTCAACATTTGTAATACTACTATCACTCGAACCTTTGATTTCACAACTAGCAATTACATCCCACACAGCTATATGTTGATTTATTAAAAATTCTTTCTTTTCAATAATAGTCTCTGGTAATTCAGTATTATAAATATTTGCAAGAATTTTCCAAAAACGATTCTGCGGATGATGATAAAAAAAGTTGGCCTCCCGCGATTTTACTGATGGAAAAGAACCTAAAATTAATATTTTAGAACTTTTATTATATACAGGTTCAATTAAATGATATTCTCTCATAATTTCCTCCCTTTAAATCAATAATAACATTGTTCCTGCAACGATCAAAATCAATCCCGCCACAGCCTTTTTTGACAAAGACTCTTTTAAAACAAAATACGAAAAGATAATTGTGACGATGATACTCAGTTTATCGATTGGAACCACAATACTAGCCTCCCCTAATTGCAACGCTTTATAATAACAGATCCATGATAAACCTGTTGTAATTCCAGAAGAAAATAAAAAAAGCCAATTCTTTTTTGTAATTTCTTTAATTGTATGATAACTTCGCTGATAAAAAACAATCCCCCAAGCCATAATCAATACTACCGCTGTACGAATAAAAGTTCCCAGATTACTATCAATATTAAGCATTGCAATCTTAGCAATTATAGCCGTCAAAGAAGCAAATAAAGCTGAAGCCAAGGCAAATAATAGCCAATGGTTATTTGTCACTTTATTTACAACCTGCTTTTTTTCAATCATCATATAAGTTCCTAAAGACATAATTATCATAGAAATTATTTTAAGCATAGTAATTTTTTCGTCAAAGAAAATAAATGCTAACAGCATCGTTAAAATTGTACTACTTTTATCAATTGGTGTAACTTTGTTAACATCTCCTAATTGTAGTGCCTTAAAATAACATAACCATGATAATCCAGTTGCAATTCCAGAAAAACATAAAACCAATACTGTATTACTATCAATATATTTTAATTGTTCCTGGGTTCCAGCAAATAAGACCATTATCCATGAAAAAATTAAAACAATTATTGTCCTTAATGCTGTTGCTAAAGAAGAATCAACATTCTTCAAACCAATTTTTGCAAGAACTGCAGTAACCCCAGCAAATAAAGCTGATAGACAAGCTAATCCAATCCACACCCTAAGTTTCCCCCTATACTTATTATATTTATATTTTACCGCAATTAACAAAAAAGAAAAGTGAAACAAACTGTTTCACTCATATTATTCAATTCGTAACATTCGGTATCCAACTCCAACATGGGTCTGAATATATTTAGGATGCGTAGGATCTAATTCTATTTTTTTACGAAGCGTAGCCATAAATACTCTTAATGAGGCAACATCACTCTCTAAAGTACTCCCCCAAATTTCTTTAGTAATATATGTATGTGTTAATACTTTGCCAACATTTCTTGAGAGAAGGCACAGCAACTTATATTCAATCGGTGTTAAATGCAGTTCTTGCTGATCTAAATATGCACATCCGCCAGCGTAATCAATTTTTAGATCACCATTAACAAAATCACTACTTTCTATATTTTGACTTTGATTATAATTAAGCCGTCTTAAAATAACACGTAATCTTGCTAAAAGTTCCTCAACTGAAAAAGGTTTGGTCAAATAATCATCAGCCCCAGCATCAAGAGCCTCAATTTTATCACGATCTTCACTTCGAGCACTAATAACGATTATTGGCATATTTGTCCAAGTACGTACTTTTTTTATAATTTCAACCCCATCTAAATCAGGCAGCCCTAGATCCAACAGCATTATATCCGGTTTTTGTGAAGCAGTTTCAATAATTGCTTGTTTTCCCGTTTGTGAAGTATGATATTTATAATCATGAGTTTCTAAAGTTGTAGCAATCAAATTTCTAACTGCGTTATCATCTTCTACAACTAATACAAATGGCTTATTCATGTATTTCAACCTCCTTAATCGGCAATGTAAAACTAAAAATCGTTCCGTGAGGAATATTGTCCTTAACTGCAATATTACCACCATGCGCTACAATAATAGCTTTACACAAAGCTAACCCTAAACCAAGTCCGCGACGTCCGTCAATAACCTCATGCTTTACAGTATAAAACATTTCAAAAAGTTTTTCTTTGTCCTTATCACTGATTCCTGCTCCATCATCAGCAATTTGAATTTCTACAAAATCTTTATGCTTAAAGGTTTCAATACTAATCATTGAACCTTTTGGTGTATATTTAATTGCATTGTCAACAATATTTATAATTACTTGAATTATTAAGCCAGCATCTATTTTTGCTAAAATAAATTCATCATTAGCCTTTACCTCAATACGGTGTTCATCCTTTTTATGACTAATATGATTCAATGCCTCATTTATAACTTCCTCAATAAGTTCTGTTTCTAAATGCAGATTCATTTTACCATCTTCAATTCTTGTAACTGAAAGAAGATTTTCAACCAGATTAATCAACCATAATGAATCATCGTAGATTACTTCGTATAACTGCATTTTTTTATTTTCATCTAAGCTGCCGCTATTATTTATCAGTACACTTGCATTACCAGAAATACTAGTTAATGGTGTTCGTAAATCATGCGAAATTGAACGTAATAAATTTGCACGCAACCGCTCATTTTTAGCTTCAATTGCAGCTTCTTCTTTCTTTTGGTTAAAAAACTCTTTTTCTAGAGCTAAAGCACATTCACCAACGATTGATAGTACTAAATTATTTTCAAAAGCATCAAGAATAACATCTTCTAAAATTATTACTACTACACCATAAATATCATTAGTACTAGCAAGCGGTAAATAGTAATTCTTAGCTTGATATGTTTTATTATTCTGGTAGACCCAGTGAACATTAGTTTCAATCTCATCACAATCATGAACAGTCATATTATTATGATGAAAGACTTCATGTAAAATCGTATCATTTTCAGTAATTTGATAAATCATCACTGATTTATTTAATAATTTAACAATTTGTTTAGCTGCCGTTTCTTTAATTCCTGCAATACTTTTTTCTTTTTGCAAAAGACGATTTGTCTCTAATAGAACTTTTGTACGATATGCATGTTGAGCAGACTGTTTTGCCTGCTGTTTTATCCTTATTGCTAAAGTACTCGTAATAAAAGCGGCTATCAGCATAATTGCAAAGGTTACAGGATAACCAGAACCATAGGCTGCTAAAGTAAAACGTGGATTAGTAAACATAAAGTTAAAAATTAAAACACTTAAAATCGATGATACAAGACTATAAATACGGTTAGATGTAGTTATAGCAGTAATTAAAACACTTAAAATATAAACTGTAATTGTATTTGCTTCACTAAAACCTAAATGATGGAATAATATCCCTATCAGGGTTGCTATCAACAGAATAAATATTGAAATAGCTAAATCTTTACCCTTAACAACAAAATTAAAATCTCTTTGCTTTGATTTATCTTTCCCCGTATTTTGATGATAGACAATATTAATATCCAAATCTTTTAGTAAATTTAATAATTTCTTATCTAGCCTTGAACTAAATAAATGTTTCCTGTCCTTTTGACTATGTCCAAAAAACACTTTAGTTACTTTAGCATTTTTGCAAAATTCATTAATTTGATAAGCAATATCTAAACCAAAAGCTGTTTCGATATTAGCACCTAACTTTCTAGCCAAATTAGTATTATATTGGAGTCTTTCGCGATCATCCTTACTAATTTTTGAATTATCTGGTGTTTCAACATATAAAGCAGTAAAAATTGCTTTATTTTCATGTGCTACAGCAGCAGCCATTTTAATCACATCAGGATTAGAAGTAGATGAAGAAAGACATAGTAGAATATGTTCTTGTTGATTAATCATAATATAACCTCACTCGGCTTATATTATAACACAATTTTGCTAACGCGTAATTTCTTTAATTGATTTTGCAGTGCCCATAACAATCAATGTTTCATCAGCGGCAAATACATGATTTGTTGGTGGCAAAGGAAAAATTCTCCCATTCTTTTTAGTAGCTAAGATACTAACATGGTATCTCGTCCTAACTGCCTTTTCGATAATTGTTTTATTCAACCAGCTCTCTGGAATCTTAATTTCATAAATCGCAATATCAGGTGTTAATTCTAAATAATCAAAAACATTTTTTGCTCCATATTTAATTGCTATTTTTTCAGCAATTTCCCGTTCTGCATAAACAACATGATCAGCTCCATTGCGAAGTAATAATTTACGGTGAACATCACGACTCGCTCTGGCAATTATATATTCAGCCCCAAAATCTTTTAATAGTACAGTGATTTCTAAAGCCGTTTGAAAATTATCGCCAACTGCAACTACACAAATATCAAAATTATTAACTCCTAAAGATTTAATAAAATCTTCATTAGTCGCATCACCGATTTGAATTTCATTAACAATATTAACCGCCCAATCAGCTCTTGTTTCATCTTTTTCAATTGCTAAAACAGCATTTCCTTCTTCAATAAATTTTCTTGACAAATGACGTCCAAAACGTCCTAAGCCGATTACTAATACAGATTTCATAGTTCCTCCATCATCCTATTTGAATTTTTTCAGCTGGTGCTTTTGCTAATGGCGTCACCCTATTCGAAGCAAAAGCAAGCAGGAACGTAATTGAACCAACTCGTCCAAAGAGCATTAATAAGGCCAATAGACACTGTGAAATAACGCCAAGTTGTGAAGTTATTTCAATCGTCAATCCAACAGTTGCTATAGCTGAAACACATTCAAATAATACCGTTATATAAGAAATATTTTCAAGCTGACATATAATCAATGAAACAATCAAAGTCAACACTAAATATGCCATTAAAACACAACTTGCCATTTTTACTATTTCATCACTAATTCGCCGTTTAAAAACTTCAACACCTTTCTTTTGTTTAAACATACTTATAATGTTAACTAGCATTACTGCAATAGTTGTTGTTTTGATTCCCCCAGCAGTTGAACCTGAAGAACCACCTACAAACATTAATATAATTATGATTAATTGTGTTGTTTCTCTAATCTTCGATAAATCAACTGTATTAAATCCTGCTGTACGAGCAGTTACAGATTGAAATAACGAACTTAAAATAGTTGCATTCCCCTGCTCACAAAAATAAATAAATAGTGCTCCTCCGAATATTAAAATTATTGTGGTTGTAATAACTATTTTAGTATGTAATCGCATTTTAGAAAAATGTCCACGATTATCAATAATATCTTTCCAAACCAAAAAACCTAGACCCCCAATAATGATTAAGAGCATAATAATCATATTCAGATACCAATTATCTTGAAAAGAAACTAGCGAACTATATGGTTCAAAATTACCCATTAAATCAAATCCTGCATTACAAAACGCTGAAATACTATGAAAAATTGAGAACCACAAACCTTTAACCAATCCTAATTTTGGACAAAAAATAAATGAAAGAAAAAAAGCCCCTAACGCTTCAATAAAAAAAGTCGCCAAGATAATAAATTTTGTCATTTTTACAATTCCCCCAACATGTGGAGAAGAAATTGAATTCTGCATGATTGAACGACTAATAATTCCTATCTTCTTTTTAGCTAATGTTAAAGCATAAATACAAAAAGTCATAAAACCAATACCACCAATTTGAATCAATAAAATAATTATAAACTGGCCAAACCAGCTCCAATGACTATATGTATCTACCCGAATCAAGCCTGTCACACAAGTTGCTGAAGTGGCAGTAAAAAAAGAAGTCATTATTGAAACTTCCTGGTTTTCTTTCAACGAGATTGGGAGACTCAAGAGAATCGTCCCCATTAAAATAATAATACAAAAACCATAGAAAATAATCTTCATTGGCGTAAGACCATGCAATAATTTCTCAGTTAGTTTTTCTTTGATAGGACATCGCTCCCTTTACCTATACTTTATCTTATAAGTTCACTATACTAAACTATTCATAAATATAAAATAAAGATTTCCTCAATAGTATTAAGATTGTATAAAGATAGAAATTATCTTTATACAATCTTAATCTTATTAGTGAATATCTTACGTCATTTTTATACTATTTTTGGTATTTTATCTATAGAGGTGGTAGTATGGAAACAGTTGGACTATTAATTTTAATGATTATTATTTTAGGCGGGGGCTATTTATTAACCGGTTCGTTAGACACCTTATTAGATCATTTGACTATTAAAGACAATCATTCAAATAAACCCTTATCAAAATAATACTTTTTTAAGTTAATTTAAACTAAATTTAACAGCAATCCGATAGATTGCTGTTTTTTAGTTTTATTTTATACTATAAATCAAATTCATTTTTTTAAACGAACTATTATTAACAGTCTAAACTAATTAAAATTTCAATAATTTAATCCCTTCTAATTATCCTTTTATAATTCCTTAATCAGTGTCTGGATGTAATTAAATAATGGTTGATGCGCACGATCACCATGTTCTTTAATTAAATTAACAATTGCACTGCCAACAATTACACCATCAGCAATATTTCCAAAATGCTTCACTTGTGCTGGACTATTAATGCCGAATCCTACCGCTACTGGTGTATCAGTAACCGTTTTAATTGATTCAACAATTCCTTCAATATCTGTAACAATATTGCTTCGCATACCTGTAACTCCCATTGAAGAAACTAAATAAATAAAACCTTTTGCCTGGGCTGCTATTTCAAGTGTTCGCTCTTTTGATGTTGGAGCAATCATAGAGATTAAATCAACATCATATTTATAACAAATATCACTAACTTCCTTACTTTCTTCATACGGGCAATCAGGAATGATGATCCCATCAACTCCGGTTTCTTGACATTTTTTAAAAAATTCATCATATCCATAGTGGAAAACTGGATTTAAATAAGTCATCAAACAAAGCGGAATATTCGAATGTTTACGAACCTCAGCTACAATTTCAAAAACCTGATCGGTTGTCATTCCTTTCGATAATGCTCGTATATTAGCTTCCTGAATCACCGGTCCTTCAGCAATTGGATCACTAAAAGGAATTCCAATTTCAATCAATGATGCTCCTGCTTTTTCCATTTCTAAGATATATTCAACTGTCATTTTTTGATAAGGATCTCCAGCAGTTAAAAATCCAATAAAAGCTTTTTTATTATTAAAGGCTTCACTAATTCTACTCATTAATATCCACCCCCTGATATCTAGCAATTGCAGCTACATCTTTATCACCACGGCCGGATAAACAAATAATAACAATATCTTCTTTATCCATTGATGGTACAATTTTACGAGCATGTGCTACAGCATGAGCACTCTCAATTGCACAAATAATCCCCTCTGTACGAGCTAAGTATTCAAAAGCAGCCACTGCTTCATCATCACTAACTGGTACATACTGAGCTCGACCAATATCATGTAGATTAGCATGTTCAGGCCCTATTCCAGGATAATCTAGACCTGCTGAAATTGAATAAACAGGAGCAATCTGTCCATATTCATCTTGACAAAAATATGATTTCATTCCATGGAAAACCCCTAATGATCCAGTATTGATCGTAGCTGCAGTTAAAGCAGTATCAACTCCTTTACCAGCAGCCTCACAGCCAATCAACTGAACTTCCTGATCATTAATAAAATTATAGAACATCCCCATTGCATTACTTCCACCACCAACACAAGCCATAACAGCTGTTGGTAACTTTCCTTCATCTTCTAAGATTTGTTCACGTGCTTCCTTAGAAATAATACTTTGAAAATCTCGAACAATCATCGGAAATGGGTGCGGTCCCATAACTGAGCCTAATACATATAAAGTATCATCAACTCTTTTTGTCCACTCACGCATCGTTTCATTAACAGCATCTTTTAATGTCATTGTTCCACTTGTTACACTATGAACTGTTGCACCCAACAACTCCATTCGATACACATTTAGAGCCTGACGATCAGTATCTTCTTTGCCCATAAAAATTTCGCACTCTAAACCTAGTAAAGCGGCAGCCGTAGCTGTTGCAACTCCATGCTGACCAGCCCCAGTTTCAGCAATAACACGAGTTTTCCCCATCTTTTTTGCCATCAAAACTTGACCTAAAACATTATTGATTTTATGAGATCCCGTATGATTTAAATCTTCACGTTTTAAATATACTTTCGCACCACCTAAATCTTCTGTCATTTTTTTAGCATAATATAACAACGATGGGCGCCCTGCGTATTCTTTCAATAATTTTTCTAACTCTCGATTAAACTCAGGATCATTTTTATAAAATTCATATGCTTTTTCAACATTATGGATTTCATTCATTAATGTTTCTGGAATATATTGACCCCCATGTATTCCATATCTACCTGTTTCCATTTTTTGTTCTCCTTACTATTTCTATAATTTTATTACGATCTTTGATTCCGTTAGTTTCTACCCCACTACTAACATCTATTCCATAATCAGCTTTACTCATTGCCTCATCTAAATTATCTAAATCAATTCCTCCCGCTAGAAAAAATGGTTTATCTAAATCTTTGATTAGTGACCAGTCAAATGACTTACCGCTACCGCTTATTTTACTATCCAGTAAATAATAATCGCATTCATAATCCAGGTTATTAAGATCATCCTTTTCAATCACCTTGATGGCTTTAATAATCGGCATCTGCACTGACTGTTTTAACTGCTTAATATAAGCATTATCCTCATGACCGTGAAGTTGAATAAGATCAATGATCCCCATTTTAACAATAGCAGTAATTTCACTAATTTGTTCGTCAACAAATACCCCAACAGCCTTTATATTTGAATCAAGTTTATTTTTTAATTTTTCTGCTTGATGAATATCTACTTGCCTTTTACTTTTAGCAAAGACAAATCCAACATAATCAGGTTTTGCCTCATTTACATAATCTATATCTTCTACTTGAAATAAGCCACAAATTTTAATTTGCATTATCCGGTTTACGTAATCCTTGTAAGATTTCAAAAGTCTTACGTTTATCATGAGATCGCATTAAAGTTTCTCCAACTAATACAGCATCAACATTATTTTCTTCTAACGTTTTTATATCATCATATGTCTTAATCCCACTTTCAGAAACAAAAATAATATTTTCTGGTACCATCGAACGTAATTCAATACTGTTATTTAGATCAACTTCAAAATTTCTCAAATCACGGTTATTAACACCAATGATCTTAGCACCAACACGCAATGCCTTCTTTACCTGCATTGAACTATGGGCTTCAACCAAAGCACTCATCCCTAAACGCTCTGCTAAATTCAAACAGCGCATTAGCGTTATTTCATCAAGAATACTGCAAATTAGTAATACGGCATCTGCACCTAATAGTTTAGCTTCATAAATCATATATTCATCTACAACAAAATCTTTTCTAAGTACTGGTATTTTGACTATTTTAGCAATTTCAGCTAAAAAGTCATCATCACCTTTAAAAAAGTCGGGCTCTGTAACTACTGAAATTGCAGCTGCACCAATATCTTCATATTCCTTTGCAATACTTTTATAATCAAAATTTGGAGCAATCACTCCTTTTGACGGTGAAGCCCGTTTAATCTCCATAATATAAGAAATTCCAGCTCTTCTTAAAGCTCGTTCAAAAGGATAATCTTTATTAATTGGCTTATCAAAAGCCAATTTAGCTAATTTTTCAATGGAATTACGTTTTTTGTTTTCTGCTACTCTTTCCAAAGTTCTTTCTACAATATCATCAATAATCATTTTAAAACTCCTTCTACATGTTAGTTTTGTTAATGAACTCCTCTAGTTTAGCTAATGCTTTACCATCATCAATCAATCTAGCAGCTAATTCGATTCCTTCCTGCATTGTTTTTGTACGACCGGCAATATAAATAGCAGCTCCCGCATTCAACAACACAGCATCACGTTTAGGTCCTTTGACACCACTTAAAATATCCCTTGTAATTTTAGCATTATCTTTAGGGGTACCACCTACTAATTCTTCTTTGCAGCAGCGTGTTAATCCAAACTGTTCTGGAGTTATTGTATAACGAGTATAAGTACCATCTTTAACTTCGCATACACTTGTTGGGGCTGATAATGATATTTCATCTAAACTATCTTGTCCATATACTACCATGGCACGTTTAACTCCTAAATTAGTTAACACTTCTGCCAATGGTTCGACTAATGCCTCTTCATATACACCCATTACCTGCATATTAGCACCTGCCGGATTAGTCAAAGGCCCTAAAATATTAAACACTGTCCTAATTCCTAATTCCCGTCTTACTGGAGCCACATATTTCATTGCAATATGATAATTTTGAGCAAACAAGAAGCAAATATTAATGTCATTTAATATTGTAGCACTTTTTTCAGGAGTTACATCAATTTTTACTCCCAAAGCTTCTAAAACATCAGCAGCACCACATTTAGAGCTAGCTGCCCGGTTCCCATGTTTAGCCACTTTTACACCACTTGCTGCAATAACAAGAGAAGATGTCGTAGAAATATTAAATGAGTTTGAACCATCTCCACCAGTACCAACAATCTCCAAAACATCTTTATCATTTAGTAGTTTGATACAGTGTTCTCGCATTCCTGCCGCACTACCAGTGATCTCGTCAATTGTCTCTCCTTTTAAACTTAAGGCTGTCAAATAACTGCTCATTTGAACATCACTGGCTTCACCATTCATAATTTCATTCATACAGCTACGTGCCTCACCGGCAGTTAGATCAACCTTCTTCGATAATTTTAAAATCGCTTCTTTAATCATTTTCTTTTACCCCCAAAAAGTTTTCTATCATTTTTTTACCATCATCAGTTAAAATTGATTCAGGATGAAATTGTAACCCATATACTGGATAATCAATATGCTTAACTGCCATTACTTCACCATCTTCACTCAGTGCAATGGCTTTCAAGACCTTAGCTAAAGTTTCCCGTTTAACCGCCAACGAATGATAACGTGCGACTTTAGTTTGCTGTTTCAACCCTTGAAAAATTAAATCATCAGTCATTTTGATAATCGAACTTTTGCCATGCATCAATTCTTTAGCATAAGTAATTGTACTACCAAAAGCTTCACAAATTGCTTGATGCCCTAAACATACGCCTAAGATAGGTTTTTTATTATAAAAATATTTAATTATTTCCTCAATATTTCCCGCCTCACTAGGTTTTCCAGGTCCTGGCGATATTACGATCGTATTAGGATCTATTTTTTCAATTTCATCAACAGTCATCTCATCATTACGAATTACTTTAATATTTGGATCAATTGAACCAATCAACTGATAAAGGTTATAAGCAAAACTATCATAATTATCAACTAGTAAAATCATCAGTCAATTCCTCCATTTGCTGTATTTAGGGCGCTAATTACAGCTTGTGCCTTATTCAAACATTCTTGATATTCAATTTCTGGAACACTATCATAAACAATCCCCGCACCACTACGGACATATACTTTTTCATTCTTTTTATACACTAAGCGAATTGCAATACAAGTATCAAGATTACCAGTAAAGTCTATATAACCAATAGCCCCACCATAAATTCCGCGACGATTATTTTCTAGTTCGTTAATAATTTGACAAGCCCTTATTTTAGGGGCACCTGATAAAGTTCCTGCCGGTAATAATGCATCGATTGCATCAATCGCATCTTTATTTTCAAGAATCACCCCTGAGACAGTTGAACCAATGTGCATAACATGTGAAAATCTTAATATCTCCTGATACTTTTCAACTTTAACCGTGCCAAATTTAGAAATTCTACCAATATCATTTCTCCCCAAGTCAACCAGCATATTATGCTCTGCTAATTCCTTTTGATCAGATAATAAAGATACTTCAAAATTTACATCTTCATTTTCATTCATTCCTCGGGGTCGTGTTCCTGCTAAAGGATAAGTATAAAGATTTTTATCTTCTAACTTAACCAAAGTCTCTGGTGAAGCCCCTGCAAATTCTTGATCATCGCTAAAAAAATAAAACATATATGGAGAGGGATTGGTCGTTCGTAAAACACGATAAGTATCAAAAAGACTCCCTGTTACTTCAGCCTCTAAACAATTTGATAAAACTACTTGAAATATATCTCCTTCTTTAATATACTTTTTAGCACGTTCTACCATGTTACAATATTCATTTTGTTCAAATAATGCTTTGAAATCACTTTTTAGCCTTAATGGCTCAATTTTAGCTTTAACACCACTAATAATTAAAGCTTGCATTTTTTCTAATTTTACCAATGCCTCATGATAACTTTTTTCCAAATCATCAACTGCAACATTAGCTATCAAAACAATTTTTTGCTTATAATTGTCAAAACAAATAACTTGGTCAAATAACATCAAATCGACATCATTAAACCCCTCTTTATCATCACTTTTCAAATTTAAAACCGGCTCACTATATTTAAAATAATCATATGCAAAATATCCTACCAGTCCGCCAGTAAATGTTGGCAACCCTGCTATCTTAGGACTTTGATATTGTTTCAAAAGCTTTTTTAAATAATCTTTAGGGTGAGTTACCATGAACTCCTTTCCATCGACATTCATTAAATTATTTAAACATGTAATTTCACTTTTAGGATCATATCCCATAAAGGTATAACGGCTCCAGCGTTTTGTATCATCAACACTTTCAAGCATATAACAATGCTTACTATGTTTTTTTAAAATTCGCATCACTTCAATTGGGGTGATACTATCACCATACATTTCCTTGCAGACAGGAACTAAGTTGTAGTCTCCTGTTTTAATAATTTCCTTAATCTGTTCTAATGTTGGATAATACATCGCTAATTTCCTCCTTTGTAAATAAAAAACCGTCCCGACAGAAAATAATTTTCTGTCAAGGACGGATATATATTCCGCGGTGCCACCTTGGTTCACGATACAATCGTGCTCTTAGTAGATGCTATCACATCTATGACTACTGACGTAAGTCTAACGTCAAAGAATACTCGGCTAACGCTTTTCACTTTGCCCTCAGTGGTCCATTTAATAGGCTGCGTTCTACTTGATTCCACCATCCAAGCTCTCTATAAGTGCACGATCTATTTTTATCTCCACTTCATCGGTTTTCTTGGCTATATGATATACCGATATTTTTCTACTGTCAATAAAATATCATGATTTTATCGAATGTTTTTATTATAGTACATTTTTTTATTAATAAAAAATCCTATTACATAAAATAAAAAAAGACTGATTTAATCAAAATAAAAAATCATTTTTTCATTGAAAGCCCTTTCATTTTTGGATAAAATATGCTAATATAATGGTGAGGAAAGGATTAGTAGAAAGGAGTTGATAATATGAATGAGATGTATGTAATTTCAGTGTTAATGCTTTATACATTGATTATTTTAATCAATACATTGTTAAATACATATCGTCTGTTAACAACAACTGAGATGGTTGAAGAAAAAGAATTTATTTATCCTAAATCTTCAATCTATCATAGGGTTCATACTTATGTAGCTCCAATGATCCTAAGAATTAATATGAAAAAGGATTACGTACTAAATAAGAAACGTAGACCCCCAATTATATTAATGGCTCACTAAGGTTGAGTCTAATATGAAAAAATAGTTAATAAAGTTTAATTAATTTCAGATATAAATTTAACAAATATGAAAACAAGTGAGAATTAGTATCTCACTTGTTTTTTTATATATTCTAAAAAATCTTCAATATGATAATTAACAATTAATTCCTTTGGAAACTCTACTTCTTTTAAGAGTTCCTCGATTTGATCATAATTTTTTATATCAAAATGAATATGTGCATCACTACCTAAAATAATTTTAACTCGATGTTGTTTGCATAATTGTAGCATCTTAAGTGTATTTTCACGTGAATTTAGACGAGATGGACTACGTAAAGCATTATTATTCACTTCCAACAAAGTATGATACTTTTTAGCTGCTAAAACTACTTTCTCATAATCAAGTGGGCACTTACCATCATCTGGGTGAACGATTACACTAATATGAGGATTTTTAATTGTTTCGATCACTGCCCGTGTATTTTCTTCAATTGTTCCTGCCTCATAACAATGTAAATGAATTCCTGCCATGCAGTAATCAACATAATCATATAAATCTTCTGTAATACTAAGTCTTCCTTGATGATCCAAAATATTAATTTCAATCCCTAACAATAATTTAATTCCCTCTATCTCTCGAGGAATTACATCTAGATTTTTGAAGTAAATTGGAGCACATGTTCCTGGAATTCCCTGGTCATGCTCTACTATTCCTAATAATTTTATATCCTTTTCTTTCGCCCCAGCTACCATTTCACTAAGTGATGAATAAGCATGCCCGCTTGCTATTGTATGTGTATGTACATCTAATTCAATATTCTCCATTTTTATCCCTCCAATGGCTATATCATAGCCTATTTGGTGGCTAAAAACATCTTTTTTTCTATTTTAGTAATGATAAATTTCCTGTTAGTTTATTAATTCGTGTCCTTGTACCATATAGACAAATCCCAAAATATTTAAGCGAAGCTTCACTAGCCAGCTTCATTTTATCAATATATTCTGAATAATCACGACAACTTTGAGCAAGGTCACAAAAATCAATAACTAATACCTCATTAGGATAATAATTAGCCTGTTTTAGTAGTTCTCTGATTAAAAACTCATCACCCTTCAAAACTGGAATTGAAATCGTTACTATTCCACGATGTATATGTTCTTTCATATCATATACATCAGTCCCAACGATTTCCCCTTCTAACTTGCCTAAAGCAGTTCCTAAGATAGCAGTTGTATTAGCAATTAATCCTAGTGGCAAATTTTTATCAACTATCATAACACATTTTCTATCCATTCTTTTGTACCTCGCGTTTTTGAGATAAAAATAATCCAATCAAAGTCAGTACTGTCCCGATGAAAGCCATTAAAGTAATTTGTTCATGTAAAACAATGATTGAAGTCACTACTGTAACTACTGGTACAATGTATATGTAGATACTCGTCTTTACAGCACCTAATATTTTTACTGCCATATTCCAAGTTACAAAACATAAAGCGGATGCACCTAATCCTAAAAATAAGATATTTCCTAAATAAATTGGATTACTAAAACGTCCTAAATCCAATTTAAATCCTAAAGGTATCAATGTCAAAAACATAAATGTTACCCCATACATAAAAGTTCTTCTTGTGACCTGAATCGTACTATAACCATAATCACTAATTCGTTTAGTTAAAATTGAATAAACAGCCCAGACCAAAGCAGCCAGTAATGCTAAT
This sequence comes from Erysipelatoclostridium sp. MSK.7.34, assembly GCF_019041935.1. Lineage (NCBI taxonomy): Bacteria > Bacillati > Bacillota > Erysipelotrichia > Erysipelotrichales > Coprobacillaceae > Thomasclavelia > Erysipelatoclostridium sp. MSK.7.34. The sequence continues at coordinate 198,204 of NZ_JAHPYJ010000001.1, forward strand.
ATATCTCCCAATGGATTCAGCTTAAAATTACTGCTGCCATTAAAACTAATAAGCATAATCCCCACCATTGCAGCCATAAAACCAATTATAAAATTTTGATTCAATGTCTCTTCTTTCAAAATAAAGTGTGATAAGATTGCCGTAAAAAACGGTGCAATTGAGATTATCACTCCGATATTTGAAGCCATCGAATATGTTAGTGCAATATTTTCTAATAAATAATACAAAGTAACTCCACAAAGTCCCGTTAGAGCAAATGTCAACTCTTGCTTCTTCGTCGTTTTTCTTAGTCTTTTGGGATAAATCAAAATTAAAATAAATAAACCTATCAAGAAACGAAAAAATAATATTTCTATCGGTTTAAAATCAGTTAATAAAATTTTAGTTGAAATAAATGTTGTTCCCCAAATAAAAATTGTTAATAATGCAGCCAAATGTCCTGAAAAATCCTTATTCATCCTCTTTCCCCTTAAAAATATTTTGATACTGTTTCGGTGTCAAGCCGATTAAGCTCTTAAAAAAACGAGTAAAATGACTTTGATCACTAAATCCCGAAAGCATTGCTGCCTCAAGTGGACTGAGACCCTGTTCAAGTAGCTCTTTGGCATGATTAACACGTATTGTTTCAAGATATTGATAGGGAGTTATCCCAAAAGAACGAGCAAAATTACGAATTAGAGTATACTTATTCATCTGTGCTAATTCACTTAATGAATCTAAAGAAATTTGATTGATAAAATTATCATCTAAATGCTTTTTTACTAATTTGATTGGCTCACTAAATCGACTTTTTAATAGCGGCTGGTTATTAGTATATTCTTTAACCAGCTGTTCTATCAAAATATAAAATAATTCTTCTTTCAAAAACTCCGTTTCTTTCTTCATCACACTTTGATGCAATGTGCGTAAAGATTCGACCATCTCACTTTGAAAAGCAACTGGTTTTTCAAAATTTGGTAAATAGCTACATCCTATAACCTCTTTTACTGCTCGCACCATAACATCTGCATCAATATTTAAACAACGATAATCAAGCGGTTGACCGTCGCGACTTTCACAAGTGTGATTATCACGAGGATTTAATAACAGCATATCCCCTGGCTCCATATCATATTCATCCCCACGACAAGACAAATGGCGATTGCCCTTTTCAACAAAACCAACTACATAACAGTCATGAAAATGATTAGGGAATTTTTGCATTATTCCAACAAACTGATATGCTTCAATTTGTAATTGTTCATCATATACGATCGTTCTAGTTTCCACCACCTGTATCCCTCCTTGAATGCTACTATATCACAAGTTTTAAAATATTGCTTGAATGATATTGACATAAATAAAAAAGGGAGCTAGACTCCCTGCATCAATTCTTGAGTATTTTGTTTTAATGCTTCAATAAAAATTTGACCTAAATAGCTGCGCGCTGTATCATTTCGAACAATGTATCCAATCTTGATCGTTTCATCAACAGCAAGCGGAATCGCAATAATATTTTTACCATTCAATTCTTCGCTAATAATCCCTGTTGAAATAGTATACCCATCTAAACCAATCAATAGATTAAACAAAGTTGCTCGATCACTGACTTTGATTATTTTTTGATGTACTAAAGTGCTTAAAATTTCCTCAGAAAAATAAAATGAATTATATTGTCCTTGTTCAAAGGATAAATAAGGAAATGGTTCAATATCTTCAAGAGTCACAATATCTTTTTGAGCTAATGGATTTGTATTACTAACAAAAATATGTGGTTTAGCAATAAAAAGCTGATTAAAAATAAGATTGTTTTCTTTTAACAATTTATTAATAACTTTTTGATTAAAATCATTTATATAAAGAATTCCAATTTCACTTTTAAGAGTTTTAACATCTTCAATTATTTCATATGTGCGAGTTTCCCTAATTGTAAATTCATATTCGTTATCGCTATATTTTTTTACTAAATCAACAAAAGCATTAACAGCAAAAGAATAATGCTGAGTTGAAATATTAAAGCGCTTTTTAGTACTTTTTGTTTCTAAATATCGATTTTCTAAAAGTTCTGCTTGTTCAAGAACCTGACGCGCATATCCTAAAAATTCCAATCCTTCATCACTTATTATGATACCCTTATTAGTTCGTGAGAAAATGATAATTTTCATCTCTTTCTCTAATTCTTTAATTGCATTAGATAAACTAGGCTGTGAAATAAATAATTCTTTAGCTGCTTCACTAATTGAGCCTTTTTGAGCTACCGTAATCACATAGCGTAATTGTTGTAATGTCATTTTCTTCACTTCCTTTGGCCTTATTCTAACACTATTTACTCAGTTATTGAAGTTTGGCACGAATATTTTTAGTTGCTTCGACCATATTTTTTAAACTAGCTAAAGTTTCTGGATAAGCTCGGGTCTTTAAGCCACAATCTGGATTGATCCATAATTTGCTGGCAGACAATTTTTCAAGCATCGAGGTTAAAACTCTTTCTAATTCTTCAACACTAGGAATTCTTGGAGAATGAATATCATAGACTCCTGGCCCGATCTCAGTTTTAAAATTAACTCTATTTAAAGTATCGATCAATGTTAGATCAGAACGTGAAGCTTCAAAAGAAATAACATCACTATCCATATCTTCAATTGCTTGAATAATATCATCAAATTCACTGTAACACATATGGCTATGAATTTGTGTATCTGCTTGAACACTACTATGAACTAAGCGATATGCTGGAATTGCCCAATCAAGATATTCACTTTGCCAATCCCTTTTTCGTAATGGCAATTTTTCTCTCAGTGCTGCTTCATCAATTTGAATAATTTTAATGCCATGATCTTCAAGATCTAAAACCTCGTCTTTGATTGCAAGTGCCAGTTGTAAAGTTGTTTCTGCCAAAGAAATATCAATCCGCGGAAATGACCAGTTTAACATTGTTACTGGACCGGTCAACATTCCTTTAACAGGTTTTTTAGTTAGAGCTTGTGTATATACTGCATAATCTACTGTTAGCGGGCGCACTCGAGAAATATCACCCCAAATAACTGGCGGTTTAACACAACGAGTACCATATGATTGTACCCAGCCATTCTCAGTAAATAAATATCCATCTAGATTCTCACCAAAATATTCAACCATATCATTTCTTTCAAATTCTCCATGTACTAAAACATCTAAGTCTATTTCTTCTTGATACTTGATCCATTCTTTAATCATCTGATGATTAAATTCCGCATATGTCTGTTCATCAATGTCACCATTACGATAAGCTCGGCGATTAGCTCTTACTTCTTTGGTTTGAGGAAATGAACCAATTGTTGTAGTTGGTAAAATTGGTAATTTAAATTTTTCTTTTTGAATTTGGCGACGTACTTCAAATTCCGGTAGGCGAATAAAGTCTTCTTTTTTCAGTGCTGCAATTCGTGCTTGGACTGCTTCATTAGTACGATTATTTGGCTCTTTAAAGAATGCTAAATTATCAACATAATAACTATGTCCTTTTCCAATTCGCATAATTACCTTTAATTGAAATAATTCTTTTAATTTTTCTTGTGCAAAAGAAAAATTATTTTTATATATTTGCTCTAAATTCCTTTCATTTTCAATCGTATAAGGGACATGAATCAAGGAACATGATGTATTTAAAACTATTTTATTGACATTATTTTTTATTTTTTCAATTAAAGAAACTGTTTTTTCATATTCATTCTTCCAAATATTTTTACCATTAACTACTCCTGCAAATAAGATTTTATTTTGATCAAAACCGTAACGATCTAATAAAGTTAAATTTTCCTTACCTTCAATAAAATCTAATCCAATTCCATCAAAATCTAAATTTAAAACTGTTTGATAACAGTCACGAATATCTCCAAAATATGTCTGTAATAAAATTTTTACTGACTCTTTATTATCTAAAATTTTAGTATATATTTCTTTAAACAAGATAATATCTTTATCACTTAAATCAAAAACTAGTGCTGGTTCATCAACCTCAATCCATGAAGCACCTAAATCCCTCAATTTCTTAATAACCTCTAAATACCCATTTATAAGATCATCAAGAATATCTTGATAAGTTAGTGTCCCTGTAAAACGTAATAATTTCATTAAAGTATATGGTCCAACAATGACTGGTTTGGTCTTAATCCCTAAATCAAGTGCTTCTTGAAACTCATCAAAAATCTTAGTTCCATTTAAGCTAATTTCAACTTGATCATCAACTTCCGGTACTAAATAATGATAATTAGTATTAAACCATTTTTTCATTGCTAAAGCTTTAACATCTCCATTTTCCCCTTGATAGCCTCGTGCCATTGCAAAATATTGATCTAATGAATTCAATTGTAATTCTTGATATCGTTTAGGAATGATATTTAGTAAATAGGCTGTATCTAAAACATTATCATAAAATGAAAAATCGTTTGAAGAAATATAATCTATTTTTTGGTTATCTTGTTCAACCCAATGTTCTTTTCTTAAATTTTGGGCAATTTGTAATAACTCACTTTGTTCAATCTGTCCCTTTAAATACCGCTCTGTAGCAAATTTTAATTCTCGATTTGATCCAATTCTTGGATATCCAATAACTGCTGTTTTCATTATTTTCCCCACACTTCTTCAGCAATTTCTTTGACTAATGCAATTTTAGCCCACTGCTGATCTTCAGTTAAATTATTTCCTTCTTCAGTTGATGCAAAGCCACATTGGGTACTCAAGCATAATTGATCTAAAGCTACAAACTGACTAGCTTCGTTAATTCTTGCTTTTATCATTTCCTTATCTTCCAATTCTGAAAATTTTGATGTAATTAATCCTAAAACAACTACTTGATCTTTAATAAATCTAAGTGGTGTAAAATCCCCTGAACGATCACTATCATACTCTAAGAAAAACTCATCTACCTTACAGTTACCAAATAATTCCTTAGCAACTGGTTCATACCCCCCTGATGAAAACCAAGTTGATCTGAAGTTACCACGACAAATATGAATTGTTATATTCATATCATCTGGCTTATTAACAATCGATAAGTTAATTAAATATACATATTTTTTGACCAGTGCTCCTACATCAATCCCACAATTAGCATATTCCTCCCGTTTTTCTTTTGAACAAAATTCTCCCCATGAAGTATCATCAAGCTGTAAATACCGACATCCTCGATCATAAAAAGCCTGAATAATCTTTTGATAAGCCATAGCTAAATCTACAATCAATTGTTCATCATCCTGATATCTTGCAATTGGCTGATATTCTTTTGTTCTAACGCAGGCAATTAAATGTAGCATCGTTGGTGCTGGAATCGTCATTTTTGCTGTTACACCATTTTCAATGATTGAATTTAAATATTCGAAATGTTCTAAAAATTCATGATCTTCAAAATCAATTTTATCAATAATTTTTAAAGTCGCCGCCTTGGGCTGAACCCCTTTAAAATCAACTGACCATTTTTCAGCTTCAATTTTTTTTACACCTGTTAAACCTGCCAAAAAATCAAGATGCCAATAACTCCGACAAAATTCACCATCACTTACAGCTTTTAAACCAGCTGCCTCTTCTTTTTTTACTAATTTTAAAATCTCTTCATTTTCAATTTTTTTTAATTCATTTTTACTAATTAAATTATTATTGAAATTCTCACGAGCATGTTTTAAACGCTCGCTTCTTAAAAAACTTCCAACTATATCATATCGATACGGTATTTTATTCATGTTATCACACTCCTTGTGTACATAGGATAACAAATCTTTTTATTATTGAAAAATACTTAAAACATAGGGTTATATATAGTTTAAAACTATATATAAAAAAGATTAGTTTATTCACTAATCTTAATTGATATTTCAGTAAAATACTCATCAATACTATTGATTGCAAATTCATTGAGACCTCTTTCAAAAGCATATCCTATTAATTTCAAGTTTTCCTTTTTTGCAAAGTTTAACATACTACGATATAATACAGCTATTTTATCCCAATCCCCTTTAACATAACCACATAAATATTTTCCTTTAGATTGTAATAAAACGTTTTTGCCATATCGTTTGTTTTGAAGGGAAATAAACAGACCATCGTAATGTTCAAAATCATTATTTTTAATTTTATCAATACTAATATAACTGCCACACCCTACTTTATATTGTTCTATATTCCAAGCCTGCTGCAAATATTCTAAAATTTCTTTAACATCATATTGAACAAAAGGCTCATTTGAAACTAATAAATATTCATCTTGGCGCTCAACGATTTCGATTTCAAAATCAGTAACTCGTGAACTCTTCAACAATTGATTCTTTTTTATCTCTAATACCTTTTTTGTTTGTTTTAAACGACGAATATCTTGTTCTATTTTTAGTATTTTATCATCAGCAATATTTACAAAATCATTAACATTAGGATTATTTAGATAACTTTTAATTTCGCTGATACTCATATCTAACTGCTTTAGCATTAGAATATTTTCTAATTCAATACTTTGAAAATAATCGTAATATCGATAATTATTTTCACCTTTAAATTTTGGTTTAAATAAATCAATTTCATCATAGTAATGTAGCGTTCGCTTATTAATTTTATGTAATTTAGCAAATTGTGCAGTAGTTAGTTTTAATGATTCATTTTTTAACATTATGTTCCTCCTTGACTTTACAGTAACCGTAGACTTTATGATAATTATATATTAAATAAAGGAGAATAGTATGAAAAATCAAATTATTTTTAGACCAATTATTAAAAAAGACTATTTAGCAATTGAAAAAATTATTCGTGAAGCATGGCACTATGATGAGTTTTGTACTTCCAAAATAGCTAAATTACTATCAAAAATTTTCTTAAGCAGCTGTTTAAGCAATCAAACTTTTACGCTTGTTGCCTTGCTAAAGGAACAGCCTATTGGCATTATTATGGGAAAAAATATCAAAACACATAAATGTCCCTTTAAATATAGGGTTAAACAAGGATTCAATATTTTTAATCTCTTAATAAGAAAAGAGGGACGAAAAACAGCTAAAATATTTAAGGCTGTCAATAATATTGATAAAGTTTTGTTACAACAAACTAATCAAGACTATCAAGGCGAGCTATCTTTCTTTGCAATTGATGCACAGTATCGGGGATTAGGTCTTGGAAAAGAATTATTTAATCTACTGATTAGTTATATGCAAGAACAACAAATCAATAGATTTTATTTATACACTGATACAAGCTGTAATTATCATTTCTATGAGCATCTAGGGATGATGCGCCGAGTTGAACAAACTCACTGTTTTAAAATCAACAATGAAAAAAACGTAATGCATTTTTTTATTTATGACTACTTGTGCAAAAAAACAGTTTCTACTGAAACTGTTTAATCGAGTTTATTTAGATTTTCTTCATCCAAAGACTTTTTAATCTTATAAATATATTGCCAGCTTCCTAATCCCATAAAGATTAATCCAAGGACTATATCTCTAACTACAATAGCAAAGATTTCACTGAATGAAAGGAAGTAAGGAATATATGAAAATGCAGTAAAAATACTTTGTAATTGCATCAGATCTTTAATTTTTAGCCCTAAGCTGATTGATTCTGCAAAAAACAGTACCAAAACGCTACAAATAATTGAAATTATTAATCCTTTTTTAGAAATTTTACCAGCCATTCGCTGATAACCATTTATCGCTAAAAAAACAATTAAATAACCTAAGAATGCGACGATAAAACCGATTTGATACACCAATGCCCAAAGCACACCACCAATTAGAGCACCAGCCACAGCACCAATGATTCCTCGGCTACTGTCCTCAACGATTTCTTCAGCTTGGGTACTGATTGCATCTCTACAGTCATCACACATATTCATCAATTGACCATGATACTCATAGAATGAAGTTGGTTTATTAATATGACAAGTTCCACAACTTGGAAGGAAGCCCAGATCTCTTAACTTTAAAGTAATTCGATTTAAAATCTCATATACTTCATGTAATTCCTCACTTCGCAAAGCACTTAAGGTAATTGTTCCATTACTATAATTAATAGTTTTAATGTTTGTTAATATTGTTCTTAAATTATTAAAATATTCATCTAGAGCAGTTCGATCTTCCCCAATAGTATCGATTGTAATAATTAGGTCATTGTTAGCACTCCCAAACATCACTACTACTGGATAATCATTAAACATTCCATATACATTATTACGTGTATCAAGTTTCAAATTATTTAATAAAGCAAACTCTTCAATATCATTACTACTTACATTATTGTTACTGTTAACTACACCATAAAATTCATTCTCGTTTTCTAAAAAGAATTTATTAAATGTTAATGTCATATATGGCAATAACCAAATAAATAATATTCCCAGTGTTACTGTACTTAATAAAATCCAGCCATAAAAACTAAAAAATAAGACAAAACATTTCATTTTCTTTCCTTGCATCATTTTCCAGCTTGTTGTAATTGCTTCAAAAATTGATAAACTAGGATAATTTGCTAAAAGATAAGGTGTCATTGATAACCCTAATCCCAAAATAATTCCTGGAACAACAAATGCCAATGTTCCTAAAACACAAATAAGTCCAACACCCAGAACACCAAATCCCTGTTTAAAATATTGCCCTATAGGTGCTCTCAATTCATTAAGATCAGCAATATCCTCCTGCACAATTTTTTTGATATAACGATATATATTGACTGAAAAACCAATTACTAAAAAATATAAAGCAAATACTCCCACTGTCACAGCTAGATCCATAAAAGTAAAAGTATCATAATAACTGCTTCCCCCAATGTCGATCATTACTGAAAATAGTAATAAAACAATAAAAGAAAGTCCTAGTGAAGCCGCAAATATAGCTAAAAAACCTTTCCAAATATTCCATTTATTCGATCGTGTTTTTTCTTTAGCCCATAATTTAATTCCTACTCTGTCCATCTTTATCTTCTCCCTCTTACAAATTTACTAATAGCCTATATATTCCGGCAATTTTGTGTACCGATTAATAACACATGCACTTATTTGAGCTGGTGTTAGAAATAGACTTTTTGATAAATCACTATTTCTAATATCCATCTTTCTTACATCACTTCCTAAAAAATTAACACCACATAAATCACAATTAGACAAATTTGCCCCAATTAAAAAGGCCCCCTTAAAATCTTGTCCACGTAAATCTTTTTCATGTAAATCACAACCCATAAAATCAGCACGATTCAGTACTGTTTTTCTAGCTTGCAATGGTTTAATTTGAATATCTTTATTCATTTGACAATAGACTTCCTGTAATAAAGGATTTACTAATTGCCGATACTTATTTAAGTCAAGTGCAAGGATTTCTTCGGCATCTAAATAAGTTAATGATTCAATCATCTGATAATATGTTTCGAGCTGTTCATTTAATCGTTGACTTTGTACAAAATTTTTACCAACATATAAATACCATAAAATTTCATGCAGCTGTACCATAACTTCAAATACTTCAAATAGAAGCTGGTCATCTTCTTTGAACAGGGCTGTCTTTTGTCCCGCTCCAAGACAATCGTAGTTTATACAACCATAATAATTTACAATTTCTAGCTGGTCATGTATTTTGCAACGATAATCTGCTAATAAATTTTTACAATTTCTTTTTGCTGGTTTATCATAAGGAAAACCATCACTTTTAAAAAAGAATAGTGCTCGACAACAAAATCCTCTACAACCACAACAGTCTGTTTTCAAACCAGATAACTTATTCATAATATCCTCCAAAATAAAAGATGAAGATCCTATCTTCACCTTTTATTATACATGATTATTACAAACTATTCACTAACTCTTTTTATATCACTATTATCAAAAATATTACGATTGATTGCTTTATTTTGATGTGCCACAATTGTTGTACAAACAGCATCACCTGTAATGTTAACTGCTGTTCGTGTCATATCTAAAATACGGTCAATTCCCATGATCATCCCAATCGCTTCCACTGGCAACCCAACTGAATTAAATACCATCGTTAAAGTAACTAATCCAACACTTGGAATTCCCGCTGTCCCAATTGAAGCTAATGTAGCTGTTCCAATTACGGTTATGTAATCTGTTAGATCTAGATTGATTCCAAAGGCTTGTGCCGCAAAGACGACTGCCACTCCCTGCATGATTGCCGTACCATCCATATTGATCGTAGCCCCTAAAGGAATTGTAAATGAGGAAATTCTCTTTGAAACTCCCATTTTTTTAGCTAACGTATCTATTGATAAAGGGATGGTCGCATTTGAAGTGGCAGTTGAAAAAGCAAAAGCCATAACCGGAAAAAAGTTTTTAATAAATTTAATCGGGTTTAATCCCGTAAATAATTTGAGTAAGCCTAAATATACAAATAAACACTGAACCGCCAATGCTATCAAGACAGCAATCATATACTTACCTAATGGTAAAAAAGCACCAAATCCTATTCCCGCAAAAGTCCTTGCAATTAAACAAAATACTCCTAATGGTGCAATTGCCATAATCATCATAGTCATCTCCATCATAATATCATTAAACTGACTGAAAAAGTTACCAACCACTTCAGCACGTTCACCTAACTTAGCTAAAATAACGCCAACTAATAAAGCAAAAACAATAATTTGAAGCATATTGCCATTTGATAATGCACTAATTGGATTATCTGGAATAATGTTTAAAAGTGTTTCAACAAGTGTTGTAGATTCTGTTGTCCCTACATTTGCAGCAGTTGATTGAACAGCTGACATATCTAATCCAAGTCCAGGATTTATCAAATTACCAATCAATAAAGCTACTGTGATTGCTAACGCTGTTGTAAAAAGATAAAAAACAATCGTTCTAACGCCTACTGAACCAAGTTTTTTTGTATCTCCGATTGCCATGCTTCCACATACCAAAGAACAAAAAACTAACGGCACTACAAGCATCTTCATCAATTTAATAAAGCCTTGTCCAATCACATATAAAATACCATCAATAACAATATCATCCCGAACTGAACCAGCGGGTAAGTTAAATAGTATTATTCCTAAAATTGCCCCCGCTATCAAGGCAATAAATATTTTTGTAGTTAAACCAATTTTTTTCTTCGCTTTCTTTAATGCCATCCTAATCCTCCTTGATTTCTTTTATATATTCTTGTAACGACTCTTGCCAAGTTGGCATTTGATACCCATTGACTAAACGTAAAATAAAATTATCTAGTACGACATATGATGGACGAACCACCTCATCAGCCATCTCTTTTGTTGAAACTGGCGTAATCATCACATGACTATTAATTTGTTTACTGATTTCTTTAGCAAACTCATAACGACTACACACACCTTTACAAGTAATATGATATGTTCCGTATTCACTAGTTTCCATTAAATATAGAATTGCTCGAGCAAGATCTTTAGCACTAGTTGGTGACCCAAATTGATCATTTGCAACATTTAAAAAATCTTCTTTTTTACTTTTAGCTATAAACTCATTAACAAAATTTGTACCATTTTGTCCATAAATCCAATTACTTCGAATAATAAAATGTTTATGCGTAAATTCTTTAACATAGTCTTCTCCTGCTTTTTTTGAACAGCCATACACTGTTTTCGGTTTCGCCACATCAAACTCGTTATATGGTGTATCACTTTTACCATCAAAAACATCATCAGTTGAAATTTGAACTACTTTAGCTCCAATTTTTCGAGCTACAATACACAAATTTCGTGGTCCTAAAGCATTGACCCGAAAAGCTTGATCACGATTCCTTTCACACTTATAAACATCGGTAATCGCAGCACAATTAATGATAATATCCGGTCGATTGATTTCTCCAAAACTAATCACATCATCTGTATTAGTAATATCTAATTCATCTTGATCTGTATTTAAAACTTCTATTTCTAATGGTTCAATTACTTCATTAATTGCTGTTCCGATTTGGCCATTGGAACCAACAACCCATACTTTTAACATAATTTTCCTCCTCTTTTCATAATAAAAGCGCTGAATGTATCAACGCTAATCTTTTTTTATTATAGCAATGAAATTTTATACTGTCAAATTTACCTCATCTTTTAAAATTGAGTAAAAGAAATCATCATGAACAATCTCTTGATAACCGGTTACCCCCATACGAAGACAACCTTCATACTGAAATCCTAGTTTTTCTAACAACCTTGCAGAAGCAGTATTTTCTTTAAACACTCGAGCACTAATAATATCAATCTCTTGCTCAAACAATTTTATAATAATAGCTTGCAGAGCTTCATACATATAGCCATTACGATAATACCTACAGTCTAAATAATATGATAAACTGAGAGCATTTACACGATATCTTAAACGATCAGGATTTATAAACACAGCACCAATAACATTATTAGAATTTTTTAGTTCTATGCAATACATCATATCATGTTCCCTCTCAATATCTCTAATCATCTCAGCAAATTCATATTTCGTCATCGCATTAAACTTTAACGTTGCCATATCATTATGAATCTTTAAAAGAGTTTGAGCATCATTATTATCGGGACTTCTTAAAATCAACCGTTCTGTTATTATTGTTTCCATTATTTTCTCCCTTATCCAAATAACTCATTATTATATACTCATATTGTACCACGACAAATAAAAAAAGATGATAATTAATCATCTTATAACCAATTTCCAAACAATTCAAAGCCACAATTAATAAAATTAAACTTAGCAACTTTTTTATTCTTTTTATAAACTAATAAAACAGCTAAAGCATTAAGACTTTCTTCAACATAACCATTCATCTTTCCTGATTGTGGTGATTTTAATTCAAAACGATGTCCTGCTTTTATTTTCAAATAAAATGTATGAGGATGTTGACTAATAATTAAATAATGATATCCTTCCCGCGTAAACATATCTTTTACTCTTGCTCCATAATAAGTTGCTACTCGAATTTGTTGATCATCTACTAATAAGTTCATGATCAATCCTTGAAAACTACACGCTAATAGTGGAATCTTAGCAATTGATAAAAATAAACTTGCCTCTTTTTCTTTACAGCTATTTGATTGTAACCATAAATAATCTTGTGGAAATGAACGTCCCCAGTCCTTTTCAATATAGCCATCACCAATTATCTGAAATTTCTGATTATTTACTTTTAAGCTCCCAGTAATATGATGTCGCAGACTTATTATTGCATGATTACATTCTAAAAATGATAAATAATGAAAAGGTCCCATAATCGTTGGAGCATAACATGTTGTTTCTAGTTTAGTATACTGACTATTTTTCAAGTTTCCTTGAATATCAACTAGCCCATTATCAAGATCCAAAATAATTTGTTCTTTAGTAAAAAAATTATTTTTAATTCTAATGTAAAAGGGATCTTTTCCCCACTGGAAATCATCTAAACTATATTCAATCATCTGACTTTGGTTTGTATATGTATCCAAAGTTTGAATAAATGCACAAGATTTTTCAATTGTCTTACTAATCCCGACAATAATTGCTAAAGAAATTTTACAATCAACAATTTTGAAATACCATCCTTCAAACAAGCGCTGGTCACTGTCTTTAAGATGTAAATTAAGTTCTGTATTTTCTATTTTCATTTTCTCACCTACTAGCAAGTATATGAAAAAGCTGATAATTTATACATTACCTTCTTTAAGATTTTTGAATCTCTACCTTATTTTTTAATTGATATTTGACTTTGAGAATTTGGATAATCACCATTAATAATGTCGGCACAATAATCAAACCTATTACACCCATAACTTTCATTCCTAAATACATCCCAACTAATGAAAGAACTGGAGTTACTCCAAGATTTTTAGCAATCAATTTTGGTTCCAAAATATTTTTTGTTATTACAATAATCATATAGATAACAAGTAATGCTCCTGCAAGATATATTTTATTTGTCAGAGCACTGATTATGATCCATGGAATCATGATCATATCTAATCCTAAAACCGGCATAAAATCAAAAATTGCTATTATGCAAGCCAGCATTATACTATGATTAATCCCTATTATTTTAAATCCTAGCCATAATTCTCCAAACGTAATGATCATAATTATAAAATAAGCTTTAAATAAATTACTTAATACTTCTTTAATTGTATCTATTATAAGTGCCACCATTTCATATCGTTTAACTACCAGTCTTTCAATTCTAGAATAATCTAGAAGAATAAATAATGAAGTAATAACAACAAATATTAAATCAAATAAAATACTTGGTATTTTCATAATAAAAGCAATTAAACCAGTAATAAAGCCAGTAGAAATACTTTCAACTATGCTCATTGATCCACTGTAAATAACATCTAAGTACTTTGTTGCATCAATTATATAATGGTTTTGACTAAATAACTGATATAAATTTTCAAGATAATTAGGCAATAACTCTAATACCGTGTATATTTGAATTACAGCAAATATAATCATGGCAATAATTACACCAATAAAAAGAAGATAATTAAATACAATCAAACATTTTGAAAGAAAAATATTTTCAATCTTTAATAATTTAATTTCTTTAGCTAATAGCGGCTGCAGTACCAAAACAATCAAGCAACTAAAAAAAAGCGGAATCAGCCAGTTTATTAACACATATGTAGCTATTACAATCATAATTATTATCATCAAATAATAACTATATTTAATTAATTTTTCTTTCATCTAATCACCAATACAGTATATGTTTAAAACAAAAAAGAATTCCTTTAGGAATTCTAATTATTTACACTATGGTGTACGACAAAAGAACTATCATCTATTCCTTTAAATACGTAACCTTTATTTTGGTAATATTGAATTACAGGCCCAATTGCTTTTAAAGAATTCTCTTTTCCATTAGCATCATGAAACAATAACATAATATTTTTCTCAGTCGATGCTGTAGCATTTTTAATCAATTGTTTTACTGATAATTGTCCCGAGCCATCTTCACTATCCTCATTCCAATCGTAATATTGATAACCGCGATTTACTACTTCTTTAGTCAATTTACTCATAATCTTATGACAGTATTTCTTAGAAACCTGATTACTACTGCCACCAGGAAAACGAATATATTTAGGCACACTTCCAATTTGACTATATACAAGATCTTCAATTTTTTTTAAATCTGAAAAATATGCTGATGACGAGTTATATATTTGATCATATTCATGAATATAAGTGTGTAATCCAATCGTATGACCTTGGTCATGAGCTTTTTTTATTAAATCATAATAATTTTCATTGGTTCCTGTTACAAAAAAAGTTGCTTTAGCATCGTAAACCGCTAAAATATCTAAAACCTTTTGGGTGTTCATCGATGGACCATCATCAAATGTTAAATATACTACCTTCTCATCACTAGGCTCAAAACTTCCTATTGTCTTATTTTCAACAACGCTAACAATACATGTTTCTTTTGTCATATTCCCAGAACGATCTTTAGCAAAATATACAATTTGATAATCACCTACTTTAGAAATGTCCAAATTAGAACTATCAATTGTTAAAGTTGGATTATCATCTTGATTGTCTTTAACACTGACACTTGATAGAAGATCAATATCACTATCTTTTAAAACACTTAAATTACGAATCCCTAATATTTCTGGCGGAGTCGTATCTTTAGGTAACACATGCACGACTGTTTTTTTGGTTACACAGTTACTGTTAGCCCGACATATCGATACTTCAACTTCGTAATCCCCTACATGATCAAATTGATAATCTTTTTTGAATTTAACTGTTGTCCGAGAATTATCATAAATATCTTTTACTACATCCCGAGCAGTTATCTTCATTCCAAGATCAACAGTAACTTCCTGTACTTCAACATTTGGCTTTAAAGTATCCTGAAGTTCAATCGTAATCGTAGTTTTGATGTTATTATAAATATACGTAATCGGATATTTACCGACTTTACTAAAATCAATCTTACTAGTATCTACATTAACGTCACTAATTGAGCCGCCAATAACTTTTTGAATATTAGCCTGAGGATCGAATTTATTAGATATTTCAATGACAGGATGATAGTTGTATAAAACGATTTGATTAGTTGGTTTAATTGATAATATTATCAAGGTAATAACTAGAACTAAAATAATTAGAAGTAGTTTATACTTTTTCACTTTGATCCCCTCATCAAACCATATTCACCCTTATAAAAAAAAGAACTGCTCCGTGAGGATAAACAAAAAAATCTTAGTATCGTGGTACATCCCTCGTCAAGCAGACACGGGATGTACCATTTATCTAAGATTTATTCTTCTTCTAATTGTTTTAATTCATCTTCACCAGTAATATATTTAAGAATTGCCGTAGCTGCTTCTTGAGGACCTTTATGTTCGTTTCCTTTAATTCCTAAACGTGTTCTTAATTGTCCTACTTTAACCCCTTGTTTAAACATTCTATTGAAATAATCAACTAAAATAACTTCAGTTTGTTCTTCACGTTGTACTGGTCCAAATGGATTAGCAAAATAGCTGCCTACTAAACCGTATTCAGTAGTAGTTCCTTTAGCCATACGATTTCCTGCTCTAAATACATCTAAAGCACTATTTACATCATCAAAGAAACTTAATGATTCGCCACCCTCTTCATAGTTATTTGCATATAGGAAGAAGTCAACATCATGATGCGCAACAACATCTTTATAATCAGTGATTGGTATTACGATTCGCGCATTTACTTTATCTGGATTCATAAAAACAGAACGGTCTAATTCTTTAAAACTATACCCTGCATCTAAATCATCAAGTCGTACAAATGCTCCAATTTCTGTACCAGAAGTTTTAACTTTACCTTCTTCGTCTAATAATAGAACACCCATATCATCATATACAGTTACTAAATCACGGATATAAGCTGCTCCAAATACTTTAATTTGTTCAATTGTTTCTGATTTACCAGCGCCACTGTCACCCATAACTACTATATTTTTAACTTCACCAGAATGTAACGTAATTTTAACCATCGCTCCATGGATAGGTAATTGACGTTGATTGATCTTACGAACATTGTGTAAAGTTAACATCATTTTTTTCATATAACCAAAGTAATCAAAATCATCACTTGCTGATAATAATGCTACCATCATATCATTTTCATCATCTTGATAGAAACTTTGATTCATCTTACCATCTTCATAACCGTATACATAGATGATATCTGGTTTACGATTACGATATTCTTCTTCACTTGCTAATTCAAATAAGTTACATAAAGCAACCCCTTGAGCCATAAATGCTACATTGAAATATACAAATGCTAATAAATCTCCAACTTTAGCTGGATAACAGAACCATTGTTCAGAATCAAATTTCAAATCTTCGATTGGATTATGTTTTGTTTCTGGGAATACCCCATCACGTTTATTCCGCTTAGAATAAGTAATGAATGGTGGATGAATAATTACGGTTTCAATAAATGGAATATCATCTAAATTACGATATTCATAAGGTAAGAATGAACGCATATTTGTTACTCTTAAACCTGCATTAACCCCCGCAGTAATTTGACGGTATACATGATGACGATATCCCAAAGCTGTTTCTTCAATAGTACGGTATACTGATAAAACTAATTCTTCAAACTTAGCTTGAGCATCTCCAAACTGAACATTTTGATATCCTCTACTTGTATTTTCATTATATACAACACTATAACGTTGTAATTTTCTCCAGAAAAGATATACTTCCTCAATTACTTTTACAAATTCATCACGATCTCTAAAATATCCTGATAAATGTGGATATGAAGATAAAACTTCTTCAACAGACATCACTAATAACAATTTAAAAATTGTTCTTAAATCACTAACAATTTCCACACTCTCACTTTTTACTTCTCTTAAATAAGTATAAGTAGTATTTTCTTTTCTTTTTCCTTCGTGAACGAATCCTTTTAAAACTCGTGCAAAAGATTCACTTTCGATTAATTGACAACGAGATTGGCAATATTCTTCAGAAAAGTTTAAGATCGCGTTCCCGCGAGTAATTTTAAATTTATAACTCATTTTACCACCCTTTCTTTCTTCAACAAGCTACTTCCCCCACTTATTGATTTTTGTCATTTTAACACAAAAGGCACATTGTATACAATACTTATTATAAAAAAAGTTAATTTTCTTTCTAAAATAAAAAAGGTCGTTAAGACCTAATTAATTTAAAAGAAAGGAACTGTAAAGAAAACTTTGCCAATCACATCTTCATCAAAATCAAAATAACCTAATCGTCGTGAATCAAGACTATTATTACGATTATCGCCCATAACAAAAACTTTACCTTCAGGGATATCGATCGACATATCTTCATTATTAGTCATAACCCCATTAATGTAGTCTTCTTCTAGTAATTTACCATTTAAATAAACTTGATTATCTTTAATATCAATATGATCGCCACCAATTCCAATTACACGTTTAATAATATAAGTTTCCTTTTTAGCAGCATCAACATAATCAACAACAATAATATCATTACGTTTTGGTTCTTTATTTTTATAAAATACCTTATCAACTAAAACAATGTTACCCTCATGATAAGTTGGTATCATCGACGTTCCATAAACCCTAGATATTTGAACAAAATATAATATACCATATGTAACTATTAAAGTAATTACAATAACCTTTAAGTATTCCAATAAAATACTCTTTTTGCTTTGTATAGCCTCTTCCATTTTATCACCTGAAGTCATTATAACACTTTTTGTTGTTCAATCAAGTAACTATGTTATTTTACGATAATTTAATTTTAAAAAAAAGTAAGTTTAGCTATTTTGCTAAAACTTACTTTTAAATAATAATTTTATTAAGAGAACGGAACCGTAAAGAAAACCTTACCAACTACATCTTCTTTGAAATCAAAATAACCCAAACGCCGCGAATCAAGACTATTATTACGATTATCGCCCATAACAAAAACTTTACCTTCAGGAATATTGATCGACATATCCTCATTATTAGCCATAACCCCATTGACATAGTTTTCATCAAGTTTTTTGCCATTTAGATATACTATATTATCTTTAATTTCAACATAATCTCCGCCAATAGCTATAACTCGTTTGATAATATGCTTCTCTTTTTGATTTGCATCTTTATAATCAACAATTACGATATCATTTCGCTGAGGACTACTATTTTTATACAATACCTTGTCTACCAAAACAATGTTTCCCTCTTTAAATGTAGGGACCATTGAAGTCATTTGAACTCTTGATATTTGAATAAAATACAATACTCCATATGTAATCACTAAAGTGAGCACAATTACTTTTAAATATTCTAATAAAATACTTTTTTTACTTTGTGTAGCCTCTTTCATTTTTATTACCTATGAACATCATAACATTTATTACTGTTCATTTAAATGACTACGTAATTTTGCAATAATTTTCTTTTCTAATCTTGATACTTGAACTTGGGAAATATTTAAACGCTGAGCGACTCGCTCTTGATTAAAATCAAGCTGATAACGCATATAAAGAATTAACTTCTCTTTTTCATCAAGTTTATCAATTTCCATCTCTAATGCAATTTTTTCAAACCACATCTTATTATGTTTATTTTCAATTCGTTCCTCCATTGAAATAGAAGAACCGTCCTTTTCATAAATTGGTTCACTTAATGAGGTTGGATAATAAGATGAGTCAATTGCCTCAACAACATCTTGAACATCAACATCTAAATAAGCTGCAATTTGTTCAACTGTTGGATCTTGACCGGTTTGATTAGTTAGTAATTCACGAGCTTTATTTATTTTTAAATTAAGTTCTTTTAAAGAGCGACTCACTTTAATTGTCCCATCATCTCTAAAATAACGTTTGATTTCACCCATGATGATTGGTACTGCATATGTAGAGAATTGTACCCCATAGTTAGTATCAAAGTTATTAACAGCTTTCATCAAACCAATACATCCAATTTGAAAAAGATCTTCTTTATCATAATAATTATTTTTGAAACGATGGACTATTGACCAAACTAGTCCAAGATTTTGACTGACAACTAATTCTTTAGCACGATCATCCCCGCGATGTGCTTGTTCAATCAGTTCAATAGTATTACTTTTAGCCAAGGTTAGAGTCTTTCAATTGTTTCTTAATAGTTAGTTTAGTTCCTAAATCCGGTGTTGAATGTATTTCTAAATTATCGCAAAGGGCTTCTATAATGGTTAACCCCATCCCCGCATGTTCTAATTCTTTTAATGAGGTATACATAGGTATTTTTGCTTCATCAATATCTTCAATTCCTTTTCCATAATCTTGGATAATGATTTTAATTTGACGATTGTCCTCTATTGTTACTTTAATAATTACCTTACATTCAGGATTATTTTGATAACCATGGATAATGGCATTACTAACCCCTTCACTAATGATTGTTTTTATTTCAACTAATTCATCGATTGTAGGATTTAATGAGGTAATAAATGATGCAACGCTAGTTCGCGCAAAGGGCTCATTTTCAATTCTAGCGTTAAAACTTAACTCCATCTGGTTCATTATCCTTTTACCTCCTCTACATATTCCATCAAATCAAACATTCCTGATAATTCAAAAACTTTATAAGATGTTTTTGATAAATTTGCTAAATATAATTGGCGATCATCTAATTTCAATTGATTATAACGTCCTAAAACTAATCCAATGCCTGAACTATCAATAAAATTAGTATGTAAAAAATCAAAATAGACAGGTCCATTGCCCTTATCTAAAATACTATTTAGTAAGCTGCGATATTTAACAACATTACTGCAGCTAAGTTCGCCATAAAAATAGACGATAACTTTATCATCTAATATCTTGTATTCAATCTTATTTTCCATTATTTCATCTCCTCGTTTGTATCTTACATCTTTTAAAATAATGATGAAATGGTTTCGACAAAACTAGAAGAAAGCATACAAAAAAAGTAGTCATAAACAAATTTCATAACTACTAGATGTATTTTTATCAAACTTGGACATATTAATTAGGGAGGCGATAAAATTGATGAAAAAATTACTAATAACCCTACTGGTAGTATGCTTACTACCAATCTCTAGAGTTCAAGCATTGGACAATGATGTTACTCCTAATGCAAAGTCTGCAATCTTGATTGAGGCAAATTCACGGCAAATTCTCTACGATAAAAATGCTGAAGAAAAGCTTTATCCTGCTTCAACAACCAAGATCATGACAATGATTTTAATGTTTGAGGCCCTACGAAATAAAAAAATATCGTTTGATGATGAAATTACTACTTCAAAATATGCAGCTAGTATGGGCGGAAGTCAAGTTTACTTGGAAGTTGGTGAAAGTTTATCTTTAAAAGATATGTTTAAATCAATTGCTATCGCTAGTGCTAATGATGCTAGTGTGGCAGTAGCTGAACATATTGCTGGAAGTATTAATAAGTTTGTAGAGATGATGAATGATAAGGCTAAAAAATTAGGTTTAAAGAATACTCATTTTAAAAATGCAACCGGTCTACATGATCCCGATCACTACACTTGTGCTCATGATTTAGCAATAATGGCTGCCTATCTAATTGAAATCGGCGGTGAAGACTTATTTGCTGTAACGTCATTGTATGATAGTTATATTCGTGAAGATACGAAACAAAGCTTTTGGCTAGTCAATACTAATAAATTGTTAAAGTTATATAATGGTGTTGATGGTCTAAAAACTGGATATACAAAAGAAGCTGGTTATTGCTTAGTTACCACTGCACAGCGTGATGGTCAAAGAATTATTGGTGTCCTAATGAAAGAAACAGCTCCAAAAACAAGAAATGAAGAAATGTGTAGTTTACTGGATTATGGTTTTAATAATTATAAGCAAGTTACCATTTTTAAAAAAGATACTTTAATTGAACAGCATCTAGTTGATAAAATGGATAACCTGACTATTGATGTCAAATGTAAGAAAGATATAGTATATACTAAAGCAAAAAGCGCTGATGCTAAAGTTTCTACTAAAGTAAACTATAAAGAAAATTTCTTACCGGTTAAACAAGGTGATGTTATTGGCACATTAGATGTCATTGTTGATGGCAAAACAATTGCTACCTATGATGTTTATAGTGACACTAATGCTTCTAAATCAACATATCTATCAAAAACAATTAAAACATTAAAATATTTATTTTAAAACGGATTAAAATCCGTTTTTTATATACACAAAAACAGGCCTTAGCCTATTTCTTAAAAATCTCTTAATTTATCTAAACCGTGATATGCTTTAGGAATTTTTAATACTGTACAATATTTTTCATCTATACAAATTTCATCATCATCCATATAAGCAATAAAACTACGTTTAACAATTTCCCCGTTAATAACATAATAATTAAAAAATGATTTAACTTTTTTTATTTTTCTAATGCAATAATCACTATATGTACATTCATCGAAATTTCTTAATGATCTAAAAAAACTTGTTTTTTGACGATAAATCAATTTACCTGCTTTTTCTTTGATAAAAGACTGACTTATTTTATTAATTTGATACAACATCATTATAACTACAATAATTATAAATATAAATATTCCTCTTATTTTTATTGACGCAATTACCAAGATGCTTAAGCCAAACAATTCTGGAATAATGAAATACCGAAGATACTTTATTATTGAAAATTTGTATAATAAATCTAATTTAGACATATCACTCCAATTATCCATATTCTTTACCAATGACATTGTTATCACTCCTTATTTTTATTCCATTATATCTTTATCAAAGAGGATTAAAAGTCACTTTTAGTAAAGTTGATATTAAGTTTTTATATGATTTATAATTTAATTATTTTAGTATTATACTTATAAATATATCCATAAGTTCAATAATAAAATAATATTCCCCACTATTTTGATCCCTCCTTTCGTAAACAATGTTTTATTTACATTGTCTACTTTAGAGGGATCATATCATTTTTTAGTGGGGAATTTCATATAATAGCTATTTATTTAAACTATGTATTTTTCTTAAAATAATTAACAATAGTAAGGCACTAATTCCTGCCAATGCTATCAAAGTATTTAAATCTACGTTATCACCGGTTGGGGTTCCCTTATCTACAGGTTTAACAGGTAGGGCGGTTTTAGCGTTGACCGTTAAAGTACCAGTAACAATTTCTAAATTATAATTATTGGCCCCTTCGACTTTACCATTGATTACATATTTTCCTGCTTTTTCACCTGGTTCTCTAGTTAACTCAACAGTAAATATATCTCCATTAACCAATCCTATAATATTATAAGTAAATTCTGGATCAATTTCTCCTTCAACCTTCATTTTATCATCGATTATTAGCTGCACTTTTTTACTAGCTATAGTATATGTACCATCCGTAAATGTTACATCATAGTTTTCATTACTTGCATCACCAGTAATCTTATATTCACCTACATCATTTCCCGATTCACGTTCTAAAGTGATTCCTAAATCCGCCAATGTATCACCATAAGCTAAAGTACTATCCACTGCTAGTGAAAATGTTAATACTTTTTCATCATCACCATATGTCGTATTAATGTTATCAATATTAATATTTATAGCTTTAGGTGTAATTGTATGCTTTCCTTTTACAACTACTACTTCTTTGTAGTTTTTAGCTACATCTTCATTGATAATTGCCTTTATTTTATGATTCCCTACATTTTCATTGTTATCTGTAACACAAACAATCGATGATACTAATGTATCAATATCGCGTGCTACTACACCCTCTAAAGAATATGAATATTTGTATTCTTCACCATAATTATTATTTATATCATTAACAGTTACAATTGCTTTATCAGCCTTTTTAATAACTAAAGAAGCTACTTTCGGTATTGCCGCATAATGTGTATCATCACCACTATATGACGCTACAACACGATATCGACCAGCTGCAGTTGGGGGGATAGTACTATTATAACTATTATCAACACCTTTATATACTAATTTAGCATCAATAAAAGCGTTACCCGATTTATCATAAACTTTTCCAATTAATGATTTTGATGTACCATCATATGTTTCCACATTTAAATAATTATCAAACTTAATTTGTACTGTTTCTTTTCTAATTGTATATACACGAGTAATTGGTTTTACTGCATAATTACTCCCTAAAGTATATACTGTTTCAGTATATACACCTGGTTCTAAAATTGGTTTTGTATTAGTGTGATACTTACCATCACTAGAAAAACCTGTATATAGTGTTCTAACTTGAATCCCATCAACAACAGTACCTTCTTTATTGTACAATTTACCACCAAAATTGAAATTGTATCTATCACTGTATACTATGCTGCCTTTAATCTCTTACTTTTTCCTAGGAGCGTCGCTCTTTATAATTATCACTGCCCTTTTCTGTTCGATATAATCTAGTCATTCGATAAATCAATCTTGTTATCCCTAAAAACATGGTAATCAATAAAAAATATATAAAATAGCAACTTAGCGGTAAACTTTTATCGGCTATTTCAAATAAAAAAAACATTAGCAATACTATCAATTACTGCAGCGCTAAGAATATTTTTAAGCTCATTAATTGAAGCAAATTGCCATAAACTACGGTAAAGTTTAAAAAGATAAAAAATCACCAACGAGATAAAAATCTCCAGTCCCATTAAATTCTTTAATATATTAAAATAATAGCTTGGAATTTCTCCATTAAACCTAAGAAATAGCGCTAAAAAACTTGCTAGAATAATGCAAATTAAATCAATTAAAATTAAAATAATTCTTCTTACACTAAACTTTCTCATTGCCCCTCCTTAATAATAGTAATAATTATTGTATTTATCCTTTTCAACTTCTACTTGACTTAATACTGTTCCAAGGATATTGACATTATTCTTTTGTAAGATTTCGATTGAAGCCTTAGCATCTTTACGACCAGTTAGTTGTGATGAGCAAACAAAAACCGTTCCATCAACCACATTACCAATCGGAATAGCATCACTAACTAACATAATTGGAGGACAATCAATAACTATAAAATCATACAGCTTCATCAGCTCATTAATAAACTCTTCAAAGATATCACTACTAATTAACTCACTAGGATTTGGTACCTTGATGCCAGCAGTTAGTACTGATAACTTTCCCTCAAATGATTCATCTTCAATAAATTGAAAATATTTTGAACTAATTTTTTTAGTTTCACCATATTCGATCAAAGCGTTAGTTAATCCTCGTGAGTTCGATAGTTTTAAATAATGATGTTGGGTCGGTCTTCTTAAATCAGCATCAATCAATAAGACATTTGCATATTTCGTTGCATATATCATCGCTAAGTTTAAAGCCGTAGTGCTCTTTCCTTCATTACTAATTGAAGATGTGATATTAATTGCTTTAACATTTTTTCCTACTGCTGAATATTCAATATTAGTCCTAATGTTACGATATACTTCTTGATAATCAACATGATTATTTTTGTTACTTTTATCAATAATTTTATGTGTACTTTTTACGGCCTTTTTTCTCTTTCTTCCTAACATTTTCTCTCTCCTTTGAAAACTATTCACCAGTCATCATACAGCTTTAATAAATTGGCAGTTCTACCAGCTGTTAAACATATGACCAGGGAAGTAAATTAGACTATCACAAAATAATTTTGATTTATTTTACAGAGACAAGATGTGTTGTTTCTATATTTTCTAGTACTATTCATGAAAATCTAATTATATATATTTATCACTAGAACAAATAAACTATCATACTTGGTATTTTAAACATTCAACTAATCTGTGATAATAACATAAGCCAAAAAATATCACAGCAATTCATACTAAGTATTATTTTATTTTCTAGAACTGCCCTAACAAAAAAAGCTCTGGGCATCATTGCCTAGAGCTTTGCTAATACATATCATTTTACATCTATCAAATCTAGAATATATCGATATAGATATATTCATTCAATCATTCATCTATATACAAATACTAGCCGTATTAGCATATTACAAATTACTTATAGTAACGCGACATAGCGACGATTACCACGATTAATCATTTTTAAATATTTACAGTTTTACTAACTTGAACTTGTTCATTAACTTGAACATGTGAATCTTTCTTTATTTCTGGTGTCTTTCTTCTCTTTGGAGTAATACCATATTGGTAAGTTGGCACAAGTTCCTTAATCAATGAACGAATATCATCTGTTTCTCCATATGCAGCTTCTTTTAAATTTATTAATCTTTCAACAAATGTATCTTCATTCATCTCAATCGGTTTTCCAATGTGAATCATATGATTAGGAGTATCTTGAAGCCCCTCCTCTTCCATAAGTAATTCTTCATATAACTTTTCTCCTGGTCTTAATCCAGTATACTCGATTTTTATATCAACATCCGGCTCATAACCAGATAATTTAATTAAATTTTTTGCCATATCAGCTATTCTTACTGGCTCACCCATATCTAAAATAAAAATTTCACCACCCTTAGCATAGGCACCTGCTTGAAGAACTAACGATACTGCTTCAGGGATTGTCATAAAATAACGAATTATATCAGGATGGGTTACTGTTACAGGTCCACCTTCTTTAATTTGTCTTTTAAATATTGGAATTACCGAGCCATTCGAACCTAGAACATTGCCAAATCTTACAGCAACGTATTCAGTTTGTGATCTTTTATTGTAAGTTTGAACAATCATTTCACATAACCTTTTTGTAGCACCCATCACATTAGTTGGATTGACTGCTTTATCAGTCGAAATCAAAATAAATTTTTGTGCATTATATTTATCTGCAGCTCGAGCAACATTTAATGTTCCAAAAACATTATTTTTTATTGCCTCATTCGGCGAATCTTCCATCAAAGGAACGTGTTTATGTGCAGCCGCATGATAAACAATATCAGGATGATAAATCTCAAATAATTTATTGACCTTGACTTCATTTCTTACAGAAGCAATTAAAGTCTCTAAATTAAGTTCTGGATAATTATGCTTTAATTCTAATTGAATATTATAAGCATTATTTTCATAAATATCTACAATTATTAATTGTTTTGGTTTATTTGCAGCAATTTGACGGCATAATTCACTACCGATTGATCCGCCCCCACCTGTTACCATAACAACTTTATCGGTTACATAGCCCATAATATCAGCTAAATTAACTTTTATTGGATCACGTCCTAATAAATCTTGAATCTCAACCTCTTTTAAATCAGAAATATGAACATCTTCATTAATAAACTGATATATTCCAGGCAACTTTTTTAACTTACATTTTGTTTCTTTACATATATTAAAGATATCGATTAAATCTCTTTTACTTGCTGAAGGCATCGCTACCATAATTTCTTCTATCTTATATTTATTTACAGCTTCAATGATCTTATCACGACCACCATATATTGAAACCCCATGAATTGTTCGATTCCATTTACTTGGCTCATCATCAATAAAACAAATAACTTCTTTATAGATACTCTTTGAACCTAAAATCTCCTTATAAACTTTTTCCCCAGCAACTCCGGCACCAATAATCATTACTTTTTCTAAAGGTCGTTGCTCTTTTCTTCCCCTTATATTATGACGCGCGGCATATAACCTAATAAAACGATAAATAAATCGACTTCCCCCAACCATCAATACTAATAATAAAAAGTAAATAAAATAACAACTTCTTGGTAATGGATTTCCAGTCAATTCACATATTAAGATATTTGCTATGGCACTCATAATCGACGCAAATATAATATTTTTTAGTTCAATTATCGATGCAAACTGCCATAAACTATGATATAGACGAAAAGTAATAAAGATTGCTAGTCCAATTAATATCATTGAACCAATCAATATATTTACTCTATGTAGATACTGAGACTCAATAGGTCCATTGAATCTCAATAATAAAGATCCATATGCAGCAATTATAATGCTAATAACATCAAAACTAACTAAAAATATTCGTCTAATATTCAGTTGCGTCTTTTCTCCCAATCTTTTCATTCTGTTCTATCTCCCTTCTAGAAACTCAGAAAAGTAACTACTTATCATTTCTCGATTTTCTAAAATCATTTAACATTCTATTTTTAAGCATGATAAAAGATTCTATCAAATATACAAGGCAATTATGATTAATTTAAGACAATAAATCAAGTGATTTTCCATATTTTCTCTATTTTATTACAATTACCGACAATATCCATCATAAATTTAATCTTATTTTCATTCTTTTTTTTAAATTTATAAAATAACAACTCTGTCACACATTCTATTTTAACATTTTTCTACAATAAATATTAATTTTTATTGGTAATTTCTTGCATTTTATCCGCTTATAAAGGATAATACGTTTTGGAATAGTTTTATTCAATATATTAATAATGGGAGGACTTATGGATAAAAATGAATTAAATGATGAAGTTGAAATCGACTTATCACAATTATTGAAATTACTGAAAAAGAATATTCGCTTGATTATTATCTTAGCCTTAGTCGGAATAATTATTGCAGCTTCTGCAACTACCTTTCTAATAAGTAAAAAATACCAGTCACAAGGAAGTGTATTATTAAAAGCTGATGTAGTTAATGGATCATTAGACTCAACTCAAGTTAATACAAATAAAATGATGGTAAATAACTATGTTAAATTATTACAAGGTAATAACATTCAAGATCAAGTTGCTAAAAACTTAAATATTACTTCTGCCGAAGTACGCAGTTCATTAAGTATTACAAATACTACTGATACACAAATTATTGAAATTTCTTCAACAACTGTTGATCCTGGACTTTCTAAAAGAATCGTTGATGAAACAATTAGTGTTTTTACAACTTTAATCCAAGAAAAGCTAGATGTGACAAATGTTACGATCGTTGATCAGCCTGAAGTAAATCCTAATCCAGTTTCACCAAGCATGGTTAAAAATGTTATTATTGGGGCAGTAGCCGGTATCGTTATTAGTTTGGGGTATTTATTACTTACATACCTATTAGATACTAAAATTAAAAACGGTGAACAAGCTGAACAATATCTAGGGGTCCCTCTATTGGGAATCGTCCCTTTCTTTGAGGAATAACCATGGCATTTATTGATATACATAGTCATTATGCTTGGAATGTTGATGATGGTATCGAAACTCGAGAAGATGCACAGGCAGCATTAAAAAAAGCTCAAATTCAAAATATTACTAAAATTGTAGCAACTCCTCATCTTACTCCAGGAACAACTACAGCAAAAGAGTTTGAACAAATTAAAGAACGGATTGAGGAATTAAAAAAGCTTGCCAAAGAATATCAAATTGAAATCTATCCAGGTTGTGAAGTTATGCTTAATGGAGACTATCTAGAACTATTAGATAATCATCAATATTTAACTATTAACAATGGACCGTATTTACTTGTTGAATTTAATGTTACTCAAAAATTACCCGAAGATTATGATGATCGTCTATATGAATATGGAATAAAGCAAAAAATTGTTATCGCTCATGTAGAACGTTATTTTCATCATAGTATTGATTTAAATCTAATTCAAGAGTGGATTGATCGTGGCTATATTATTCAAGTTAACAGCACTAGTTTATTAGGAATCCATGGTAGTATGATTCAAGAAAATGCATACCAGCTATTAGATAATGGTATGGTTCATGTAATCGCTAATGATGTTCATCGCCCTAATGGTAAACGTAGTGTTAATCTCCAAGAGACATATGAAGTTTTAGCAAAAAAATATCAAGCTGAGGATTTAACTAGACTCATGTATGATAACCCTCTAGCCATTATCAATGGACATGCGCCTGAATTAATAAAAGTTCGTAAAATATCTAAATTACCTTGGTTTAAAAGGAGAAAATAAATGTTTAAAAAGAATAAAAAACAGAGTGAAAAAGACACATATCTGATTACTTCGCCAGATAAAAAGCATGGGAAAATCGATTTTAAAGAAGTATACCGCCACATTAGAACAAACATCGAATATTCTACTGTTGGTAAAAATGTTAAAGCAATCAATGTGACATCTTCAATTCCTAGTGAATCAAAAAGTACTACATCATTAAACTTAGCGATGATATATGCAACGAAATATGCAAATGTCTTATTGATTGATGCTGATTTAAGAAAAGCTACCCAGCATCGTTATTTAAAACTATCGAACTCACGAGGATTAACTAACGCTTTGATCGAATATGGTGAAACTAAAAAAATTAGTTCAAAATGTTTCCAATTCATTGAAGATGAATCGTTTGTAGGAAAATTATCAGTTTTAACTTCTGGGGTCAAAGTACCAAACCCTAGTGAATTATTAAGTAGTCAAATCTTCGAAGACTTTATTAATGAATTAAAAGGATTATACGATTTTATTATCATTGATTGTCCTCCAATTATGTTAGTTAGTGATGCTATTCCGATTGGTAATGTGGTTGATGGAACAATCTTTGTTTGCTCATCACAACTAACTGGTCGTAAAGATGCTAAGGCTTCAATCGAAATCTTACAAAAGAATAATGTCAATATCCTTGGAACAGTATTAACTCAAGTAGAGCAAGATGGCTCTAGCAATGGATATTACTACTATTACTAACAATGAAAAATAAAAAAAACAGTATTTTTCTTATTGTTGTTCCAATTCTTTGTATTTTAATAGTAGCATTATTTGCCTATGATCGTTACCAAACCAACCAGTTAGCAAAAAAATTCAAGCAAGATAATCAAACTGTCGATACTTCTAAAAACAATAATCAAACATCGTTAGAAAACAAATTACCAACTATCTATTGCGTTGGTGATAGTACAACGATTGGAACTAGCAAAAATACCAGTTATCCCAAATATTTAGAAAATAGCATTAATACAACTATTACTACTTTTGGAGATGACTCTATTAACAGTCTTGCTTTAGCAATTAAATTTGGCGTTAGTGAAATCTATGTTAATAACTTTACGATTCCTGCAAAAAGTGAAGAAACTACAATTACCTTATTAGATAAAAATGGCCAGGCCGTAAATGCTATTTTAACAAGTAAGACCAATATTGATAAATGTACAATCAATAACATTGAAGGTTCCATCAATTATGATACAGCTAATAATCGTTTAGTTTTCAAACGTTCAAAAGCTGGTGAAAGTAGTAAAATCAATACTTTAACTAAAATAGAAGTAACAAAACCTGAAATTAATAAGGATAACATCTTAATATTATTTACTGGTTCTTATGAAGAAAGTGTTCAAGGAAGCTTAGCTGAATATCAAAAACAAATTATTAGTGCATTTAACACTGATAAATATATTGTTGTATCATTAACTCAAGATGATCGTGATGCTACAAATAATTTATTGAAGACAACACATGGTGATCATTATTTAGATTTTAAAAGTTATTTATTAACAAGCGGTTTAAAAGATGCAGGAATTACAGAAACTGCTCAAGATAAAACAAATCTAGCTAATAAAAATACTCCGTCTAGTCTTTTAGATGACAAGATAAATGGAAATAGCAAATATAATGAATTATTAGCAAAACAGCTTACTGATAAAATGACTAAATTAGGTTATCTAAAATAAATAAACTAGTTTAACACTTTAATTTTTAATAAAATTAAAGTGTTTTTTTATAGTTAACAGTAATTAACTTAAAAAAAATATAAAAGTTATTATTATATCATAAATAAATTGTTTTTTATATATCAAATTTTTAATATTTTTTTGTATTTTTTATCATTGTCACAAAATTATCTCAAATTTAAATAACTAAATTTAACTAATTACTTGTTATTATGCCAAAAAAGATATATTATATATGTGTATATTTGTGTATCTTTCGCAAATATTCTAAAACTAAAAAGGAGGGGACAAGATGAAGAAACTTTTAAGTTCTTTAATGGTAGCTTGCTTAATGTTTGTTGCAACTATCTCAACTGTTGGTGCTGTTGGTTCTATCACTGCTGATGAACAAAAAATCATCGATGCTTTAGAAGCTGGTGTTACAGTTGATGGAGTTAAAGTTAATCTAAAAGCTGCTGATATTAATGCTGCTAAAAATTACTTAACTAACAATGATGTTACAGCTGCTCAAGTGACTACTATTTTGAACAACATTGAAGGAGCAAAATCTTATATGCAAACTAATCATATTAAAGATATCGCTTCTATCAAAGGTGCTCATGCCACTGCAATTTTAGGTTTCGCTCAAGCTGCAGCTGATGTACTTGGGTTAACTATTAAAGTTGGTGCTGATGGTACTGTCACTGTTTACAAAGGTAGCGAAGTTGTTTATTCAACTACAAACGTTATCAAAAAGACTGGTTATGATTTCACTCAAACTGCTGTAATGGCAGCTGGACTTGTAGCTGTATTATTCGGTGCAGGATATTACGCTAAGAGAAAACAACTTTTAGTTAAATAATCGTGCGATTAAAACATAAGCAAAAAAAGATAATGGCACTAGTATTAGTGCCATTATCTTTTACCATTATCTGCTACCTAGTATTATTTTTAATAATTAGTCCAATTATTGAACCAGTCATGTCTATTTACAGTCTTGTTGCTAGTGAACATGCACCAAATTTAAATGATAACAGCAACAAAGATCTATATAAAAATAAACTAGTTAGTTCTGCTACTATTAAAGCTTCAGAAGTAGTAATGCCTTCTTATGGTGACCTATTTGGTAAAATAACCATTGATTCTGTCAACAAGACAATTAACCTATACTATGGTGATGGTAATGATCAGCTTCGTAAAGGCGCTGGATTATTCAACGGTTCATTTTTACCAGGATTTAACCGTACTTCATTAATTGCCGGTCACTCATTGCCTTACTTTGAATGTTTAGGTGATGTCAATGTTGGAGATATTATTAAAATATCTACCCATTATGGTGATTTTGAATATAAAATAACAGATACTAAAATTGGTAAAGCTACTGATGAATCAAATTACGATCTTGCCCAAAGCGAGAAAGAACAATTGATCTTATATACATGTTATCCATTCGAATTGATTGGTTACAAAGCTGACCGTTTATTTGTTTATGCAGATAAAATAAGTGGTCCAACGATCTTGGAGGGACAATAACATGGCAAGAAAAAAATCAAGTAGTCGAACTACATTATCGTATATTTTATCATTATTAATTGCAATCTTTCTAAGTATCTTAGTAGTTCTAACAGTAACTCGTTTTACTGTTATGTCTCCAAGTTTCTTAATTTCTAAAATGGATGGAGCTGATTTTTATAAACAATCAGTTGTATCATTAAATGAAGAAATCCAGCAAGAAACACAGTCAACAGGATTTCCTATAGAAATGTTTGAAAACTATGTTGATGAAGATACTGCTAAAACAGCAATGGAAAAATACATTAATAATGCCTTTGATGGTGGTGAAACCACTATTAACACAACTGAATTTGAAACAAAACTTACCCAGGATATAGATAACTATTTAACAACTAATAATATTATTATTAATAGTGAATCACAAGAAGCAATTAGCGTACTGAAAAGTAACTTGATTGATTTATACAAAAGCTATTTATCATTCCCTTATCTAGCCCTTGTTATTGATGTTATAAATACATATGATGGAATCTTTTTAATTGCGGCAGCAGCTTTAGTTGTTTTAATCGGATTAGCAAGTTTCTTATTATATCGCCTATATAGTCATTATCAAGGTAGAAGACGCTATTTCTCATATGCCCTATCGGCTTCTGGTTTAATGTGTTTCGCTTTACCATTCTTTATCTATATTGGTAAATTTATTGATAAAATCAGTTTATCACCTGCATATTTCTATAATTTCTTTACAAGTACCTTAAACTCTTACATGTTGACATTTGTAATCGTTGGTTTAGTAATGATTGTTTTAGCAAATATTGTAGCGTATATAAAATTTGAACGAAAATAATGCGCTTGTAATTAATACAAGCGTTTTATTTTGCTTATAAAGAAAAAAGGCTCTAACTTAAATTATAGGCCTTTTAACTGTTATGTGTAATTATCAAATATTTGTTCAGCGGTCTTAATTAAAGCTTTTGAAAAAGCCAGCTCAAATACTTCATAATCAAATGAACTTCGTGTAATTCGATTAAACAGTCGATAAAAATCATCATGATTGCTGATAAAATAAGGAATTCCTGCATCAATACCCAAATACTCACAATACTTAAGATAATTATTGGTGTCAATGTTTCCACCTTTTTCAAATCGATAGACAGTACTCTTACTGATTTTCAACACTTTAACAATTTCTTTTTGGGGAATCTGCTTTGTTTTTCTAATTCTTTTTAACACTTTCCCTAATGTCAAGATAAACCTCTTTTACATTACCCCAATTTAAATTAAACCTAATCGCTGCAGACACTTAAAGATTCCATCATCATCAGGCTCTTCAAATGTATCATCCGCAATTGCTTTCAACTTATCAGGAGCTAAATACGATACTACTCCATAAGCTGCCTCGCTAATCATTTGAAAATCATTCATACTGTCACCAAAAGCAATCGTATCTTTCATATCTCCACCTAGATATGCAACTGCTCGTTTCATTGCATCACCTTTAGTACAATTTTTTAAAATAATTTCACCATTAATAAAATCGTCTGTTTCCTTAGAAAAAATAACGATATTAAAAAACTCACTTAAATACTTTACACAATCATAAAATGCCAACTTATCTTCTGCAATAAAACATACTTTTGTTACTTTCGTTTGCAAAATGTTAAATTC
Organism: Erysipelatoclostridium sp. MSK.7.34; assembly: GCF_019041935.1. Taxonomy (NCBI): domain Bacteria; kingdom Bacillati; phylum Bacillota; class Erysipelotrichia; order Erysipelotrichales; family Coprobacillaceae; genus Thomasclavelia; species Erysipelatoclostridium sp. MSK.7.34. The sequence continues at coordinate 232,809 of NZ_JAHPYJ010000001.1, forward strand.
ACTGATTGGTAAACGTACTTCTTCATTTCTACGCTCTTCTAAAAAACGTGCTAATTCAAGATTTCCTTCAAGAATATTTGCTTGCTTCTTTTCAAAAAAATCTTGGACACCTGGTGTTTGATACAAAGCATCTTTAGTTTCTAAGCTAAATAAAATTTTAGCATTAGTAAATAAAAGCATTACTTCTGATAAAACATACTGGTTAATAAAATTCTCAAAGATGTATTTACCATCAATACTAACAAAACCACCGGCTGAAGAAATTATTCCGTCAAATCCAATATCCCGTATCGATTTCATTATCGACACCGGAGCACGTCCCGTACATAAAAATGTTTTATGACCATTTGCCCGTGCTTTCTTTATTCCTTCTTCAGTATTCTTAGTTACTCGTTTACTTGGACCAATTAAAGTTCCATCAATGTCAAAAAATAAATATTTACCCATCTTTATCCTCCGTTATGACTATATTATACAAGGATTTCATCAATTAGTATCGGTTTTTCAACAAAAAAATCAACAATTTTATAAGCTCCATATAATTCGTTAATTAATTCATCGCTTACTTCATTATTTGCATGGATATAAGCTAATACTTCTCCCACCTTACATTGATCTCCAACTTTTTTATTTAAGATAATCCCTACGCTATGGTCAATAACATCATCCTTAGTCTGACGACCACCGCCTAATTTCATTGAAACTATTCCTAATGTTTTAGCTTCAAGAGTTTGAATATACCCAGCTTGCTTAGCTTTAACCTCAATAATTAGTTTAGCTTTAGTAAACAACTCAGGATTACCAATATACTCATCATTTCCATGTTGATATTTAACCATTTCTTTAAATTTATCTAATGCTTGACCAGTATCAATTACCCGCTTAAGCATTTTTAAAGCGGACTCTTCATTTTTGCATTTTTTGGCCTGTACTAACATATGACTGCCAGCTTCAAGACAAAGATTTAAAAGATCCTCAGGACCACTTCCATTTAATGTATCAATCGCCTCAATTACCTCTAAAGAATTCCCGATTGCTTTTCCTAGCGGTTGATTCATGTTTGAAATAGCTGCTCGAGTATCTTTACCTAGATGTTGTCCAATTTCAATCATTGTTTGTGCCAAGCGCTTAGCTTCCTCTTTAGTTTGCATAAAAGCACCTTCCCCATATTTTACATCTAATAAAATAGTATCGCTGCCAGACGCTAATTTTTTTGACATGATCGATGAAGCAATCAAAGGGATACAATCAACAGTTGCAGTTACATCACGCAGTGCATACATTTTTTGATCAGCCGGTACTAGTGTAGCACTTTGTCCAATAATCGCGATACCGATTTCATTAACTTGTTTAATAAAATCATCTTTACTTATTTGAATTTGCAAACCCGGAATCGACTCTAATTTATCTAATGTTCCCCCTGTATGACCTAAACCACGCCCCGACATCTTAGCAACTTTAACCCCACAAGCTGCAACCATTGGTCCTAAAACTAAAGATGTTTTATCTCCAACACCACCTGTTGAATGTTTATCAACCTTTACACCTGCAATTTCACTTAGATCAATTATTTCCCCACTATGAAGCATTTCATCAGTTAAGATAGCCGTTTCATGTTTAGACAGCCCATTAAAACATATTGCCATTAAAAAAGCACTCATCTGATAATCTGGAATATTGCCATCATTATATCCTTTAATAATAAAATGGATTTGTTCTTTTGTTAACTCATGATTATTTTTCTTTAATTCAATTAAATCAACCATTCTCATACTTACACAACCTCCGTAGTTATATTGTACTACAAACAAAACAAAATATTAATCTAAACAATAATAAATAAAAGACTTAGAATTACTCTAAATCTTCTAAAACAACAGCTGTTCCCATTAAAACCGGTTTATTTGAATCACGCAAATCAAAGCAAACCCCCAATACAGCATTGGCACCTAATTTTTCAGCAGCTTTAGCTAAATTTTCTTGAGCTTTGACAATATATTCTTCCACTCCCATTGTTACTCGAAAAGCTCGTATAGCATCATCATAGCCGACTACTATGCCTAAGTCTTTAACTACTTTTTTATTAGGATAACTGCTTAAAGTTGAAATAATCATTTCTATTTCCTCCTTTGTATCTTCTCTAATTATATCTTTTAATTTATAAAAAAAGCAACCATTAGGCTGCTTATTCGAATTTACTATCAACTTCAAAAATATTATTTCCATTCAAATAATCTTTAACTAACATTCGCTTCTTTCCAGCTAGCTGTAATTCTGTAATTAAATATATTCCTTCACCAGTTTTAACCCCAATTGCATCTTTAAAGATCTTAACGATTGTTCCATTTTCTTGATGAGCGTGGTGCTTAAGGGCATTTTCACATACATGAATTTTACCGGCCCAGATCTTTACAACTTTACCTTGATAAGTGGTATAAGCACCTGGCCATGGATTCATTCCACGTACTTGATTATATACTCGAAGAGCACTCTTACTAAAATCTATTTTTTCTTGTTCATGACTAATTGTTGGTGAATATGTAACTAAACTTTCATCTTGGGCAATTGACTCATTTGTACCAGCAAGTACGCTCGGTAAGGTTTCTAGTAACAACTCTGCTCCAGCAATACTCAAACGCTCATATAATTCTCCCGTTGTTTCCTCTGCTCCAATTGGCACTTCGACTTGAGAAATAATATTTCCAGCATCCATTTTTTTGACCATATACATGATCGTTACCCCTGTAACTTCTTCACCCTCCATGATTGCATAATGTACTGGCGCGCCACCACGATATTTAGGTAATAATGAAGCATGAACATTGATACAACCTATTTTAGGAGCATTTAAAACTGCTTCTGGAACAATTTGTCCATAAGCTGCAGTAATAATTAAATCCGGCTCTAAGGCTATGATTTCCTGATATTCTTCCTTAATTTTTAAAGGCTGATAAACTGGTATCCCAGAAGCCAAAGCAACTTCTTTAACTTCAGGCATTGTTAACACCTTTTTACGACCAACAAAACGATCGGGCTGAGTTACTACAGCAACAACATTATAATTATTTTCCAACAATTTTTCTAAAACCTGTTTAGAAAAACTTGCTGTTCCCATAAATATTATTTTTGCATCTTTCATAATATACACCATCACTTTCTTACTATAAAAGTGTACTAATAATATTGGAAATAATCAATACTAATGTTTCAATAACTTTAATACAAACTTCACTAATCTGTTTAACTACTAATGATAATGTATTTTCTTCATTATCATTAGTAGTTCCATAATCGGTAGTAATTGGTTTTTGTTCTTTAACATCCTCTTCAAACTGAGTAATATTCTTGTCAAATACAGCTTTTTGGATTCCGTAGTCTCCAAATAAACCATTAATCATAAATAACAATAATCCAACTAAACAAAGATCAATTAAAAAATTTTTCATCCTAAATATTCTCCAATCGCTTTAGCAATAATTTCTACTGTCGCTTGAACTTCTTCTTTAGTATTACTTTGAGCGCCAACCTCTATTAGAACCATATTGTCACTAATTCCTTGATTATAGTGAGATTTTTTCACATAAACACCACGGCTGATTTTTGGAACTGTTGCATTAGCTAAATCTGACAGTTTTTGTGAAAGCTGATTAACCGCATCAAATTTACCACTGCTTTTACCTACAACAAACATGATTTTAGCATATGATTTTCCATCATGGCTAATGGTTGACAGCTCTTTAGAAATCGAATCGCGATGAAAATCAATAATTAAGTCATAACCACCACTAAGCTTTAAACTCTCTTCAAGATACATTTTAGATACCGTATATGATTTATTATAAGCTATTTTATGAACCGCTTTATAGCCTTCAAAATCATTTCCTTCAACATCGCACTGGTATCCTTTATTATTTAAACAATCTTTTAAATAATTAGCTCCTTCTACGACATTAAAACCATCATATTCTTCACCCTGGTGAGTATTATAAATATGAATCTTTTTATCTTTCGTGGGAACAAAACTAGTGTTGGTTGGATTGGTTGCCACTGGAGTAGTTGGATTATTTTGTTCATTATTAATTGCATTAATAACTTGGGCATTTGATCCGCTTACTTTAGTTGGAAGATAAACAATTAAACCTACAATAACCGCCAATTTCAATAAAATTAAAAACGTATTTTTAAGTCTCATCTGCATCACCTACTATACTATACAATACAATAGTATGCATGAATTGTAGGATTTAGTACCTTAACGCATTAATACTTTTACTTATTATTTTTGACATAATTTCACACTGTTCATCAATTTGCTTATCACTTAATACAAAATTACAATCAATCGGATTCAATATTTCATTAAATAACAGCTCTAATTCACTATCATCCAATTTTCCTAATTGTCCTAACATCATTTCTTTTTGCTGTTCATTTAAGCTCCCATGATAACGTTCACGCTTTCCTACTTTTAATTTACTTATTGGATTTAAACTATCACCAAAGTAATCTAGCGTATAATTTAAGACATCACTTACTAAACTGCTTGCATAAATAACAGTTGGTATACCAATTGCAATTACCTTAGCACCCACAGTCTCCTCGTTGATTGCCTGACGATAATTACCTATCCCACTACCAGGATTTATCCCTACATCGTTAATTTGGATTACATGAGCTAATTTATGATAATTTTTAGCACAGAGGGCATCTACAACGATTACAAGATCAATATCCTCTTTATCCACTAACGCTTTTACAATCGCTCCAGTTTCCATCCCTGTTTGCACCATCACCCCAGGAGCAATACCTAAAATATCATAATAGTGATTAATTAATTTGTCTTCATCATCAAGAAAATGAGTAATCCGCACATCCCTTAAAGTTCGTGGGCCAATCGCATCATTAGTTAAATATTGATTACCTAACCCTACCATCAAAATCTTAGGATAATCAATCTTATCAATTAATGGCTTTAAATTATTTACAACTTCCTTAATAATAGCAGTTTGTTCCAAATAGTCTTTAAAACTTATTTCGATATAAGTTCCAATCCCCTGATTAATACTTTGATGAGCCTGAAGGATCGAAACTTTTTCAACCTTAACACCATCATTAACATACTCTTCCTTTTGATAATGCTTACCAACTTCTAGTTGCTCTAGCGATTCGGTTGCTAAATCACTACGTATATTACTAAAATTCATCCTATCACCTATTATAAATATCACCAATTATGGAAATTTAATACATATTTGTCCAATAATATCGTATCAATTCAAAAAAAAGTTGCATTTATTGGATTATTTTTATATAATGTAAAAGCAAGAAATGAAGCGAGGTGAAAGATCATGGCAAATATGAAACAACAAATTAAACGGTATAAAAATGATAACCAAAAAAGAGCAAAAAATACTTCATATAAATCAGCATTAAAAACTGCAATCAAAAAAGTATTAGCTGAAGTTGAAGCTGGAAATAAAGATGAAGCAGTAAAAGCTTATAACGAAGTAGCTTCTAAATTAGATGCTTCTGTAGTTAAAGGAATTCATCATAGAAACTATGCTAGCAGACAAAAATCTAGATTAGCTAAATTAGTAAACTCTATCTAATGATAGGGTTTTTATTTTAAAGGAGAAAATTGTATGGAGAGAAAAGATATTGATATTAAAGATACATGGGACTTAAGTACTATCTATAATAGCCATGAAGCTTTCTATCAGGATTTAGAAAAAACTAAATCTTTAATTAATGATTTAATTACTTTCAAAGGTAAAATTTGTAATAGTATTGATAGCTTTTATAATTTTTTAACAACAAAAGATACGGTTGAACGATTAATGAATAAATTATATTGCTATGCTCATTTAAATTGTGATGTCGAACCAAAAAATCAGGAATATCAAACTATGATGGCCACTATAATGGTAGTTTTAGAAGCTTCGTCAGTACAAATATCATTTGTCGATAATGAAATCATTGAGGCTAAAGATAAAGTACTGGAATATTTAAAAGATCCAAAATTAGAAAAATATACTTACAAGATTAATTCATTATTATCATATGAAGCACATATTCTGCCCAAAGAACAAGAAGAATTATTAGCTAAAGTGGAAAGTATTGCTGATACTTCTAGTCAAGTATTCAATGCTCTTCGTCTTGAATATGAAGATGTTGAAGAAGATGGAAAGTTGAAAACATTAAATAATGCTACTTTAAACCAATTCCTAAAGAATAAAGATGAAAAAGTACGTAAACAAGCATATACTAATTTCTTTAAAGAGTATCAGCGCTATGAAAATGTCTTTGCTCAAACATTGGCCGGGGTAATGAAAAAGGATGCTTTTTATGCCGATGTACGTAAATTCAATAGTGCTCTTGAAGCTAGCGTTTTTGATGATGATGTTCCTAGTGAATTATTTTTTAAAGTTTTAGAAAGTGCAAACGTCAAATATCGACACTTATTTCATCGCTATAACCGACTAAAAAAAGAGCTTCTAAAGAAAGATGTTATTTATAATTATGATTTAAATATTCCACTAGTATCTTCAATCAACAAAAAGTATACGATTGATCAGTGTTTTGAAATTATTAATGAATGTCTTAGACCATTTGGTCAAGATTATTTGGACATTATTAATAAAGCTCGAAATGAACGCTGGATTGATTATTATCCTACACCAGGTAAACGAATTGGTGCTTATTCTAGTGGTAGTTATGACACTAATCCTTTTATCTTAATGAATTTTATTGGTGACTATAATTCTCTTTCTACTATGATCCATGAACTTGGTCATAGTGTTCATAGTTATTTATCTAATCATCATCAAGATGCAGTTAACGCTAATTATCGTATTTTTGTTGCTGAAGTTGCTTCAACTGTTAATGAAACGTTACTGATTAATTATATGATCAAAAATGCTAAAAATGATCAAGAAAAAGCATACTTTATTTATGAACAATTAGAAAACTGTGTTGGTTTGATTTTTAGACAGCCAATGTTTGCTGATTTTGAATATAAATTGCACACGATGGCAGAAAATAATGAACCATTATCATCAAAAGTTATTACTGATCTATATGCACGACTTAACCAAGAATATTATGGAAAAGATGTAACTATGGATGAACTAGTTGGCTGGTCATGTTATTATGTACCACATTTCTATTATGATTATTATGTATATAAATATACGTTAGGTATGACCGTTGCCTTAGCCATAGTTAATCGTATTTTAAAAGGTAATCAGCAGCAAGTAACTGACTATTTAAATTTCTTGAAATCTGGAGGCAGCAAAGCACCTGTTGAGCTTTTAAAACAAGCGGGTGTTGATCCTTTAGATGATCAAATTTATGAAGATGCATTTAAATATTTTGAAGAACTATTAAATCAATTTGAAACAATTAAAAAAAATGCTTAGAGAATCAATTATGATTCTTTAAGCATTTTTACTTTTTTGCTTCTTTCTTTTTCGGAAGCACCAAACTTAATAACAAAGATACAACAAATACACCTGCAACAGCATTACCATTAAATATATCTCCCACTACTGGTGGAAAAGCTGCAAAAAAATTACCCGAAGTTTGAGTTAATCCTACCCCAATACAAAAAGCTAATGAAACAATGATCATTGTGCGCTCATCAAACTCATTTTCTTTAAGCATTTTGATTCCTTCATACATGATTGAACCAAACATCATCACTGTACATCCACCTAAAACTGCTTGTGGTAAGGAATTAAAGAATGCTCCTAACGGTGGAAATAGGGATGCTAAAATTAAAATCAATGCCCCTACTAAAATGGTAAAACGATTAATAACTTTTGTCATCGTAACTAATCCCACATTTTGGCTGAAAGATGTTAAAGGAATACAACCAAAACACCCTGAAATTGCGCTAGAAAGGCCATCAACAGCAAGTGAACCTTGTAGTTCCTCCATCTTAATATCACGTTCTAAAGCACCGGTACACACTGCTGTAGTCGCTCCCGTTGTTTCTGCAGCAGATACCAAAAATACGATTACAATAGTGAAGAATGCTCCTAAATCAAAAACTGGTGTATGACTCGTAAAAAAAACTAACTTGGGAATACTAAAAAAACCTACTTCTTGTATTGTTTTTGTTATTCCTGAAAAATCCACCATCGGAGCAATATTTGCGACCGTAAAAATAACAGATAGTAAATATCCAAAAATAAGTCCCACTAAAATATTTAAATTTTTATAAACACCTTTCAGTAAATAACGTGATACTAAACAGACAACTAAAGTGAATGTACCAACTAATAAATGATACCATGACCCAAAATCAGCAGCACCATTTCCACCGCCCCATGAATCCATTCCAACTGATAAAAGTGAAAGTCCAATTGCAATTACTACACAAGCTGATACAACTGGAGTTAAAAAACGTTTCCAGTATTTTGCACTCAATCCGACAATTCCCTCAAAGATCCCACCTAAGATGACCGCTCCGATCATCCCTTCATATCCTAAGTCTGGGTTCGTACAAATTACTAATAAACTTCCTAAAAAAGTGAAACTAACACCCATAACAATAGGTAATTTCGAACCAATCTTCCAAACTGGATAAAGTTGCATGCAGGTTCCAATCCCAGCTACAAACATTGCACATTGCAGCAATTGCGTGATCTCAGCTGAAGTTAAATGTTCTCCTGTTCCTCTTACAAGTGCTGCACCACATACAATCAATACAGGTGCTAAATTCGAAACAAACATCGCTAAAACATGCTGCAACCCAAAAGGAATTGCTTTTTTTAAAGGAACTCTTCCATTTAGCTTGTAAATATTTTCTGTACTTACAGATGTAACCTTTTCTTCTTTACTATTTTCCATCATAATGACCCCTATTTTCTTTTATCTTCTTGAAGTTATAACTGCTATCTATCCAAACAATAATAACTATAAAAAACGATAGAATTTTACCATAAAAATAGACAAATATCTACTCCCTAGTAAGCCTTTTCTTTAATAAAGCCATATAATAGAACATTTATTTTTATTAATAAGGAAGGATATGTTATAATTCTAACGAGGTGAAATTCATGAAGAGAAATGAAACAAGAACTATCAAAGTGGGAAACCTTACTATTGGTGGTAATAACGAAGTAATTATCCAGTCAATGACAAATACTAAAACTAAAAACATTGAAGCAACTGTGAAACAAATAAATGCTCTAGCTGCAACTGGCTGTCAATTAGTGCGACTTGCAGTTTTAAATAATGATGACGCTCTAGCTATTAAAGAAATAAAAAAACATGTTAGTATTCCGCTAGTCGCTGATATTCATTTTGATTATCGTTTAGCATTACAGGCAATTGAATCAGGAATTGATAAAATTAGAATCAACCCTGGTAATATCGGTTCTCCAGAAAAGGTTGAAATGGTTGTAAATGCCTGTAAGAAACATCACGTTCCAATTCGAATCGGAGTCAATAGTGGTTCTTTAGAAAAAGATATTTTAGCTAAATATGGCAAACCTACTGCTGAGGGAATGATTGAAAGTGCGAAAAAGCATGTTGAAATATTAGAAAGCCTAGGTTTCTATGATATCTGTATTTCTTTAAAATCATCAAACACCTTACTTACGATTGCTGCATATCGACTAGCAAGTGAAACTTTTGATTACCCTTTACATATTGGTGTTACAGAAGCCGGTACAAAGCTTGGTGGAACAATTAAATCTAGTTTAGGGATTGGCACGATTCTATATCAAGGAATTGGTAATACAATTCGAGTTTCTTTAAGCGATAGTCCCTTAGAAGAAATCAAAGTAGCAAAAATACTTTTGAAAGAATTAGAGCTAATTGATAATGTCCCAACTCTTGTTTCTTGTCCAACCTGTGGAAGAATTCAGTATGATCTGATTCCCGTAGCCCAAGAAATTGAAGATTTTTTAAATACCATCAACGCTAATATTACCGTAGCTATTATGGGTTGTGCTGTAAATGGTCCCGGTGAAGCTAAACATGCTGATATCGGAATCGCTGGTGGTTTTAAAGAAGGTCTTCTGATCAAAAAAGGTGAGATCATTCGCAAGGTAAAACAAGAAGATATGGTTGAAGAATTAAAAAAAGAAATTTTATTAATGATTAAGTAGTACATTTTAGTACTACTTTTTTACTTTATGCATATAATTGAAAAAAAGGAGGAAACATGATGAGTAACACTAGTTACAATGAATTATTTAATTTAGATTTTAAGATGTTTAAGAAGCTTGTATATGAGCAGGATATTGATATTGACGAAGAGCAATTATTACTAATTTATAATTTAATTCAAAATAATCGCTATGCACTGATCGATAGCCATTATAATGAAGTTCTCTACAATTATATAAGTGAAAAGACAAGTATCTCTACTTGCCTTAAAATTAAAAGTTTTTTATCAAATTGTCCCCATTACTTTAATCTAGGATTAAAAGTTTGAGTTCTAAACATCTCAATTTCTTCCTTATATGGAGCAATTTTTTCAATATATGGTGTTTCTAAAATCTTAGGAACACTTTTTAATTTATCATGATGAACGATCATATTCAATGTATCAAATCCAATATGACCATATCCAATATTTTCATGACGATCTTTACTTGCTCCACACTCATTTTTAGAATCATTTACATGAACAACCAATAACCGTTCCAAACCAATTTTTTGATCAAATTCTGTTAAAATATCATCAAACTTAGTTAAATCAAATCCAGCATCATGAAGATGACAAGTATCCATGCAGACCCCTAAACATTCATTATTATCAACATTTTCAATAATATATTGCAATTCATCGAAAGTTCGACCACATTCACTTCCTTTACCAGCCATTGTCTCTAAAGCAATTTTAACATTACCACAATCTTTTGTTGCTTCATTCAATCCTTCAACGATTCTTTCCAAACCAATCTGACTCCCAGCTCCTACATGGGCACCTGGATGTAAAACTAATCGTGTTGCTCCTATCGCTTTACAACGTTCTATTTCTTGCTTTAAAAAGCTGACTGCTAATTCAAAAGTCTCAGGTTTTGTTGTATTAGCTAGATTGATAATATACGGTGCATGCACAACAACATTATCAATTTCAATTCCATTTTCTTTCATTAATTCTTTTGCTTCTTCAATGCGTAATTGATCAATAGGCTTACGGGCAGTATTCTGGGGAGCTCCAGTGTAAAACATGAAAGTATTAGCCCCGTATGATAATGCCTCTTTGACTGAACCTAATAACATCTCTTTTCCTGACATTGAAACATGACTACCAATAATCATTAATTCTCTTCTCCATTCCTCTTAGCCGCTTGAGCTGCACGAGCTCTTTCTTTCTTTTGTCGGCGAATATCATTTTGAATCATTGCTCGTTTTTGTTTACGAACAACTTGCTCAACTTCTCTTTTACGTTTCTTTTTATAACCAGGTTTTACCTTTTTTGGTTTACGAATAATACTTTGAACTTTCTTTTCTAATTCGGTTTGTTGTTTAGGACGTTTATTTCTTTTTAAACGATCACCCAAATCAACAAATTGACCATTTTTAATCGTCATATTTTTAAAAAGAATTCCTTTACGTTCAAGAACTTTTAAATTTGCTTCATCGGTTGTATCATACATGCTGTAACATATTCCAGTATAATTTCCACGGCCGCAACGACCACTACGATGAATATAAAAATCCGGTTCTTTAGGAAATTCCATATTAATAACATGCGATACTCCATCAATATCAATTCCACGAGCCGCAATATCCGTTGCAACAATAAATTGATATTCATTGTTTTGAATTCGCCGCATCATTTGCTTACGTTCACGAGGTTCTAGATCACCATGAATCTCTCCCACTTTAAATCCGTCTTCTCGTAATTTTTTAGTCGTACTGGCAACATCACTACGAGTATTAGCAAAAATAATACATACATAAGGATCAATCGACTCAATAATCTTTTTTAATACCTCATAACGGTTTTTATGCTTAGTTGCAATTAGAATATGTTCCACATTTTCAGTAGTTACTTTATCATCATCAATCTCTACTAATACTGGTGATTTCATATATTTTTTTAAAAACGGTCTTAACATCTGCGGAATCGTTGCAGAAAAGACCATCATTCTTAAATCGTCACGCATCTTCCCGGCTACGGCATCAATATCTTCCAAATATCCAAATTCAAGCGTCATATCAGCTTCATCAACAATAAAAGTTGAAGCAGTTGTAATTTTTAAAGCTTGTTCATCTAAAGATAAATCTTTAATTCTTCCCGGTGTCCCAATAACAACATGTGGTTGAACTGCTAGTTTATTAACGGTCTTTTGACGATCATTTCCTCCAACGATCAAAGATACTTTGATCTCACTATTATATTTAGTAAATAATTTAGCATTGTTATAGATTTGGGTTGCTAATTCCCGTGTCGGGGCTGTAATTACAGCTTGAACACTATTATTCTTAGGATCGATGCGATCCATTACCGGTAACAAAAAGGCATGAGTTTTTCCTGTACCTGTTTGTGAAATACCAATAATATCACTATTTTTATACACTAAAGGAATTACTTGTTCTTGAATTGGAGTTGGTTTTTGAAAGCCTAATTCTTCAATTGTTTGTAAACAAAATTCCTGCATTTTAAATTTTGTAAATGTACTCATTTTGTACTCCTTTCTTTGATAAATTCAACTAATTTTAACATAACCAAAATAAAAAGCAAATAAAATAAACCTATTCTTTAAATAGATTTAGTATGTTCTATTCTAAGTCCTCAAAGTTAGTTTTAAAGACCTAAATCCCACTTAAAAACAAATAAAATAGTTAAACAACAATAGTTTACCCAAACAATTTTTATCTAGCTATTGCCCTTTGCAAAAATAACCTCTAACTCCAAGCAAAATAACAAGTATTCAATATCACAATTATTAATTATTTGCATACATTATTAATAAAGGAGGGATAAAAATGAACCCATTCTATGATGAAAATTTTTACTACAATAATTTCAATCCCCAAATGAATCCCATGAATCAAGGGTTTCCTGTTAATAGAAAACTAAAAACCCGCGCCAATTTACAAAAAACATTACATTATGCCTCTAAAACTGTTTATACCATTAATCAAGTAATTCCTCTAGTCTATCAAATCCGCCCTATTATCAACAATACTAAAAATGCTTTTAGAGTCATTCAAGCAGTTAATCATATTAACGATATTGACTTTGATGAGGTTGAACAAAATATTACTCCTATCGATCAAGAGAAAAAAGAAACAAAAGAAGAATCAGATGACGTAAAGTTTGAAAATATGGTACAATAACCACGAGGTGATTTAATGAAAGTATATCCAATTACACCCAGAGGATATTGTAAAGGGGTTGTTCGTGCAATCGAATTAGCTAAAAAACAAGCCCATCAAGATGATGTTTATATTCTAGGCATGATTGTCCATAACCAATATATTGTTGATGCTTTAAATAATTTAGGTGTCAAAACGATTGATAAAAAAGGTGCTTCGCGTGAAGAATTATTAGATCAGGTTTCCCAGGGAACGGTTATCATTACTGCTCATGGAGCTAGTCATAATGTTATAAAAAAGGCTCATTCAAAAAATATTCAAGTAATCAATGCTACTTGCCCCGATGTTATTAAGACTCATGACTTAATTAAAAATTATTTAAATCAAGGGATTGAAATTCTTTATATTGGCAAAGCTGGTCATCCGGAATCAGAGGGAGCATTATCAATTGATCCTGCTCATATCCATCTGATTGAAAATAAAACCGATTTTGAAAATCTTGATCCTAATTTAAACTATGTCATTACAAATCAAACGACAATGTCTTTATATGATGTTTATGATTTATGTGAATATGCTAAAACAAAACTAAATAATTTAATTGTTGCTAAAGAAACATGTCAAGCAACAACTGTACGTCAAGAAGCTATTGCAAAAATTAATGATGAAGTTGATGTCATTTTTATCGTTGGTGATCCTCATTCGAACAATACTAAAAAATTAGCTAGTATCGCACATGAAAAAGCTAATAAGGACACTTATATGATTGAAAGTGTTAATGATATTGATATATCTATGTTAAAGGAAAAACATGCTGCAGCTGTTAGCTCAGGGGCATCTACACCAACATACTTGACAAATCAAGTAATTGAATATTTACGTCAATTTGATTATCAAAATGTTTCTACTCATCCTAAACCTAAAATTGATTTAGCTAAAATTATTTAAAAAGCTTAATTTTCTCTCGAAAATTAAGCTTTTATTCATCTGGCAGCCAATTAACTCTTCGATAATAAATTAACAATCCAATTGCACAAATTGCCCAAGTAACAGGCCATCCTGCAAAAACAAAAGCTAGATTATGCGTTAATGGAACGGTAATCATTAAATAGATTTGTCTTAAAATAACAAAACTTCCTACCATAAAATACATTGGTACTTTAGAAAGCCCTGCTCCACGCAATGCACCGTTAAGAATTTGAACAATCGGTAAAATAATATAGCATGGTGCAAAAACATTGATCATTGTCACCCCTGCAGCAATTACGGCTTTATCATTAGTGAAGATTCCAACTAACTCACTACCAAATAATCCCATTGTAATCGAACCAGCTAAGATTACAATTGAACACATTAACCAGGCTGCTTTTACTCCTTGACGAACACGTTGATATTGTTTTGCCCCCATATTTTGACCCACAAAAGTTGTGATTGCCATATTAAAACTTTGCAACGGTAATTGCAAAAATCCATCAATTCTGATCGTTGATGAATATCCAGCCATTGCTGCAGTTCCAAAACTGTTAATATACGATTGTACTATAACATTTGAAAAAGATGTTAAACTTTGCTGAAATGCTGCAGGAAAGCCTACTTGTACGATTTTTCTAACAATATGTTTGTCAAATGAAATCTCATTAATTTGCACTCGATAATCTTCTTTTGTGTGAATCAACTGGTACATTACCATTACCGCACTAATTGCCTGAGCAATTACTGTTGCGATTCCAACTCCAGCGATTCCCCAATTAAAACTACAAACAAATAAAAAATCTAAAGCGATGTTAACAAAACTGGCAACGATCAAATAAATTAAAGGTCGTTTTGAATCACCGATTGCTCTTAAAATTCCTGAACCCATATTATAAACAAGGCCAAAAGAAATACCACAAAAATAAATCATCAAATACATCGATGAATGAGGTAAAACTTCTTGTGGTACTCCAATGGCCTTTAAAAGCGGTTGGGTACACAATAGCCCTACAACCGTAAAAACAACACATAAAACTCCTGTAAGAGCCAGTGATGAATGGACAGCACGCTGCATTTTTTCAATCCGTCGTGCCCCAAAATATTGGGAAATTACAACTCCAGCCCCCGTTGCCAGTCCCATAAAAAAGCCTACAAGCATATTAATTACTGGGGTAGAAGCTCCTACAGCAGCTAATGCATTACTGTTAACATAGTTGCCAACTACATAAGAATCGACTGTGTTGTATAATTGCTGAAATAAATTACCGATCAATAATGGAATTGAAAACCATAAAATTGATTTATAAATACTCCCCTTAATTAAATCCGTACTTTGATCTGCCATAAATCTCCCTCGCTTTAACATGAAAATGATACACCTTATTAACCAGCATTACAAGAATTGCTTAAACAATTCTTGTTCAAAATATGAAAATCAATTATATCTAAATATCACGATGTTATAATTTATACATGGAGAAATTATATGGAAAAAAAGATTATATTTTTTGATGTTGATGGCACACTCGTAAGTGATACCGGCGGGATTGAACATGTACCTGAATCTGCCAAAAGAGCAATTGCTTTAACTAGAGCTAAAGGAAATTTAGTATACTTATGTACTGGGCGCAGCAAGGCTGAAATCTATGATTTCATTCTTGAATGTGGAATTGACGGAGTAATTGGAGCTGGCGGTGGCTATATTGAAATAGGAAATCAAATGCTCTATCATAAAAAAGTGACAAATAAAGCAGTTAATCATATGGTTGACTATTTTGATACTAATAATTTTGATTACTATGTTGAAAGTAATGGCGGTTTATTTGCAAGCAAAAATCTAGTTAAAAGACTTGAAAGAATTATATATGGTGATTATGAAAATGATCCTCAGGCCAAAGCTCGCTATGAAAAAAAAGACAGCCATTTTATTAACGCTCTAATTGAAGGTCAAGAGATGCGTCGTGATGACATTAATAAAGCCTGCTTTTTAGAAAATCCGAATATTCCATTTAATAATATTATTAAAGAATTTGATCGAGAATTCAATGTAATCCATTGTACTGTTCCTGCTTTTGGTGATAACAGTGGCGAATTATCAGTCCCAAACATCCACAAAGCTAATGCTATTGAAACATTGATCAACTACCTAGGAATTGAACGTAAAAATACTTATGCATTTGGTGATGGAATGAATGACAAAGAAATGCTTGAATATGTTAATATTGGAATCGCCGTCGGCAATGCTAAAGAAGGGTTAAAGCAGTTGCTGATGAAATAACTGACAATATAGATAATAACGGTATTTACAATTCTATGAAAAAGCATAATTTGATTTAAACATATAATTGAAATATAATATTATTAATTAAGACTGTATTGCCGTAAAGGAATCGAATCATTGGGTTCCTTTCTTTTTTTATAGTTGATTGATTTTTAGAACATAAAACTATTTTTATTAAATAAAATAAGAGTAAAATTTGAACATATTGTACAAATTTCTAATTCATATAATCGATATCATCACTTAAGTGCCTAACTAGGTTCCCTAAGACCATATCCTAATAAAATTATCCTCAATATCAATATTTTAAACAGTTATTTTAATACAACTAAAAACACACATCCCATTATATGCTTACATCAATAGCTCCAATTATGTTATAGCATAAAAGTCAAAAACCAAGATACCTACTTTATGTAAATATCTTGGCTATAATTACTTACATTCAACTTTATGACATGCATCAAAATACTTTTTAATAATATGAATAATAATCCTGACTATTCGCTTCTTTTACAGTAATCCCAAGATTACTCAATAAACTAGCAAGTCGCTTTTCCATAATTACTTCAAGATGATGAGGAACATCGATTAAGACAATATCATGATCCAATGCATATTTAGCATGACGATGTTTACTATCACCCGTTATATATGCATCCACTCGACCAGCTAGCTGTTCAAGATCATCGGCCCCACTACCACCACAAATAGCAATTGTTTTAATCTCTACTTCTTTACCAGCAAGACGTACTGGTACATTAAAAGTATCTTTAACTTTCTTAATTAACTCGCTAGTCATACAAGGCTGATTTAAAAGTGCCATTTTCCCCACTTGAAATTCATCATAACAGCTAACATCATGAACACCTAAAGCATTAATAAGCCAATCATTCATCGAAATACCATCTTTGCCTCGATCAAGACAAGTATGTAGGCTATAAACAAGAATATTGTTTTTTATTGCCATTTCAATAAACTTTCCATGATGATTATGGAAATCAAGATTCATTATTTCTTCTAGCAAAAATGGATGGTGTGTAACTAACATTTGACAATTTTGATTAATTGCCTTTTGAAGACTTTCTATATCAGCATTTAATGCAACCATTATACTTGTTACTTGTTGATTACAGTCACCTACTTGAATTCCACATTTATCCCACGACATTTGTAAGTTAAGTGGAAAGATTGATTCCAAATAATTAATTATTTTAACGGCATTCATGGAGCACCTCTTCAATCATTTTCATTTTATCAGCAATTTCATGATAACGCGGATGATCATGTGGTAATGTATTTTGAATCTTTTCATAAACTTGATACTGTTTTTGCCATTTTTCTTTAAACAATGGACTTTGATTGTTGATTAAAATTGGTCCAAACTCTTCATCCTTACGATTATATGTAATTGCTTTATTCTGTCTCGCTGTAACTACCATCACCTCATATATATGCCCAGCATCCTTAACCATCTGTTCATCAATGATGATCCAATCATTAGCAAATAAATATTTACGTAAATGATCATTATTGGCATTAGCTTGTAAAAACATCAGTTTAACATTTCTTAAATACTCACGATGCTCTTCAAGAATCTCACTAATTAAATAAGATCCCATTCCAGCAATACTGATCATATCCACTTCACGATCAAGAATTGGGTTCAGCCCGTTTCCCAATAGTGCAAAAACTTTATCTTCTAATCCATATTGTTTGATTGTCTCTTTTGCGGAATCTAATGGTCCCTGTGCTACATCACAAGCGTAAGCACAAGTTATAATCTTATTTTTAACTAAGTAGCATGGCAAATAGCCATGATCACTTCCAATATCTGCTAAAACACTTCCTTGTTTATATTTACTAATTACATCAGCAATTAGCTGTAATCTTTTTGATAGTTTCATTTTAACGATCTAAGAAGTCTTTTAATCTTTTTGAACGTGAAGGATGTTTTAATTTACGAAGTGCCTTAGCTTCGATTTGACGAATTCTTTCCCGGGTTACACTAAATTCTTTCCCTACTTCTTCAAGCGTTCTAGTTCTTCCATCATCTAAACCAAATCTTAAGCGTAATACTTTTTCTTCACGATCAGTTAATTCTAATAAGACTTCATTCAATTCATCTTTTAGAAGTTCATTAGCAGCATAATCATCTGGCGACATTGCACCTTCATCTTCGATAAAATCTCCTAAATGAGAATCATCTTCTTCACCTATTGGTGTTTCCAAAGATACTGGTTCTAAAGAAATTTTTTGTATTTCACGAACTTTTTCTGGTGTCATTCCATCCATTTTTTCAGCAATTTCTTCGGCACTAGGTTCACGCCCTAATTCTTGAATCAATTGACGCTGAATTCTTGTCAATTTATTAATTGTTTCTACCATATGTACAGGAATACGAATTGTTCTAGCTTGGTCAGCAATAGCTCTTGTAATAGCTTGACGAATCCACCATGTTGCATAAGTTGAAAATTTAAATCCCTTAGTATAATCAAATTTCTCGACTGCTTTGATTAAACCCATGTTACCTTCTTGAATCAAATCTAAAAATAACATTCCTCTTCCAACATATCTTTTAGCAATCGATACAACTAAACGTAAGTTAGCAGCAGCGAGTTCCTTTTTTGCATCTTCATCTCCTTCTAAAATCTTTTTAGCAAGGTCTATCTCCTCATCATGAGTAAGCAGTTCAACGCGTCCAATCTCTTTTAAATACATTTTAACTGGATCATTGATCTTGACATTACTTCCTAATTGATTTTGATCTAATTCCGCATCAGCATCAGCAACTTGATACATATGAATCGTATCACCTGTCATCATATCGAAATCACCAGCAAAATCTAAATCTGGAGTATCACCATCTAATCCTAAATCATCATCTAGTCCTAAATCATCATCTAATTCAGCAGGTACACCAGCTAATAATACTTCGTCTTCTACATCTAAATCATCTAATCCATCATCAGAAATAACAATATCATTATTTCCAATAAATTCTAATAGTTCCTCTGCAAGATCATCATTTAAATCATATGTAGATAAATAATTATCAATTTGATCTTGTGTTAATACACCATCTTCTTTTTTAGCATCATTTAAAACAATTTGCTTTAAATCATCAAATGATACTGCAGTTACATTTTTCTTTTTCTTCATATATTACTCCTTGTCTTTTAATGCTATGATTTCTTTTAATATTTGCGCCTTTTGTTTAGGATCAAAAGTATCTGCCAATGCTTTTGTTAATTCTTCTTTTTTTACCATTACAGTTTTTTCTTTAATTGTTTCAATATAATCATCAATGGCTTTAGTATCTTTTAACTTAGGTAATCCTAATTGCGATATCTCAATTATATTTTGAACCAAGTTTTCATCTTCAATACTACTGATTAAATCAGCAACCTCTAATACAACTTCTTGACGATAATAATCAATAATATAAGAAGCAATGATTCGATAAATATCATTAAACATAAAACCTGCTTTTGCCTCATACATCATTGCGACATTTTTATCATTCATCATATAGTATAATAAATCACGTTCCGCTCTTATATATTTATCCAATAATCGCTGATTTTGAAATTTTGGTATTTTAGGTGGCTCTGCTGTCTCAATTCTTACAGCTGTATTTTGATTAATTAACTGGTCAATAATGTTTCTTGAAAAACCTGATTTTTTTTCTAATTGCTGGATATAATGATCTTGATCAATAATATCATCTAATCTACTGATTTCTCTGGCAATTGTTTCTAAATAAGATTTACGATCTTCATAATTATCCATGTTTGTCATTTCATAATAATAATTCATCTTAAAATCTAATGAAGATAATGGTCTTTTTATTACAGCGTTTAATTCTTCTATACCACGCTTATCCAAAATTTCATCAGGATCCAAATTATCTGGTAAATCAACTACCTTAACGATGAAACCAGCACTCAATAATATATCAATGCTTTTAATTGTAGCATTTCTCCCAGCTTGATCACCATCTAAACATAAATATACGGTTTTACTTAAACGTTTTAATAAATTTAAATGCCCATGTGTCAAGGCGGTTCCCATAATTGCTACTGCATTTTTTATTCCAGCCTTGTATAATGCAATAACATCCATAAATCCTTCAGTAATAATGATATAACCCGCTTGTCGTGCTTCTTCGCCAACGCGGTGATAATTATATAAAGTATCACCCTTAATAAAAATTGATGACTCGGGCGAATTCATATACTTAGATTCATTTTGGCTTTGTTTATAGATTCGACCGCTAAACCCAACGACACGACCACTAGCATCATGTAGTGGAAACATGATCCTGTCTGTAAAACGATCATATCCATTTGAAGCTTCAATAATCAAACCAGACTCAAACATTGAAACCTTATTAAAATTCATTTTTTCAAACGCCTTTAATAGTACATGATTATTAGGGGCGTATCCAATTTCAAAGGTTTCAATAATTTCATCCGTAATTTTACGATTATTTAAATATTCTTTAGCTTGAATTGCTAACTTAGTATTCAAGTAATGATTATAAATTTTATTGGCTTCATCATGCATACGATACAGTGGTTCTAATTTTTGATCGACCGGCTTAACTCGACTCTCTAAATTATATTTACTTATATCAACGTTACCAATATTAGCAACCATCTTGACGGCTTCAATATATGGTATTTTCAAATAATCCTTTAAAAAAGTAAAAACATTTCCCCCATGATGACAGACAAAACACATAAATATTTGTCGTTCTGGTGAAATTGACATCGATGGATGGCTGTCATCATGGAAAGGACATATCGCTACATAATTACGGCCTTTTTTTTCTAAGGGAAGATACGTGCCAATGACATCAACAATATCAACACTTTGCCTAATTTCATTAATTTTCTCTGATGATAGTCTCGGCATTAATGTTCCTCCTTATTAGAATGTGATCTTTTTACTAATATAATCAACTAATTGATTAATTGGTAAACGAATTTGTTCCATTGTGTCACGGTCACGTACAGTTACTGTCTCGTCTTCCATTGTATCAAAATCAACAGTTACACAGTAAGGTGTTCCAATTGCATCTTGACGTCGATAACGTTTTCCAATTTGTCCAGCAACATCATATTCACAATTAAAATATTTTGCTAACTGACTATAAATTTCAGTTGCTTTATCACTTTGTTTTTTGGTTAATGGCAAGATAGCAACTTTAAACGGTGCCACACTTGGATGTAATTTCATTACAACTCTAGTTTCACCATCTTCTAAAATTTCTTCCTCATAACTATCACAAAGTACTGATAAGAAAAGACGATCAGCACCTACCGAAGGTTCAATAACATAAGGAATATATTTTTCATTAGTTGTTGGATCTAAATATTCTAAAGATTTTTTAGAATGATTTTGATGTTGGGTTAAATCGTAATTAGTTCGATCAGCAATTCCCCATAATTCACCCCAACCAAATGGGAAATTATATTCAACATCACAAGTGGCTTTAGAATAGAAGGAAAGTTCCTCTTTTTCATGATCTCTAAATCTTAAATTTTCTTCTTTTAATCCTAAATCAAATAAAAACTTTTGACAATATGATTTCCAATAATCAAACCACTCTAAATCAGTATCTGGTTTACAGAAAAATTCTAATTCCATTTGTTCAAATTCACGCATTCTAAAAATGAAGTTTCCTGGTGTAATTTCATTTCTAAAAGCTTTCCCGATTTGACCAATTCCAAATGGCACTTTTTTACGTGATGTTCTTTGAATGTTTTTAAAGTTAACAAAGATACCTTGAGCTGTTTCTGGTCTTAAATAAACCACATCTTTTGCATCTTCGACTACACCCATTTGAGTTTCGAACATTAATTTGAATTGTCTTACATCAGTGAAGTTGCTTTTCCCACAATTAGGACAAACAATATTGTGATCCTTGATATATTTTACTGTCTCTTCACTAGACCATCCTTCACTATGAACACTCGGATCATAAGCTTCGATTAATTTATCCGCACGATGACGGGTCTTACATTCCTTACAATCAATCAAAGGGTCAGAGAATCCACCAACATGTCCACTCGCTTCCCATACCCGCGGATTCATAAAAATAGCTGAATCTAATCCTACATTATATGGTGATTCTTGAATAAAACGTTTCCACCACAATTGTTTAATATTGTTTTTCATTTCAACACCTAAAGGACCATAATCCCATGTGTTTGCTAAGCCATCATAGATTTCAGAACCCTGATATACAAATCCTGAAGTTTTTGCATGACTTACTAATTTATCCATATCTTTGCTTGCCATAATTTACTCCTTATATTCATGTTATTTTAGATATATAAACAATGAATGACTTGAACACAGTCAAGTCAAATAAAGGCAATAATTTGTTTAATATCTATTTTTTCGTGCACATATAAAATACCCTTATAGTAGTTATTTGTCAACCAACTATAAGGGTATCAAACAAAGGTTCGCTGATTCAACCAATCAAGTACATCTTTATACACTTCAAGACGCTGTTGATCGTGTAATAAATCATGATGACTACGATCATAGAGCGATAAAGTAATATCTTTAACTCCTTGATGACTAAGCGCTTCATATAACCATTTAGGCCCTACGCCAAATTTGCCAAAAGGATCCTTAGCACCAGAAATTATCAAAACTGATAAATATTCAGGTATTTTTTTTATGTTTTGGATAGTAGAAACTTTTTTTATTAAGCCAAACACTTCTTCATAAGCGTTATTAGTATATGTAAAATCAGTAAACGGATCTTGCTGGTACTGTTCTAACTCTCGAGCATCACCAGTAACATAAGTTGCATTTTTAGTACGAGAAATTAATTGATTGATAACATTTTTACGAACCGTTTTGGAACGATGCATATGTCCTTTAAGCATTGCATCCCCCTTAATAATTAGTTTTCCAATCAATGCAAAATGAGGTTTGCCACAGGTTCCCATTAATATAGCACCTTGGATAAAGTCCCCATATTGTGCCATATATTGTCGTAATACTAATGAACCAAGTTGATTGCCAATCATAAAATATGGTAAATCTGGATACCGAGATGCCATAATATTTCGCAAGCGATGCATATCTTCAACTAATGTCTTTGTTGCATCACCAATCCCAAAATAACCCTGCTCATAATTATATAATGAAGTCCCATGACCCGGAAAATCACTAACAACGACAACAAAACCATCGTGAGCTAAATATTCAGCAAACCGTTCATAGCGCCCTGAATGCTCTCCCATTGCATGATGAATCTGGATAATAGCCTTATAGCGAATCATTACAGTCGGTAAATATATATCAAAATTGACATGTGTTGCCGTTGCTGATGTAAATTTTTCACTATATTTCATAGCTAATTTCTCCTTTTCTTTTGATAGTTATTTTTAGCCTGATAAGAGCGCTGATTATTATTGCGACGAGGTCGAATTAAACAATTCTTTCCAAACCCAATTAAATCTTTTCGGTTTGCCTGCACTAAAGCTTCATACACTAAATCATAATTCTTTGGATTACGATATTGTATCAATGCCCTTTGCATTGCTTTCTCTTTTGCCGTCTTTGGAACGTATACCTCAGACATATCACGAGGATCTAAACCAGTATAATACATTGTCGTAGATAAAGTTCCAGGAGTCGGATAAAAATCTTGAACCTGTTCTGGCTGATGATGAATATCCCGTAAATATTCTGCTAATTCAATCGCATCATCAAGTGTACACCCAGGATGTGATGACATTAGATACGGAACTAAAAATTGTTTTTTGTTGTATTCTTCATTTAATTGATAATATTTATCAACAAATTTCTCATATAGTCCTCTCCGAGGTTTTCCCATCTTATCTAATACCTGATCACTAATATGTTCCGGAGCTACTTTTAACTGACCACTAATATGATTTTGAACTAACTCCTTAAAAAAAGTATCATCTTTATCATACATTAGATAATCATATCTAATTCCTGAACGAACAAAAACCTTTTTTACGTTTGGTAATACTCTTAGTTTCCTCAATAATTCTAAATAATCCTGATGACTTACTTCTAGATTATTACAAGCTTTAGGCCATAAACACTGTTTAGTCGGACATGCACCATGTTTATTTTGCTTAGAACAAGCAGGCCCTCTAAAGTTTGCAGTAGGTCCTCCAACATCATGAATATATCCTTTAAATTCAGGATCCCAAACCATTTTGCTAGCTTCACTAATAATTGATTCATGCGAACGCGCTTGAACAATTCTTCCCTGATGAAAAGCCAATGCACAAAAGTTACAAGAACCAAAGCATCCTCGATTACTAATTAAAGAAAACTTAACCTCATCAATTGCAGGAACATGCTGCTTATAACTAGGATGACTATCACGGTTATAATCATATGAATAAGCACGATCAAACTCTCTTTGCTTCAACGGACGATTAGGCCTATTTTGAACAACATACCATCCTTGATACGGTTCTACTAAAGTTTTTGCATTAAAATGATCAGTATTTAAATACTGAATATGAAAAGATTTTGCATAAGCTTTTTTATTATTACAAATTTCCTCATAGCTTGGCAACATAACTGGCTCGTGAGCATCATCGAGATTTTTCGTTTTAAAAACAGTTCCATCTAAATAAGTTAAATATTTTATTTCCAAGCCGTTATCAAGTGCTTCAGCTACTTCAATAATGCTATTTTCACCCATTCCATACAATAATAAATCTGCATTAGCATCAATAATTATCGATTTACGTACTTTGTTGTCCCAATAATCATAATGTCCTAAACGTCTTAAACTAGCCTCAATCCCACCAATAATAATATTAGCATCTTTATAAGCTTGGCGTGCCATTTGACTATACACGATTACAGCGCGATCTGGTCTTTTAAAGCCTTCACTTCCGGGTGTATATAAATCTTTATGACGACGTTTTTTAGCTACTGTATAATGATTAACCATTGAGTCAATATTTCCTGATGAAATCAAAAAACCTAATCGTGGTTTGCCAAATTGTCTAAATTCTTCAACATTATGCCAATCCGGCTGTGCTAAAAAACATACTTTAAACCCGTGACTCTCTAAAGTTCGGCAAATTATTGCTGCACCAAATGAAGGATGATCAACATAAGCATCCCCACATATATATACAAAATCTGGTTGTTGCCAACCCCTTGCTTCCATTTCTTCTCGATTTATTGGTAAAAATTCACTCATGATCATTCCTCTTTCTTTATTTACATATTATATACACAATTTTACAAAAAATAAATAAAATCGACAAAAGTTGATAAAGTTTTGTCGATTATTTCTATAGATTATTGAATTGACGAATAAACTTACGACTTTGAAACGTAATCCCCGTAAATTCATCAATATAAGCCTCCATAATAGGCATCAATTCATCGATTATATTTTCTTCTAGATGAAGCATATCAATATTTTCTAATTGCCATTTATTAATATAGCGAAAACCTTTTAAAACATCAACTGTTAATTTTTGATCATACATTCCAATACATTCTTGACAGACAAATCCACCACTATGAATTGAAACTCCAGAAATATGGTCAAGGCGCCCACAACTGACACATTGATCAACTTCTAAACTTGAACCTGTTTTTTCCATAATAAAGGCATTAAATAATAAATAGACCAATTTAGGATTATATCCGGTCTGTAATGAACGTAATGCTAATAACAGCGTATTATATATAGTCTCATCAGGATCATTATCCTTAGTAAATTTATAAACAAACTCACAAAAATAACTTGCATAAGCTTCTAATTCAATATCCTCTTTAATATAGCGAAAATATTCAACTGGAGCGCCTTTGATCAAATTTGATAAACCACTTCTAGGAATAAAAGTAAATTCTGACAAAGTGATAGTTTGACAAGAAGGGGCATTTTTACTTTTTAACTTCTTTACCCCTTTCGCTATTAATGCCAATTTGCCATAATCATGAGTATAGATCCATAGCAGCATATCATTTTCTTTATAAGGCTTATTTTTTAAAACTAGTCCAGTAATATTTTCTTCACCATTAATAATCATCTTCGTTATATCCAAATTCTTTTAAATATTTTTGTTTGTTGCGCCAATTATTTTCAACCTTAACAAACAACTCTAAATGAACTGGTACTTGTAAAAAACGTTTCATCTCGCGTTGAGCATTCTGGCGAATCTTTTTGATCATCGTCCCTTGTTTACCTACAATAATTCCCTTCTGACTTTTACGATCACAAACAATTGTTGCAATAATTTCTACACCCGCTTCATCTTCCAGCATTCTTTCTATCACAATTGCAACACTATGTGGTACTTCTTCTTTAGTAAAATAAAGAATTTTTTCACGAATAAATTCAGCCATTACAAAACGCTCTGGGTGATCTGTTAAATGATCTTGAGGATAATACATATTCCCTTCTGGCAAATATGCTTTTACCGTTTTAAGTAATAAATCAATATTATCATTAGTAGTTGCACTAATTGGAATAATTTCTTTAAAATCAAATAATTCCTGCCACTCCTGTAATTTTTTAATCAGCTCTTCTTTTGAAACAGTATCAATTTTACTTAATACTAAAAACACCGGCCCATCGGCTTCCTTTAAGCGCTCAATAATAAATTTATCTCCACGTCCAATTTTTTCATTAGCCGGTGCTAAAAATAAAACTAGGTCAACGCCAAAAATGCTATTTAAAGCGGTTGTATTCATAAATGTTCCCAAACGATCTTGCGGTTTATGAATACCTGGTGTATCCATAAAAATTATTTGGGCTTCATCATCGGTATGAATTCCTTGAATTGTATTTCTAGTTGTTTGAGCAACATCAGACATGATAGCTAATTTTGTCTCTAAAATACTATTTAATAGTGTCGATTTTCCAACATTAGGACGACCAACGATACTTACAAATCCTGATTTGAACATGTTAAACTTTCTCCTATAAATGCCCGCGGCAATAATTCTTTCATTGTTGTTATTTCATAACTTTCACGATTAGCCAAAATCACTGGACAATCTTGTGGTAATAGTTCCATCAATACTTGGCGACATGCTCCACATGGTGAAACAATCTCATCACTACCTGCCACAATTGCCAGCTGTTTGATATCAGCTTTACCATAGCCATTGCTATACGCACCATAAACAGCATTACGTTCTGCGCACATAGTTGAACCAAACGCTGCATTTTCAATATTAGTACCTAAAAAGTAATTTCCATCTCTCATCTCAATACATGCCCCTACTTTGAATTTTGAGTATGGACTATAAGAATTTTTCGCTGCTTCAAAAGCCTTTTCAATTATTGTTTTTACATCCATAAAACCACTTCTACTCAACTTAAATCATGATATTGAGTATTTATCCTTTCTAAGTCTATAAATTAGCAATAAACTACTTATCGTCTTGTGATATTTAAAGCATCTAAAATTGATTTTTGCATTGCAATCATCTGTATTTCGTCTTCTTCTATCATGTGATCAAACCCTAAAAGATGTAATAATCCATGGGTAAATAAAAAACACATTTCACGCTTTAAATCATGACCATATTCTTCAGCTTGGACTTTAGCATGATCAACAGAAATAAAAATATCTCCGATACTTCTTGGCATCCCTGGGACATAAAACTGCTCATTATCTTCTAATGCAAAACTAATTACATCTGTGGCCCGATCTATTTTACGATATTCTTTATTTATTTCGTGAATTTTAGAATCATCTACCAAGATGCATGATAATTCTAAATCTTCTTCAATTCCCAATTGTTTTGCAGCTTCATTGATTATTGAACGATAATCATCAGTATAATCTTCATTAAAACCAGCTGCTTCATTTATCAATGCAAAATCGATTTCCATACAATTACCTCATTTACTTATATATTTTTCCATCTCTAATTATAGCACAGTCAAATAATTCATTCACTAATTTTGTTTGATGCGCTACGATTATCATAATCGTATTTGGCAAATTATCATGTATGTAGCTTATAATTTTCTTAGCTTTATAATCATCTATATTGCACAATGCTTCATCCAAAATAAGAACTTCTGGTTTTTTTATGATAGCTCTGATAAGCATTACTATCTGGGCTTGACCTGACGATAAAGGCTGACCATCTGTTTCAATAATCAAATCAAGACGGTCAAGATAGTAATTTAACCCAAATATCTTTAACAATTTTTCCATCAGTTCCTCCTCTTTACTATTCAAAATCAAGTTAAATCGCAATGATTCATGATAAAAAACAGGTTTTCGATCTAAATAAATAATCTTTCGATACAAAGAATTAGTATCAATATTCATTAAATCGATCCCATTAATATAAATATGCCCCTTTAATAACTCATCATACTTCATCAGTAATTTAAGTAAGGTTGATTTTCCCACCCCAGTATCACCTTTTAACCATAATGAACGTTCAATCTGAAGATCCAAATGTTGAAGAATCGGCTTACTATAACCGTAACTATAGCTAATATGATCAAAACTAATCTTACTGATTCGCCCCCTTATTTTTTGCTTTTTTTCACTTCTATTAGGAATAATCTCTTTATAACGCTCATATAAAATTAAAATTTCATCTTTCTTAATAATAAAAGCAATAACATTAAACATTGGTTCAATCATATACGATACCAGCATATAGAAAAAGATAATATCACCAACACTAATACTTCCTTTTTTATAATGAAAACTAGCCAATAATACAACGCCAAAAGATAATAATTGAATTAATGTTTCACTAATAAAATTCAACTTATTTAATTCACTGTCCCGTTGATAAAGGCTATAATTATATTCCTCAAATAAATAATTAAGCTTTTCTTTAATAAATTTTTTCAAAAAAAACTGATGGCTATTATAAATATTTTTCAAATACTCAAGATGTCCTTGATTCATTATTTCTTGGTTTACAACAATTTGTTTATTTAAACCATTAACTATTTTAAGCCATTTAATTGTAACGATAGTAATAATACTTAAAAAAGCTATTACAACCAAAGCTAAATTCATTGAAAATAGTATTAAGGCACTTAACAAACCAATAATTAAAATTAAATCAACAAATAGAGCCATATAAAAATGAATAAAAAAATCACTTAGCTGAAACAAATTTTGAACTTTTGTAAGAAGAACTCCTTCTTGATTTCGATAATAATAACTAAAGGGAAGATACAGCATATTTACGACACTTTTATTTACATATTCTTGATTTAAATATCGCTGAATTTCTATTTCCAATTGTTTCCTTTGAAAATTGATCATGATTCTAATCCCACTTATTATCATAAAAACACCTGTAAAAATTAAAATCATAATATAATTCATCCCATTGATTTGATCTACTAACCCTTGGAAATAATATGATCCTAAAACACTACAGCAAGAAATCAAAATAGCTTTAGCAACAAGTCTGATAATATAACAGTAATTATTTTTTAAATGAAGTATTATGAAACTAATAAAACTTTGTTCCTGATGTCGACTAGAAACTCTGTATCTTCCAACATGATGAATGCAGATACAAATTCCTGTATAATCTTTTTCAATCGACTCTTTTGTTCTTTTGGTTAACCCATGGGCAGGATCACCAATTAATAAGTATTTTTTTGTTGCCCGATATAACACCACATAATGTGTTAGTTCACCATTTAAAAGATGAATTATACAAGGTGATTTTGTCTCCTTTAGTAATGTATTTAAATCACTTTGATAAGCTTTAGCATCTAAATGATACGATTCAAAACATTTGATTATTCCATAAACACTAATTCCCTCATTAGTCACTTTACAACGTTCTTTGATTTCTTTGATTTCAATATCTAAATGATAATATTTTAAAATCATTTTAATGCAGTATGCTCCACAACTATAATTATTATCTTGTTTGTATATTGGGTATTTAAACATAATAAAAAACCTCCTATTATCATTTACTAACTAAGGAGGAAAATTACTTCTTTTTTATTGAAGTTTTAAGATATCTTCATCATCTATATGCATTTTTGCTACTGCAATCGCTGCATAACTATAATCTATACTAACTCGTTCATATTTATCCTGAGCTAAAAAATCCTTCTTAATGCGATTAATCGCTTTTACTACTCCATTTTCATCACAATCAAGCAAAATCAAAAATTGTTTCATACTATATTTACAAACAATATCACCTAATCTTAATGAATTTAAAATAACTTTTTCTAAAATATTGGATGTTTCTTCTAAAACAAGATTATAAATTTCTAAATTATTTTTAATATAATTTTTAGGTGTAATAGTCAATACTGCTAACGTCTTTTTAGTTCTATTACGAATTGATTTTCGTGCTTCCAAACGATATGACTTTTTAAAAAAATCATAATCGCAACTATATGCACCTCTCGTCTTTGTTTCAATCAAGTCATCTTGAATAGAAAAAATATTTCTTTCTTCAGCATTATTGACATTATAATTTAAATAATACTTCATTTTCCTAATCGTTGCATTTCCCAAATCATCTTTTAAAGCGGAAGTGACTTTATTATAGTGTTCTTTAGCTAAAGTTATCTTATCTTGTTTAACTAATGCAAGAACTAAAATAGCATTAATGTTCTCATCAAGATAATTATCAGCTAAATTTTTCATACAAATTTCTTCAATAATTCCATACTCTTCCTTTTTTAAATAAAATTCAATCAAGAATCGTGATACATTTAAAAATTGTGAGTTCAAAAAACCTCTAATAATCGATAACTTTTCCACATTTTCTATCATTGGCAAAAATTCACCACTATATCGATAATAAGCTTTCATATAATATTTAGCTCTTATTTCCTCATCATGAATCTCATTTCGTCCTAAACGATGATACAAGGTAAAGTCATCTACATCAAAAATCATCTCTATTTCAGGATTCCAATAATATGTTCCTTGTGAAGATAAAATATAATCATACTCACCTAAATTATTTTTTAAAATGGTTCTCAAACGATAAATCAAAGCCTTTAACGCATTAGCTGGATTATTTGATTCACCTGAAGCAAACATTAATTCTTGTAAATCATTAGAACTTAATTTACGACGATGATGATAAATAATATAAGCTAATAATTTAGCCAACTTGGGTGAATTAATTATATTAAAATCTAGCCAATGATCTTCATCCAATTTAATCACATAGGCATTAAAAAAATCAACCTTAAGTTTCACTAAATCACCCCCACTAATAATATTATAATTAATAATTTCTAAAATTATCAAAATTAACATAAATAACATAATTTTATTATTTATTTTTTAACCCGCAAACTCTTCTTAACATTATAACAATCACCCTAATATATGTCCATTAAATTAAACTATGTTTCTTAGTAATAATTAAATGTAAAAAGCAATCCAATTAAGAATTGCTTTTACTAAGGATAGGAATGATCAAATTATTTATGCCTGTTGAGCCTTTTTCTTTTTGATTACAAAAGCAACGATTCCAGCGATTATTGCAACAGTTGCAAAACCTCCACCGATTACATAAGCAGTATTATTACTAGTTGACTTATCACCCTTTGCCAATGGTGTTTCATTTTCATCAACTACTTCAGTTTGTGGTTCCTCATATGGAACGATTTGTCCATCTTGATCTACTGTTGTAACTGTTCCATCTGGATTAGTAATCATTGGATTACCAGTTCCACCATCGATTGTAAAATTAGTTCCTCCTGGAGTAGTAGCAGCCAAATCCGTCCCAGTTTCACCAGGAATAAATTCTATTTCATTTTGTGTATCATTAACATCACGATAAACCATTACATAGTTTCTTCTTGTTGAATAAAAATCATGTGAATAACTAGTTGCTTGTCCGCTCATTAATACATACGTTGTTCCATTAGCCTCATATTGTGCAGGAACTTCAATATTTAGTTCTTGACCAACATTGGCTTCTAATTTAGTTGTGTATAATGTATCTTCTCCTACATATGTGTTTGAAACATTCATATATGTTACAGATACTTCATATTTATCAACTTCTAAACCTTTTTCATTAAAATAAACATTGTATTCTGTAGTTTCCTCACCAAATTTATGAGTAATTGTACTTTCTTGATTTGGACTTAAAACATAAGTCTTACCATCAATTTCAACAGTTGTGTCAACTTCAATTGTTTTTGTTTTTCCAGGATCAACTGTATATTGATGAATTTGTAAATCTTCTCCAGTTGCTAAATCAACATAATTTACTTGAATTGGTTGTGGTGTATTTTCATCAGTAATAACTTGTTTATATTCTACTTGGTATGTTTTTGTTGCATCACCAAAAGTATGAGTGATTTTAGCTCCATCAACTACCTCGTATTGTTTTCCACCCTTCATAAATGTTTTAGATGGTGTATGATCAACAGTCTTATCTTTTTCTACTAACAATTTTTTCGTTAAAATTGCACTACCAGTAGCCTTATCTACATATTGAATATAGATATTATATGGCTTACTAGCTACATCATCTTGAACTTGATAGCGAACAATTGATCTCATTTGACCTTGTGCATAAGTTTGACTTACTGTTGCTTTTTGCCCAGCAATTCTTTTATAAGTTCTACCATTGATTGTTGAAACGAACGTTTCTGGTGTATTAACAGAACCACCATTAGCTTCTGTTACTTGATAAGAAAGTATCTTATGCTCAACACCATCTTGATCAATCAAAGCAACTGTACTAGTATATGGTGTTTGTGCTCTTTTTGTATACTTAAAATCAATTGAACGTGTTCCATAAGGAACAGATATATAGTTATTACCATTAATATCATAAACACTGCTTCCAAGTGTGATCGTACTTGGTGCAGTATAGGTTCCATTATTGTTATAAGTACAAGTTACTGTTTTAGCACTCATTAATTCTGTCCCATCAACTGTACTAAATGTTACATTAATATAGTATTGATTTAAACTAGCAATTTCTTGAACGGCCGCAGCATCTTGTGCTAATACTGTCAAATGTGAACTACCATTTACAGCAGGTACTTCAATTCGCTTAGTTTCACCTCTTGCAATACTAACACCGTTAGTCTCACCTGTTCCAGTTGCCTCCCATGCAAATGTAGTTGCTTCTCCATTGTTTTTTACTGTGAAAACTCTAGTATCAGGATTGTTAGAAACAGCTGTCCCTAACATTAAATTTGAAGCAGCTTCAGCATTGATCATCACTCCTGTAACTGGCATAACAATCATCGCTAGAACCACTAATAATCTGAATAATTTCTTTTTCATAGGTCATTCCCCCTTTAAATCTTTCAATCCATTTCCTTTTTACACACTTATAATAGCATTCGAGTATCACACTCTTATCACAAAAAACAATAAAATTAGCAAATAGTCAAAAAACTTTAATTTATCATACAAAGAGGCAGGTTTTAATCTGCCTCTTTATAAATTAGCTAGATTTTCTCAGCTTTTTTAGCTTTTCTTTTTTTATTTGATACAAAGTATACTGCTCCTAAAGCCAATATTGAACTAAATCCTAAGACAACATATCCATTTATATCAGAACTATCACCAGTTGCAGTGCTGCCTGTTTTAGTTAATTTTGTATCTGTCGGGTCATATACTCCACAATCCCATGTCATATCATATCCATCTTGATCTAAATAGAATGAACGGGTATAATACCAAACTCCATCTTCGCTATAAATACCATCACTATCTTCAGCACTATCTTCTCCTTGAGTAGACAATGTAACTTTGTATTTTGATGGAATTTCAAATTTAACTCGATAATATCCTTCTGATAGCTCATTGAAAATATAATATCCTTGGCTATTTGTATAAGTTGTACCTACTTCTTGCCAATCATTTTCATCAGCAATATTACCTGTTAAATTAGTTTCTAAAATAACTTTAATACCTTCAATACCTGTTCCATTTTCATCTTGAATGCCATTGACATTTGTATCATACCAAACATAATCACCCACAGAACCTTTTGATTGAACGATTCCAGCATCCCATGTTAAATCTACTGTATTATATGCTAAATCAATAGTTTGAGTTGGGAAACCAAGTCCTGGTACATATTCATTTAAAGCATTAGAATCTAGTTCTGGATCATCCCCAGCATATGGAACTGTCAATTTTGTAGTAAGTGGTAAATCAAAGATTACACGATATTCAATACCAGTATAAGTTGAACCCTTTAAGTTATCAAAACGATATCTACCATCTTGATCAGTTATTGTATTTGCAATTGATGTCCATACTTCTTCACCTTTTTGTCTAGCAAACAAATATACTGGTACATCCGGCATCACGATATCTGTTTCATCTTGAAGACCATCAGCATTAACATCTTTGAAAACATAGTCTCCTAAACTGCTATACAATCTTGCACCACCATCAACATTATCAACTCTTGTATTGACAGGAATATTAATAACTCCTGTATATCCCGACATCCTATTCTCATTAGTCTCAATATGATAAGCCACATCACTATCAAGCGTATCATCATCACCAACATCTGCTTCAATAACCTTATATCCTTCAGGATATGTGAATTTAACAACATATGTTCCAGAATCTAAATAATCAAATAAATAGCTTCCATCTTCACCAACTACAGTAGATGCGACTAATTCTGTTGGGATATTATTTTCAATTCCAAATTCTTCATCAACCCGATATAATTCAACAATCGTACCAGGTAATTTGATATCAACATCTTTACCATCACTATCTTGATAATTTTGAATATCAGAATAATCACGATCTTCAAATGCAACACCAGATATTGCACTATAAACTGTTAACCCAGCATCAATTGTCATATCACTTGTATGATAAGCTAAATCAATTACTTCACTACGAGCAATTAAAGTATTCTTATTTTCATCAGTAATAGTTGGATTAGAATCAATTGCACTATCTGTTGTTCCACCATTTTTAGTAAAGTAGAAACGTTCCGCGTGTCCACCACCCATTGTTGGTTTAACACCACGAATATCAAATTCAACAACATAACTTCCATCTTCTAAATCAGTAAATAAATAGTAACCATTTTCATCAGTTCTAGTAGTTTTTTCTGGAGTACCACTAACCTCACCATTAGTTACTGTATAAAGATTTACAATCACATCTTTTACACCAGTTTCTTCTGGATCTTGAATACCATTTTTATTTTCATCAAACCAGACAAAATCTCCTAGAGATCCTAATGCAACGTATCCTGCATCTAATGTTAAATTAGTTTCTCCTACTAAGCTGCCATCAGCTTGTTTAGTTGCGGTCAAAGTAAATAATTCTGTCTTACAATAATCATCCTTATTAAGATCATTTCCAATATTAGAATCAGCTTCAATTTGTGGTTTTCCATCAACATCTTGAGCGTATTTTTGAGTTGGCTCATATTTATATAAAGACTCATCTTCTGGAATAGCAAATTCAACTTGATACTGATAATACTTGTTACCAACATAATCATTTGGATTAGTTGATGATGAATCCGTCTTACCATCTTTTAAAACATTACAATCTTGATTTGTAAATTCATATTTACCACTGGCATCAGTCAAAGTTGTTTCTGAATCTAATTCTTTAGTTACTTTTCCTTCATTTTGATTAATCGTTGTAACAAATTTATGCAATGTTACATTTAAACCTTGAACCGGTAAATCATTGCTATCTTGTAAACCATCACGGTTCATATCATAGAATGCATAATCACCGATTGTTCCTTTAGGTAATGCAATTTCAGCTTTAACTTCAAGATTTTCAACAATATCACTGTCATTTACAGTATCTAGACCAGTACGTTTAACTGCAACTAAAGCAGAGTTAGACATTAACTTACCAGATACTTTCTCTAAATCTGAAGTACTGTACTCAGGAGCAGACATGTTGACATGCAATTCAATTGACTGATTAGGTTCTAATGGCGCATTAGAGAAATCAAATTCAACAGCAATAGCACTAACTAGTCTTAAATCAATATCATTTGATGCTTCTATCCATTGATGAGCGCCGCTTGTCCAATCATCATCATCCATATTACCATATACAATTGGCAATTCTTCTGAAGCAGTTTTACTTGTACGGGCATCTTGTTTCCATTCATCCCATTTAGTATCTTCACTTTCACCAACACAATAGTAGACTTTATAAGAAACACCTGGTGTTAAACAATCTACATAATTTAAAATTGGTGATTTATCAAGATTTGTAACCCTTGCAGTATAGTTATCATTTGTACGATTAACTAACGAGTCACCTTCAAATGGTAAAATATCTACAACACGCGCCTTACTAACAGCACGATCTGATTTTTCACCATTTTTAAATACAATCTTATAATCCAAATCTTCGCCAGGAGCTGTTTTAGCAATCTGATTATTATTTAAATAATCATCATCATAAATACCTTTAACTTGTTTATAGATTGATAAATAATTTTGTTCATTGATTTTAATGATTCCGTTACTATTTGGATACTTTAATCCATCACCGGTTTCATCTGGTTTATTAGTAATTTCATCTAGCACACTGTCAGCAACAAGTGTATTGTAACTAGAACCTGTAGCGGATTCGACAGTAAAACTATTTCCATAAGGATTTTCAGCTGACAAAGCAATAATTTTTCCACTAGTAAAGTATGCTGGTGCCCATAATGTTGTGCTAGTATCATTAATTGAACTAGTTCCTTTATAACTAATCTGTATCTTCATTCCAGGTTTAAATTTAAAATCTTCACCTAAATCAATTGTTATCTTCTTAG
This sequence comes from Erysipelatoclostridium sp. MSK.7.34, assembly GCF_019041935.1. NCBI lineage: Bacteria > Bacillati > Bacillota > Erysipelotrichia > Erysipelotrichales > Coprobacillaceae > Thomasclavelia > Erysipelatoclostridium sp. MSK.7.34. The sequence goes on from NZ_JAHPYJ010000001.1 coordinate 270,118, forward strand.
TTTTTGATGTCGTTTCAACTAATTGATTATTTTCAACAACACGAGCAGGAACATCATTAGTATAAGTAACAGTATATTCATCTGGTTCTAATGCTTTACCTGAGGTATCTCCATCATGTTCAAATACTATTACTTGGAACCTAGTTTGTAAATCTCCTATACTATAACTATTATTATTTAGTGACATACCGATAGGTAAATCAAAACTAATAATTGGTTGTTCAATAATTTCATTTTCCTTAGTTGATTCATTTTTAACAGTAATTACACTTTCAATAGTTTCACCTGGCTTATAAGTTTTATCCTTCTCACCAGAAACAATTCCTAGTGAAACTCGAGGAGTTACTGATTCTTTTAAAGGATAATATAGATTTACTATATCTGAAACTTTTGTATACTGCGCATTTTGATCATTACCTTCATTATCTTTAAGTGTATAGTTATATGTTACACTTGTTTGGTTTGAAACTCTTCTAACTTCATGAACAGTCGCATCTGAAGGACGTTTATTAAATGTCACATTCACATCAATTCCTGTAGCATTAAAATTCTCTGCAATTAAGTCCTTGCTAACAACATTTGTATATACTACTTTGATTTTTAATGCATTTAAACCTTCTAAACTAATTCCTTGACTATTCGTTGAGACATCAGCAACTAAACTATTATTAGTCGTCCATTCATCACTACCAGCTGTTTGATAGTATACTCGAGCTTGAATCTTATTACCATTTTTATCAGTTGCACTATGAACTGTTACAGTATTAACTACATAAGGTGCATCTGGCATATATTCAACCGAATTACCATTAGCATCATAATAATACATTTTAATTAAACTATCTTCCACTTCAACACTTCTTACTGGTACATCATTTTTAGCTTGAGCATATTCTCTCAATAAGAATGTTTCTGTATCCGCAGCATCTAATAATGGTGTTTCAACAGTCTTTGCAGTTAATAAAGTGTTATTATCACCATCAATATACTTTATGATCTTACCATCAATATCCATAATATCAGATTGCTTTTTATTCTTAAATTCAAGATAGTTTTTACTCTGTTCTGATAAAATAACTGTTTCATCTTGGACTGGATATACTTTTACAGATTGTTCGATGTCATGATACTTGTCATCAAGAGTATAACCATCAGGCGCTTTAATTTCTGTAACTACATAAGTTGTACCTTCTTTATTAGCTGGCAGTAATTCTGTTTTAGCTATTCCATCTTCATTTGTAGTAATAATAATTGGTACAAAACCACTATCGTTAGGATTAGTTATTTTAAATACTGCCCCTGCTAAGTTTTCATTAGCATCACTTGTCTTTTTAACAACTATTTTACCCATATTAGAATGGTTGATTATTTTACCATCTGTATTTGGTAAGTATTCTTTTACTGTACTTTGTCCTGATTCAACAGTAACAGGATACACAGTAGTATCAAGTTCAAAACCGTCTAAAGTCGCAACTTCTTTTACATAATAATTTCCAGCAGGAACATCAGTCCATATAATTTTACCATCTTTACCAGTAGTTTTTACTGTTTGAACTAAGTCACCAGATTCTTGGTACAATCCAAATTCAACACCTTCTAAGACTTTATTTCCCACATTTGAATAGTTACTGCGATCATCATATTTAGTAATAACCACTTTACCAAGGGCTTGATTAACCACTGTATTTGCATCTTTAGAAGTAACTGTTGTCACTTTGCCGGCTTCAATCGTAAATTCAATTGGCTGCATAATCTCGAAATTGTCTGGCGCAGTGATTTCTACTAACTGATATTTACCAGTTTCAATTACCGAAGATTCAAATTTACCATCTGTATTTTCTATCGTAAATGAATCCAAATAATTCTCATAATCTCCATCTGTATTCTTTTTCATCAATTGGAAAGTAGCTCCACTTAAACCTTTTCCTTCAGGATCAGTTTTAGTAAATGTAAACTTACCAGCTGTTGTCGTATTAATAATAGGACCATGATTTTGAGCATCATCTGTTTTTCCAGCTTCGGTATAAACAATATTTTGTTCTCCTTCAGTTACCTCAACAGCATATACATCATTCATAACTGTTTCATCATAACCATCAGGAACCTTCGTTTCAACAAATAAATATTTTCCTTTTTCTAAATTATCAAAGATGACAATTCCTAAAGTATCACTATTTTTTACTATTCCATTAACCTTTTCATCATCTTGCAGTTTACTATCACCATTTACATCTTTATATAAAGTAAATTCAGCTCCAGCTAATGGGAAACGTGTAGTCTTACTATCATTTGCTCCATAAATAGACCATTCTGATATCTTTTCGATTTTAATACTTCCTAAAGGTTCATTTTCAACTTCAATAGTTGTTACTTCTCCATTAGTTTTGGTTGTAACTTTAATTCGATTAGAATCTTTGATTACATAACCATTTGGTGATATATCTTCTTGTAAATAATAAGTAGTGTTCGGGCGTAAATTATCAAAAACAATTCCTTTATCTTTTTGATACGTTGCAGTAGCAACTAAATTCCCATCCGTTTGAGCATCATATAAACTAAATGTTGTACCGTCTAACTTATCAATTTCTTTTCCAGTATGACTATCTTTTTTAATTACTTTAAGTGATTGTTTCATCATATTAGTAATTTCAATTTTTCCATCAGTACCAGTAACTTTTAGAGCCTCTACTGTGTAAGGACCATAAAGAGTATCATTTAAGAAATAATCGTTATTAGTAGATTTTTCTTTTAGTGTATATTCCCCAGCCGGTAATAATTTTGTTCTAGCAACACCATTTTTATTTGTTTTAATTGTATCGACTAAGATTCCGGATTCATTAAACACTTCAAAAACAACATCAGCTAATTTCTTTGTTTTATCATAATGATCAACTTTCGTAATTTCTAATTTGCCATAAGATGAAGTATTACTGATAACATTATCGGCTTTACCTGATTCATTACCATTTTCGTCAACTTTGACAATCTCTTTTGTAATATCTCCAGGTGTAATGGTAAACTTACCAAGATATGCATAATCCGCAAAACCATTATTTTTATTTGTAGTACCTACAGTAGTTTCTTGTAAGATGTAATCACCTGCTTCTAACCACTTTTTACTAGTAACATCAGTTCCATTAACTTTGAACTGAAGCTTACCATTAGATTGTGATACTGCTGTTCCAACTAAATTAGTAGACGATAAATCTAGGGTACCGTCAGCTAATTTAACTGATTTATATACATTAAAGTTTACTCCACTTAAAGCAACCGGATTAGTTAGACCATTAGCATCTAGATAGGTTCCTTGTTTTGTTAATTCAACACTACCCTTTGGTACATTTGTTACAACCAATGGGTTCTTGACAGCATCTGAAACCGTAGTATAAACGCTACCATCTAAACCAGTAACTTTATCTGCTTCGATTGTAAATTCACGTGGTGTTGGATTCAATACATACCCATCAGTACTAATCAAACTTTCAACCAGCACATAATTTCCAGGTTTCAAATAGTCTGTCAATACAGCATTTTGATTACCATTTGTCGTGATAGTTGAAATTGGTGTATCTTTACTATAATCATGTCCAGCCTCGTCATTTTTAGCATAAATATTGAATTTCGCTTTTATATAAGTATTTGAATTAGTACTAGACACCTTATTCAATGCTAATTTACCATAATTACTAGTATTAACAATCACATTAGAAGCATCTGCTTGATCTGAATAGAGATCCGTATTATCGGTATCAAAACCTAAATTAACTAAATATTTAGTAGTATCTGGTGCAACGACATGCTCTGGTAATGAAGTTATATCTTCTTCAACTACATATAATCCAGCTGGAGAAGGAGCTGTCATAAAGCTGCCTGTTTTCCCTGAAGAAATAGTACCAGTTGTATAAGTTACTTCTTCTCCCGTTTTAATATACCACTTATCACCTATTTTAAATGCATCAGCAACGCTTTCATTCGATTCTACAACTGGATATACTTTGAAATTAATTCCTGTTAATGCTGATTGTTCACCTGCAAATTTTAAAACTTTACTAACCCAGATCTGACGATATTTATAATTTATAAATATAACCGTTTCATTAGTATCAGCATCCTTTAAAAAATACACCTTACCATTGACTTCAACAGTCACTTTACGAATATCTGTGTTTTTATTATAGCCAGCTGGCTGTTTTAATTCAGTAACATAATAAGTTTGAGTAGAATCAATATTTTCAAACTTGAAGTACTTATCAGTAGATACAGCTGTACTTACCAAATCATATTCTGCCCATTTTTCTGAATCAGCAATTACCTCATCTATTTCAGTTTGACTTAACTTATTCAATCTATCTGCACCAGTTTCAGTACTAAACAATCCCATGGTAGCACCAGCAAGTAATTTTTCTGCCTCATCGTATTTATAACCGATTGGATTAGTCAATAAATAGTTCTGTACTTCGATTTCGCTAATATGTTGTGCTTTGATTTCACCAACATACCACCATTCGTGGATTATTCCATAATAGTCTGGAGCTCTTACTTCTTGTAATACTACTTCTTTACCTGGATCAAGGAAAACTGAATAACCAACCCCAGGATCTTTTGAGGATTTACCATTTGCATCATATAAAACAGCTGTTCCCGAAATAATCTTTGTTGAAATCCCACTATCACTTACAGTATATTTTTTACCATCATTAGCAGTAATTGTTTGGCTTCCATTGCTATCAACGTAATAAATTTTAAACTCTGCTCCATCTAATAGAACTGTCTTATCTTCATTTGTTTTAGTTAATTTTATTTTTCCTTTTTTAGGTGTGTTTTCAAATGTAACATGCGTTGTTTTACCAGCCTCAAGTTCAACTACTTTTGATGGTTGGTGTTCATAATCATTTTGCTGCTCAGCAGTTAAGTTTTCTTCAACAATATAGAATCCCGGCTCTAATCCTGAAACCGTCTTCTCTACAACATCACTTTCAATCGTTGCTAAAGCATTACCATCTTTAACATACCATTTATCATCTTTACTAATTGCGCCATCTTCATCTGATGATACTTCTTTTGCTTTATAGACACTAAATTTTATTCCTGCTAGCGGTTCACTAACATCTTTATTATCCTTATCTAACCATTTAGCTGTTTTAACTAAACCAAGGCTGCTGTATGGCACATTTTCAATTGGATTTTCAACATAAACTTTATTTGTTTTACCTTCAACAATCTCAAATTCATGTGAAGTTGGATCAATTGTATAGTTTCCAACCACAGCTTTTTCAATTAATACATATTTCCCCGGTGCTAAGAATTCACTAGTAACCACATTACCATCAGCTTTTGTCGTAAGTACATACACTGGATCACCAGTATAATTTCCTGTTTCATTCCATTTATAAACATTAAATGTCGCTGCTACTCCAGTATCACTGTCAACTGAGCTGACCTTTTTAACTGCCACCTTACCTTTGATCAAACGGTTGACTACATCAACATTTGATACTAATTTATCATCAGTATTTGAGCCAGGCTTTACAGTTACGACCTTTGCATTACCACCTTCAACTTCAAATTCTGATTTAACATTTTTTTCAACAACCCAATATTCTCCAGCATCTATTATTTTTGAAGTAGCGATACCATCATTATTAGTTGTAACTGTTAAAAGCGTCTTATTAGTATCAGCAATTTTACGGTCCTCATCAATATTCGTACTTAACTTAGGAAAATATTCAAACGTTATATTTCCCGCTGGTTTAGCGATAGTTTCATCAATATTAAATGAAGTCTTTGTAATTGTAAACTTACCTTTAGGAACATTTTCAACAATCTCTTTGCTCTCATAAACTAATGAATTATTTGTATCATTAACTTGTGGTGCGGTAAATGAATATTCAGTCGTATTTAATGTATATCCATCCGGTGCTTTGGTTTCAACGTAATAATATGTTGCTCCAGGTGTTAATCCAGTAAAGATTACATACCCTTGACCATTAGATTCAATTCCTTCATCAATTACCTTTTTATCAGCATCTAATAATTTAAATTCCGCTTTATATAAGCCAGTATTATGATCTAAAGATGACACTTTTCTAATCATATATCCAACTAACGGATCGTTAGAAACAGTTTTACTAGTTTCTTTATTATTTTCAATCTTAAAATCAATATTTTTCGTATTAACAGCATAGCCAGTTAACTTCGAAGTTTCCTTTAAGTAGTATTCACCAGCTTCTAAAAACTTAGTTTTAGCTTTACCATCACTATCTGTTTTAATTGTATCAACTTTAGTATCATTATCTTTACGGTAAACATCAAATGTTACATTGGCAAGTGGCTCCTTTGTTTTAGAATCTATTTTAGTCACTTCTAAATATCCTAATGTAGTTGATTCATTCATGATCTCTTTAGTAGCTGTTTTTCCAGATTGAATTTCGACTGTAATTACATCTGTTAATTGATTATAGCCACTAGGCGCTTCAAATTCTTTTAAATAATATGTTCCAGCAGCTAACTCAACTTTATTAGAATTTGAACTACTTGAAACCGAATTGTTAGATTCAATTACAATTGGATTACCCGCATCATCTTTTACAAGGCTATCATCTGTAGCATTTTTATTTGTATAAACATGGAATTTAGCTCCAGCTAAATTAACCGTAATAGTTGGATAATCTTTTAATGATCCTTTTTTCAAGATTTGTAAATATCCTAATTCTTCATTTTTTACTGTAACTTCATTTAATGTTTGCGTTTTTAATTCTGTCACATAATAATTTTCATCAAGTTTATAATGATTGGGTGCTTTAGTTTCTTGATATACATAAAAACCTTTAACTAAAGCTTTTGATTCCTCATTACCATTTAAAGTAAAACTGTCCACACTACTGAAATCTTCAGACTCAATAGCTATATTAGCGGTTTCTTTAGATTCAAAAGGCCCATAAACAGTAAATTCAGCACCATTTAATTTTTTTGTTTCTGTCAATGCATCAACTTTATTAATAATTAATTTACCTTTGTTCGAACTATTTACAACATATGGCACCCCAGTATTGTGATCTTGTAGCATTAAAGATGGATAGTTTACTTTATTTGCTTCAACTTTAACGTCCCATTTATAAACATCCGGTTTATCATATTCTGCACTTGAAAAATCTTCCTCAACAGTATAATCACCTGCAATAATTCCTTCAAATAAGACTAATCCTTTATCATTTGAAACAGTTTCATATTTATCTCCAGTTACTTTATTGGTCAAAATAAATTTTACTCCCGCAAGCGGTCCATGCTGGCTATTCGTTGCACTTGTTCCCACTTTATTAAATGCAACATAACCAAATCCTTGAGCAGTTGTAAGATTATTTATTTCTAATTTTCCATTTTCAATTTCCTTACCATCCAAATAAACTACAGCTTTATTATTTTCATTTTTAACTTCAATTTTATAAATCGTTTCACCATTAGCACTATCAACACCATCTCCAATAAATGGTAAATTGCCAACAGTTTCTTTCAAATAATATGTTCCTTCAGAAATTTTAGCAAAATTTACTTTACCATCCTTATCAATAACTTTGCTATTACCAACTGTGTTACCATCAATATCAGTCGCAGCATTTTGACACGCTTCATCAGTATACAGTCCAAACGCTATACGTGAATCAGTATTTTGATAATAACAATCTTGTTTTTCTTGATCAAAAATAAATTTATTATCACCAACAATATTGTTGTCACCATTAACAGTAACATATTTGGTAATATCCAAATTTGTTGTTGGCGCATTTTCATCTACCCAGCCAACATTTACAGGAGCATTAGCACTTACATACTTAGGCGTATTTTCTCCCAAAGGAAGATATTTCAACTCAACCTTATTATCCAAAATAAACGGAATATCATCTTTTTCATTTGGTAAGACACGATAAGCATCTTTGCTATAATTCGCATTAATCGTATAAGTAGTTAGCATTGCAGCACCATCTGGTACATAATTAGTATCATCCGGGTTGCTTTCGTAAGTACTTATATAATAAATTTTAATTGCTTTTACAGTACCATTTTCATTTAAAACTAATTCATAATCTTTATCAGCACCTTCTTCTAGTACTTTATCTCCCACTTTGATAGAGATATTAGCAGCTCCCCCATCTTCACGTCCTGCTGGAGCAACCGGTAAAGTATCCACTAATTCAAATGTCGTACAGTTAAGCCGACCATAATTATTACCTAAATCCGTAAGATTACTACCTGGAGCGGCAGTTACTTTGTAATCGACACTATAATAGTCTTTCCCATCTATTGATTTAATCGTGTAATTATTACCATCTGCTTGCTGAATAACATTTTTCCCTACAGTCCATTCTTGACTGGCTTTTGCGGTAACTGAAGCATCAGGTACAGAGACTGGGTTAATTGTATAACTTCCATTTTCATTAACCATAGAACCTGTCATTTTCATATCAACAAACTTAGCAGTTGTGCCATTCTTAGTTGTCATATTCTTAAAATGCATTTTTAAATATAACGTACCTGATTGTCCAGCCGCCAATTCTTTACTTTTAATTGATAGAATATTTTTCCCTAGTGATGTTCTTTGTTCAATTGAATCAAAACCAGTATTACTAATATCTGTTGTTTCATCGAACTCAATATCGTTTGGCAACGTGATACTCAACGTACACTCAGTATACTTGGAAGCATCTGTACTTGCTGAAACAGCATAATAAATTGCCAAAAAGAATGAATCTCCTGAATCAGCTTGTGAAACATCAACATCCTGTCCATTGACTTTTTCTACGATTCGTGAGTTAAATGTAATGTTCGCATCAGCATTACCATCAACCGCATTAATTATGGTTCCATTTGACATCACCCCAATTAACATAGCCAATACTAACGATAAAATTCCAAACTGTTTAACCATTTTGGTTTTCTTGAGTTTTTTCATTAAATTACCCATTCTCTAATTCTCCCCCTTTTATTTATCTGATTTTCTTCAAATCATTTGTTAAAATAATCTCATCGTGTTTCTTCTTTTCATTATAACGATTAGTAATGCGATCAACCGCTATTTTTGCGCCATCTAAATCCGGTGAGGCAAGAATCAATGAATATTGTGTCATATTAAACTTTGAATAAACATCATTTTTTCTCAAACTATTTGAAATCACTTCTCTTAAAATATCTGCTTCTTGGCGAATCGCCTTTTCGTCTAAACAACCACTTGTATCAACGATCGTAAGTAAAGTTAAAATTCGTGCTTTCATCGAACGTCTTGCTGAACGAACATTGATTTGATAAATATTTTTAAAAACGTCAAAATCACAATAAAATGTATTATCATTGTTATCATCAACTGTTAGACTCTTTTCCAATTCTTCAACATCAATTTGTGTCGCAGGAGAAGTATCTAGAATCATTTCATAAATTTCTTTCAGTCGCTGTGACACTTCAATTCCATATTTACTATAGTAATAATCTACGATTTGACGATAAAATGATAATGCAAGATCTGTTTTACCTGTCTTATAATAAGCATAAAGCTTCATTTCATATAATCGTGTATCCATTATTTTTTGACTGTTTTGGTGATTACAAATTTGTAAAACCTGTTCATATAAGTTATTGTTAGCTAAAATCGTTAAAGTTTTTAAAATTGCCTCTAAACAATTACGTTCTAACAAATTATTTATTTCTAAGATCCAGTCATTATAATTAAACTCTGGTAAAACCTCTCCATGATATTTGTTGATCATTTCTAAACAGCGTTCATGCTTGCGGTAAGGATCATCTTCCTGTTCAACACGACGACAAAGTTTCAACATCTCCTCATAATCAACTCGACATTCAACTTCAGGATTCCAATAATAACTTCGTCCCTTAGATTTAATACAATCAACTTCTTTAAAAAACTGTTTCATTTCCTTTCGAGCTCGATAAATCAGATTTCTTAATGCTCCTTCCGGTTTATCAGCATTTCCATCTGGCCAAAGAAAATCAATCAGTTGTGGATTAGTTATATTAGCATTTCGATTAAGAATTAAATATACAATCAACAACTCAACTTGGGCACTTCGTTTCTTTTCTTGAGGAAATTCATTTTCCCCATCAGTGATATGCAGTCTACCTAAGGTCTTGATTTTTAATACTAATTTTTTATCCATAAAAATCACTCCCTTGTTTACATGTTTCAACATCATAATTATACTATATTCCAATTATGATATTTTCTTATTCAAAAAAATAAATCGTCTTTTTTCAAGACTTTAAATAAAATATAACCGTTTTGTAACCAAAATAATATATAATTAAAATTTTCTTTCAATCAAATTCGGATTTGATGCATACATGACTGCTGTCTCTTTTGTAATCTTATTTTGTTTATATAAATCAACGATCGCATCATCCATAGTAACCATACCAATTTGGCGATTAGTAGATATAGCATTATCAATTTGGTGCGTTTTACCATCACGAATCAATGTTCTAATTGCTTGATTACAAATCATGATTTCAAATACGGGTATCATTTTACCATCAATACCTGGTACTAATTGTTGGGAGATGACTGCATTAAGTACCATTGCCAGCTGAACTCGAATTTGCTGCTGCTGTGAAGGAGGAAACACATCAATCATTCGATCAATCGTATTAGCAGCACCAACTGTATGCAAACTTGAAAAAACCAAATGCCCCGTCTCAGCTGCCGTAACTGCAATATCAATAGTTTCTAAGTCACGCATTTCACCAACTAAAATAACTTCTGGCGCCTCCCGTAAAGCTGCTCTTAACGCAGAAACATAGTCATGGGTATCGTGATAAACTTCTCGTTGTGAAACGATACTTTTGTCATGACTATGCAAATATTCAATAGGATCTTCAATTGTAATAATGTGTGTATTTCGATTACGATTGATCTGATCAATAATACAGGCTAATGTCGTAGATTTACCGCTTCCTGCCGGGCCGGTTACTAAGACCATTCCTTTCTTTTGATTAGCTAGGTCAGTAATTACTTTTGGAATATGCATTACTTCAGGATCAGGAAGTTGAAAACTAACAACACGTAATACTGCGGCACAAGAGTTTCTTTGACGATAAGCATTGACCCGAAACCGCCCTACATTAGGAATAGAAAAAGAAAAATCATCATCGCCACTTCTCATAAATTCTTCAATTCCAGCGTTATTAGCAATTTCATAAATATCACGAATCATCCGCTCAGTATCATGTGGTGTCAAACGTTCATCGCTATATTTTGAAATTCTCCCATCTATCTTAATAGCACAAGGCGAACCTGCAACAATAAAGATATCAGAAGCCCCTTTAGTTACTACTTCTTCTAATAATTTTTTTATTTCCATTTTATTCCTCCAGATTAATTGTTTTTAAACTAATTATTTTGAGACTATCATTTTCTTGCACAAATGACAGCTGTAAAACTTGAGAATCATTTATTTTATCTTCAAGCATATATAAATCATCTTCTTTTTGATACTCGATTTGAAGATTTTCTAAACTATATTCTAAATTTTGACTATCTAATTGATAATATTTGGTTAACAGCCGTGACTCACTTTCGTAATATTGACTAGTAATATTAGCTTGGCGAACGCTTGACTCATAATAAGAATTAGCTCGCAAATATGATAATATTGCCAGTACACACATAACTAAAATCACAAAAATCATAAAAATTGATGGCGCCCCAATTCCCAAACGCATTGAAGTATGTTTCTTATTCATCGTGATTACCTCCTAATACAAAAGGCAATTCACTGATAACTTCGTTTTTATTCTTTATCATTATTTTTCCTTGAGTAATCATATCTCTATCTATTTCAATAAAAATATTATCTTTTTGATAATGATTCTCATCGATTTTTTCTACTTCCAATAATTGTTCTAAATCAGCCTGCGGATAAGCTTGCATTGTTTCAATCATACTTTGCGCCTCAATTAATGCATTTTGCAAATTAGTCCCTTGTACTTGTTTATTTTTAGCTTGCACTATAAATGAGGCACATACTGTTGTTGAAGCAGCAAAAAAGAGGATAACTATGATTAATTCCATTAAAAACGAAAATGACTGTACTTTTGATTTCATACTTTCCTCCTATCCATGTAAATAAATTGAAATACTTTTGCTAACTTGATCACGTGTAACTGTAAATTTAAATAAACGGTCTTTTTGTTCTATTTTAAAATCATCTAATGCAAATAACTTACTACCCTCTTGTAACCCCGCATGATAGTCATTACTTGTATATAATTCCTTGAGATAACCATCTTGACAATAAATATAAGTAACCGTCTTAGCAGTTTTAATTTCTAAACATTGCGTATTATCTATTTCAACAATTTTAGTCGAATCGTCACTATCATTTGCTTTTAACTTCGTGTTTAAATAAGCCAAAGGCACAATTAAATCATCTTCTTGTTGACACGTATCATTAATAACTTGATATCCTTTTATTTCATAAGTAACAATAAAGAAAGACCCAATTACAAAAAGCAAGAACAATGACAGCGAAAATAATACATGTATATTACGATGTTTATTCATAGTTCTTCTCCTTTTTAAATACCTCGATTCGTGGTTGTAAATTATCTCCTTCATAATAATAAATAACCTGATAATCTTCATCATTTAAAAGCAACCCATAATTTTCCTTCAAATACTCAATATCTTTAGGATATTTGCCTTCAATACTATAACATTTTAAACTAAGTTGATTAATTGTATCACTAACCCGTTTTAGATCCTCATTTGATGAATATGTTGAAGTAGAATTGAAAGCATAAATGCTTACCATGATTATAACTATCAGTAAGATTATCTTTAACATATTTTTCATAAATAACCTCCTATAAAGAGGACATGATACTAATTAATGGCAACATTACCGACATCAAGACTGTTCCCACTACTAAAGATAACAAAGTTACAATCGTTGGTTCTATGATATTTAAAAATTGATCTATCGCACGACTAACTTCTTCTTGAAAACTATTTGATAATTGTTTCATGATTATATCAACCTGTCCAGTTTTAAAACCGACCTGAATCATATTTAACTGCATTCCTTGATAAATTTGATATTTTTTGATAACTTCAACGAAACTATCACCATTTATGAGATCTTCATTGCATTTTTCTAAATTAGCCCTAAGCTGTTTATCATCAACTAATTTTGGTACAAACTTCATTGCCTCTTGTAAATCATAACCACTAGAAATAAACAATGACAAAGCATAAGTAATTTGAGCTTTATTTAATGCTCTTGACAATTTCCTTGTTAAAAAAGATTTCTGCACTACGTTTGACAAGACATTTACATGGGTAACGCGCTGATATAAATATCCAGCAATAATTACTATCACCAGCACTAACAAGACCGCAAAACATATCAATGAAAAAATTTGACCAAATTCCATAAAACTATTAGCATACGATGATAAATCACTGCCTAGTCCATTTAAAACATCTTTAAAAATTGGTAATACTTTAAATACAATGATTCCTACAACCACCACCATCATAATAATTAAAATGATTGGATAAGTTAAAGCCTGTTTCAGTTTATTTGTTATATCATCAATTCGAGCATAATATTCACTTAATGATTGCATAACATCATCTAAATTACCGCTCGTTTCACCCACTTTGACTAAATTAACCATATAGTCATCAAAAGCTTTAGTTAGATCGATTGCTTCACTAAAACTTACTTGTTCATCTAAATATTTAGCAACTTCTTGAAGAACCCCTTTAATGTTTTTATCATCCATTTCTTCATATACCATCGTAACCCCTTGATTAAGACTAAATCCCGATTCTAAGATCATTGCCATCTGGTTACAAAACATATATTTTTCACTCATCGTCAATTTCATCGTTTTTCTCCTTAATAACGTGCTGTTTCAACGTATTTTCCCTCATAATCATACTTAGTGCTTGCGAAAGTCGGATCCATAATCGTCCATGTATCTTTATCCATAAAAATATCCGGATTGACCCAACCCTGCCCTTTAACATAAACTTCTAACCAAGAATGATATTCATCTTTATCAGTCCCCCCACAAATCAGTCGGGCTGGAATATGATTGATTCTTAACATTGCCGTCATCATTGAAGCATAATCAAAACATATGCCCTTTTTATTGTTAATTATTTCATCTAAATTTGGAATCAAATACTGCTGTTTTGCTAAAGCTACTTTATCATCGTCATAGTTTATGTAATTAGCCACAAATTCATAGACTTTTTTTATTCGTTTTAAATCATTATCTTCATCCTTCACTTCATCAATAGCTAACGTCGTAATCGCATCACCCGGTTTATAATTAACCAAGATATTAGGATATAAAAAGGGGAGCAGTTCGTTATCTAAAATAACATCAACTTCCACACTTTTTTTTATTGCATATTGGGTACCCTCAATATTTTCTAAAATTTTAATCAAATATTTTCCATTTCCCAACTGGAGTGGATAACTCACTCCTTGTTCATCCGTTAAATCATAATTTAGTTTTTGTTCATCTTTACTAATTTGAATTTTTATTCGTTTACTAACACCTGGTTTTAAAAAGGCCATTACATATCCTTGATTAGTATTAGAATAATCAACCTTCGCTACATCACTATCTAAAACCAGTGCCCCTGATGCTTCAGGATAAAGAATCTCATCAACTGTATAACTTTTTGATGTTGGATAATCACTTGGGTATTCTTGATTACTGTTATTATCACTTGAACATCCAGTAAGAAGACATGATAATACAGTGACTACCACTAGTATTCGCTTGTACATTACCATTATCCTCCTTAATTTTAATTATACACCGAAATATCTGGGATTGAAAAGAAAAAGGCAAAAAGAAAAACTCTCTCTACCTTAACTAATTCCTATATAATATAAACCAATCTGTATGATTCCAGCTATTACCATCACTGTAATCGGGTTCATTTTCTGTTTCCTTAATAAAACCAGAGCAACTATAAATATGGCTACAGAACCAAATTTCAAATTTGCAAAGTTTACTGTATCTCCAAAAAAACAGCTAACAATAATCAATAGTCCTGAAACTGCAATCAGCGACACTACAGCCGGACGAATATATTTTAAAATATTTTGAATAATTGACATTTGCTGATATTTTAAATAAATATAAGCAATCAGCGATACAATAATACATGAAGGTAAAATGCATCCCAATGTCGCTACTATAGCCCCATAAAAACTATCTATCTTTAATCCAACAAATGTTGCCGCATTAATTGCAATCGGTCCAGGTGTCATCTGGGATATCGTTATTAAATCTGTTAACTCATTCATCGTCAACCAATGATATAAATCAACTACTTGATGCTGAATCAGCGGTAAAGCAGCATATCCTCCTCCAAAACTAAATGCACCAATTTGAAGAAAACTGAAAAACAAAGTTAAAAGTTTCATTGTCTTTCCCTCCATCTGCTTACCATATTTTGTATAATTCCAATAAATCCACAACTTAAGATTACGTAAATAACATTTACATTAAAAAGATATGTTGCAATAAAAGCACATACCATAATTATAATTGGTAAGATTTCTTTTTCTTTAACAACCCCTACTGCCATATCATAAGCAACTGAAGCAATTACTGCCCCAACTCCAGCCTGCATTCCAGAAAGCATTAAGGCAATTATCTCATTGCTTTTAAAAATTTCATAAAACACTGACACTAATGATAAAATTACAAACGGTGGCAAAATCGTCGCTAAAATAGAAACTATCGCACCTTTGATTCCCGCTAATTTAAAACCAACTACAATTGCACCATTTACCGCAATTGCCCCTGGGGCAGATTGGGCAATGGCAATCAAGTCAAGCATTTCTTTTTCATCGATCCAGTTGAACTCATCAACATATTTTTTCTTCATCAATGTCACAATTACATAGCCACCGCCAAATGTAAAAGCACTTAAATAAAGATTTGTTACAAAAAGCTTCAACAACATTCCTTTTTTCATCATATCACCTTCCCTATAGTATAGTGCTAAATTATGATGATGTAAAACAAAAGATAACATTACTATTGCAATGTTATCTTAAACAATTCCTTTTTTCTATCTTTTAAAAGTAAAGATTAACTATTAATTTCATCAATAACTTCAGTAAATATACTAATCATCTCATCAACATCTTTTTCTTCAATGATGAATGGCGGCAACATTCTAATTACATTTGTTCCCGCAGTAATCAACACTAGACCTTTATCGAGAGCTTTTTGAATATATGGTTTGACTGGATGATCAAATTCTAAGCCAAGCATTAGTCCTAAACCGCGACGTTCCTTAATAAAATCATATTTTTCAACTAGTTCATCTAATTTAGTAATCAAATATTCACTGACATCTTGAACATGATCAAGCATTTGCGTTTCTTCTAAAATCTTAAAGACTGTCTTACAAGCTTTTCCAGCCATAGGGTTACCACCATAAGTAGATCCATGATCACCAGGTTTTAAAGCATCTCCGATTTTTTTATTTGCTACAAACGCTCCCATTGGGAAACCAGCCCCAATTCCTTTAGCTAGACAAACAATATCAGGCATGATTCCATATTGGAAATATGTCATGATCGTTCCTGTTCGTCCCATCCCACATTGAACTTCATCAAGAATCATTACAATCTCATGCTTATCACATAATTGTCGAATTCCCTTCATAAATTCTTGGGTGCAAACATGGATCCCCCCTTCCCCTTGAACAGGTTCTAAAATAATCGCAGCTGTTCTTGGGGTGATTAACTTAGCCACTGAATCCAAATCATTAATATCGCCATATTTTACACCCGTAATTAATGGTCCAAATGCAGTTTGATATGCAGGAGTTCCTGTTAATGTAACCGCTCCTGTAGAACGTCCATGAAAAGAATGATTCAAACTAATAATTTCACTATCAGCCTTTCCATGTTTTTCATAATAATATTTACGCGCTAACTTCAACGCCCCTTCGGTCGCTTCTGTCCCACTATTAGTAAAAAATACTTGATCAAGTTGTGTTGCTTTAATTACCGCTTCAGCAGCCTCAATTGTTTCAACACTATTAAAATAATTTGATATGTGCATTAAACGGTGCATCTGTTGACACATTGCATCTGTATACAGCTGATAATCATAGCCAAATGAATTAACACCTATTCCAGAATAAAAATCCAAATACTTTTTACCGTTTGTATCATATAAATAAACTCCATTACCGTGATCAAAAGTAACATCAAATCTACCATAAGCTTTCATAAAAGCATTATTAGCTCTATCAAAATAATCCATTTTTAGTCCCCCAATTTAATCTTATCTGCTAGACGATAATATAATTCTACTGCCTGCATCAAGACTTCTTCATCAAAATTAAATGTTTCTGTGTGTAAACCGCTAAAATATTTTGGTGTTTTAGTTCCTACATAAAAGAATATTCCTGGTACCTCTTTTTGATAGAAAGAAAAATCTTCAGCTAACATTAACGGCTCTTTTAATTCCTCATAATTCTCATCAGTTAATCTAACAAATTGCCGATATAGATCATAATCATTTAAAACCGGTGGATACATTGGCGGGCAACTAAATTCAATGGTACAGCCATAGGTTTGCTCCATCCCATGATTAATTGCCTCCATCGTATCTGTAATTTTTTTAAAAACTGTCTCGCTGTAAGTTCTAACTGTTCCTTTAAAAGTTGTTTGATCAGCAACGATATTTCGCACAGTTCCCCCCTGAATTTCTCCAATATTAATTACGCAGCTTTCAACAGGTGCTATTACTCGAGAAATAATACTTTGATATTGACAAATTATTTGACTAGCAATCATGATTGAATCAATTCCTAAATGATATAACCCTGCATGAGCACTTTTGCCAGTTATTGTCACATCAAGTTCACCATTTTGAGCCATCAATGGTCCCGGTCGACAAGCAATCTTTCCTGCTTCGATTGTCGGCATTAAATGTAAACCAAATATTGCTCTTACATTATACTGCTTTAAAATCCCAGCTTCAACAATTAACTTTGCACCACCTGGTGATTCTTCTGCCGGCTGAAATATCAATAAGATATTATGCTTCCACTTTAAAGGCTGCTCTTTTAGTTTTTTAGCTAATCCAAGTAAAGCAGCCATATGACCATCATGACCACATGCGTGCATATAACCATTATGACATGATTTAAAACTACAATTAGTTTGTTCGGATATTTTCAATGCATCCATATCACTACGAAAAGCCAAGGTTTTATCTTGATGATTATCAAGATAAACAAGAACCCCTGTATCCAAGATTGAAATTGGTTCATATCCCATCTTAGTTAATTCATCTTTAAGATATTTTGAAGTCTTAAATTCTTGTAAACCTAGCTCAGGGATTTGATGTAATTCCTGACGCCATCTTTTAATTTCATTTAAAGCGTCCATAACTGATCTCCTAAATTTTTCTTAAATCATCCATTAACTGAGTTTTACCTTCAGTTGTTTCATCTTTTTGTTCTTTAATAATTCGAGCTGGATTTCCAACTACCACAGCCCCTGCCGGAACATCACTTGTAACAATCGAACCAGCACCAACAACTGCACCTTTACCAATGTGTACTCCTTCAATAACTACAGCATTAGCTCCAATCAATACATCATCTTCTAATATTACTGGTGAAGCACTAGGTGGTTCAATAACTCCAGCTAAAACTGCTCCAGCACCAACATGACAACGTTTCCCAACTTCTACACGACCACCTAAAACAGCTCCCATATCGATCATAGTTCCTTCACCAATCTTGACTCCAATATTTATAACTGCACCCATCATAATTACAGCATTATCGCCAATCGTTACATGTTCGCGAATAAAACATCCAGGTTCAATACGAGCATTAATATTAGTCATATCTAACATTGGAATTGCACTATTACGACGATCTTGTTCTAAATAAGAATCAACAATAACCTCTTTATTTACCTCCATATAAGCTTTAATAGCCTCTAAATCACCAATACATACTTTACTATCTTCTCCACCAAACATTTTAAATTCAGTTGCTTCTGGTAAGTTTTTCCCTTTTAAATAAACTTTTACCGGTGTTTGTTTTTTAGCATCACCAATATATTTAATTATCTCTTCTGCACTATTTAACATATCTATCTCCTTTTCTATATCTCTATTGTTCCATTAAAAACATTTGTTGCAGGTCCAGACATCATGATCGTTTCATCTACATATTCAATTTCCAAACAACCACCTAATAATTCCACTGTTACCTTACTATCCGTATAATGATTTAAATAGCATGCATACATAACTGCACAAGCACCAGTACCACAAGCCATAGTTTCACCCGAACCGCGTTCCCAAACACGCATCTTAACATAACTTTTGTTAATGATTTGAACAAATTCAGTATTAACAGACGCAGGAAACAATTGATGGTGCTCAAATTTAGGACCTATTGTTTTTAAATCCAAAGTATCTAAATCAGAAACAAAAGTCACAGTATGAGGATTCCCCATTGAAATAGTAGTTAAACGGTATTCTCGCCCACCAATTTCTACCGGTTCATCAATCATTTTCTCTTTAGCATATGTACAAGGAATATCTTGACAAGTTAGGACGGGTTTGCCCATATTAACCTTTGCTCCAATACACTCATCGCCATCAAATAATAATTCTACTGTTCGTAATCCTGATTTAGTTTCAATTTTCAATACATGTTTATCACTCAATTTATGATCATAGATAAATTTAGCAAAACAGCGGATTCCATTTCCACACATCATTGCTTCACTTCCATCTAGATTAAACATTCGCATTTTAAAATCATACTGATCCGATGGTAAAATCACGATCATTCCATCACTTCCAATACCGAAATGACGATCACTTATTTTCATGATAAATTCTTTATCCATGGGAATCTCCTGATTTATTCCATCAAAGTAAATATAATCATTACCAATGCCTTCCATTTTTGTAAAATGCAGCTGCATAATTCCCCTCCTTTTCATGTATTTACAAGATTTTATCAAATTGACTAATATTTTTCAATTCCAAGATTATATTTATTTAAAAAAGAACCTTTGCACATTTTAAAGGTTCTCTTCAGCCAATATTTCCATTACTTTCAAATACGCTCCATCAGCTTCAACCGGCTGACAAATTGTCCCATATTGATATAGTTCAGGAGCCGCATTTTCCATCACATAAGAATGCCCCACCATATTAAAAATTTCCACATCATTAAATCCATCACCAAAAAAATATGTGTTTTCTGTTTCAATTTCTAAGCGTGTTAAAATTGACTTTAGCCCACTTGCTTTAGAATGGTACTTATTTCTAATTTCAATCAGATCATAATCATCCTCAAAAGCTAAATTAAAACAGCCAAATTGTTCAATAATCTCATTTTGTTTTTTCTTTTGACAATGAATATATAATTTAAATACCTGATCATCATATTTTTCATAATTAATTTTGTTCATATCAAAGTTAGCTTTTTTAGAAATGGTGCAATTACCCCATCTTTTTGTAAATAAGCCCCATCTTTAAACAATAAACCATACTCTAAAGTTAATGATCGTGCTAATGAAATAGTTCGTTCAACATCACCATGATCTAAAGGCTCTTTAATAATCTCTTCACCATTTAAAATAACATGCGCTCCATCACTTAAAAGATATCCATCAAATTCAAATCCTCGAAGAGGTACTGTGATCAAAGGTAACAATCGTCCTGAAGCAATCATTACTAAAAAACCATGTTCGCGTAATTTTTGAAAAGCTTCAAACATTTGTTTAGTTGGCTTATCGATTCCCTGGCGCCAGTCAATTAATGTTCCATCCATGTCAAATAAAATTAATTTTTTCTTTTTCATTTTATCACCAGCGTCATTATAACAGTTATCTTCTCAATAAGGAATTAACATTTGTCATATTATTTCATGTTAAATATTAATAAATCAAACATATATTATAATGGTGATAGTATGAGATACATGTTTAAACGAGTTAATCGCGTATTAACTATTATTCTTTCAACTCTTATTTTCATGATAATTTGTTATTGGTGGTAATAGTGCATATTTAATGCTAGTAAAAATAGAAACCGTTATAATGATATTGAGGTGATAACCATGGAAGACATTAATAACGTTGCAGTTGAAGTTAAAAACGGTGAAATGGACGAAGAAGAAATAATTGCTTATATCAAATACTTAGAAAAAAAGTTTCCTGATGAAACACTTAAATCATTATCAATTAAAATTGACGGTGATGAGGTTGATTTAGATTATACTTTTTATCCTTTGGGTTTTGAAAGAATCCGTCGAATCACTGGATATTTAGTAGGTACTTTAGATCGGTTCAATGATGCTAAAGCTGCTGAAGAAAAAGATCGGGTCAAACATGCATAAAAAAGCAGCTCAAATCGAGCTGCTTTTTTAATCTAATTCTAAGCCACCAGTGTATAACTGATAATAAGTTCCTTTTTCTTTAATCAATTTATCATGGTCACCACGTTCAATGATCCTTCCTTGATCAAGTACCATGATGGCATCAGAATTTTTAATTGTTGATAAACGATGAGCAATAACAAAAACCGTTCGTCCTTCCATCAGTTTATCCATTCCACTTTGAACAATACTTTCTGTTCTCGTATCAATACTTGATGTTGCTTCATCTAAGATCAATACCGGTGGATTAGCAACCGCAGCCCGAGCAATAGCTAGCAGCTGACATTGTCCTTGTGATAAACTTGAACCATCACCACTCAAAATAGTTTGATACCCATGTTCTAAATGCATAATAAATTCATGAGCATTGGCTAGTTTTGCAGCTTCTATACACTCCTCATCAGTAGCATCAAGTTTACCATAACGAATATTATCCATTACTGTACCAGTAAATAAATGTGTATCTTGCAAAACAATTCCTAACGATCTTCTCAAATCTGCCTTTTTAATTAATTTAATATCAATTCCATCATAAGTTATTGAACCTTTTTGAATATCATAAAAACGGTTGATCAAATTCGTAATAGTTGTTTTACCAGCTCCTGTAGCTCCAACAAAAGCAAGCTTTTCACCAGGTTTAGCAAATAAATTCATATCATACAAAATTGTTTTATTTTCATTATATCCAAATGTAACATCATGAAAACGAACATCACCAGCTAAACGGACATATTCGATTGAACCGTCTGGTCGCTTATGCTCCCAAGCCCAAAGTCCAGTACGTTCTTTAACTGGAGATAATGTACCATCAGCATTTTCTTTAGCATTAACTAAAGAAACATGACCAAGATCATCTTCAACCTCTTCATCCATTAATGCAAAGATTCTTTCTGCACCTGCCAATGCCATCAACACCATATTTATTTGTTGAGAAATTTGTCCAATTGGCTGATTAAAAGAGCGGTTTAATTGTAGAAAGGCAGCTAATGTCCCTACCGTTAAATCCATATAGCCATTAATCGCAAGAACACCACCTACAACCGCAACTAACACATAACTTACGTATCCTAAGTTTCCAATTAACGGCATTAAAATATTAGCATATTTATTTGCTTGATATGCACTTTCAAATAATTCTTCATTGACTTTATCAAAATCAAATTTAGCTTCTTCTTCATGAGTGAAGACTTTAACAACTTTTTGTCCTTCCATCATTTCTTCAATAAAACCATTAACTTTACCTAAATTAGTTTGTTGAGCAAAGAAATACCGCCCACTACGATTAGTTACATGTTTAGAAACTAATAACATTACACAAACCATCAAAACACTAATTATCGTCATTGGAATAGACATTACAATCATTGAAACAAGAACACAAACGATCGTTGTTGCTGAAACAATAACCTGAGGTACACTTTGCGAAATCATCTGTCTTAAAGTATCAGTATCATTAGTATAGATTGACATGATATCCCCATGGTTATGAGTATCAAAATAACGAATCGGTAATTTTTCCATATGTTCAAACATCGTATCACGAATTTCTTTTAACGATCCCTGAGTCACTTTAATTAAGAGCTTATTATAACTAAAAGTAGCAATTACTCCTACTGCATAAATTGCAATCATTTTCAAAATCGCATTCGTCAACGGTCCAAAATCAGGATTTGCCATATTAATATATGGTGTAATATAATCATCGATTAAGCTTTTGATAAAGATTGTTCCCATAACACTAGCAATACTACTAACAATGATTAATAACAATATTGCAAAGCAGGTCTTTTTATGTCTTTTAACAACAAATTTAAACAATCTTTTCATTGTTTTTCCCCGACTATTACTCACTTAAAGTTCCTCCCTTCTTTTGTGTTTCATAAATTTCTTTATAAATTGCACTAGACTCCAATAGTTCATCATTAGTACCCATAGCACTGATCTGACCATCATCTAAAACAATGATTAAATCAGCATCTTCAACTGAACTAATTCTTTGAGCAATAATTAATTTTGTTGTTCCAGGGATAACTTTTTTAAACGCACTACGAATCAATGCATCTGTTTTAGTATCAACTGCACTAGTTGAATCATCTAAAATTAAAATTTTGGGTTTCTTTAGCAATGCACGAGCAATACACAATCTTTGCTTTTGCCCTCCAGAAACATTAGTTCCGCCTTGTTCTATATAGGTATCATATTTATCTGGGAAACGTTGAATAAACTCATCTGCCTGAGCTAATTTACAAGCCTCCACAATTTCTTCATCACTAGCTTCTTTATTACCCCAGCGTAAGTTTTCTTTAATTGTTCCAGAAAACAAAACATTTTTTTGTAATACCATTGCAACTTCATTTCGCAATGTTTCCAAATCGTATTTTCTAACATCTTTACCGCCAACTAAAACTTCTCCTTTAGTTACATCATATAACCGTGGAATAAGCTGAACAAAAGTTGATTTAGCACTACCGGTTCCACCAATAATCCCGATTGTTTGTCCAGATTTAATATGAACATTGATATCACGTAAATTAATTTCTTCTTGATCATCAAAATATGAGAAATTAACATTATTAAAATCAATTGAACCATCTTTAATTTCATAATCAGGCTCAGCAGGATTATGCAGCGTTGATTTTTCATTGATTACTTCACTAATACGTTGGGCTGAAGCAATTGACATAACTACCATGACAAATACCATTGAAAACATCATTAAACTCATTAAAATCATCATTACATAGGTAAATAAACTAGTTAATTCTCCAGTAGTAAGATTTCCCCCGACAATTAAGTGTGCTCCAAACCAAGAAATTCCAATAATACATCCATATACAGTTAACTGCATTAGCGGCATATTAAAAACTAAATAGTTTTCTGCCTTTACAAATAGTTTATAAATCAAAGTTGATGTCTTTTTAAATTTCTCGTCTTCATGTTCTTCACGAACATAAGCTTTAACAACCCGAATTCCATTAACATTTTCTTGAACTGAAGCGTTTAAATCATCATATGTGTTGAATACTCTTTTAAAATACGGATGAGCTCTAGTCATAAAGAAAACTAAAAGAACTCCTAAAAAGATAATTGCCACTAAAAAAACCATAGCAATCTGAGCATTGATCGTAAAAGCCATGATCATGGCACTAACCATCATCAATGGGGCACGGATACAAGCTCTTATTAACATTTGAAAAGCATTTTGGACATTAGTAACATCCGTCATCATTCTTGTAACCAATCCAGCAGTTGAATATTTATCAATATTAGCAAAAGAAAAATCTTGAATATTGTAATACATTGCCTTTCTTAGATTTTTAGCAAAACCTGTTGAGGCCTTAGCGGCATATTTACCAGCCAAACCTCCTGCCGCTAAAGAAATAAAGGAAGCGAGCAATGTAATGATTCCTAATTTAACAACCATATTCATATCTCTAACTTCTATTCCCTTATCAATGATCATCGCCATTAAAAGTGGAATTACAACTTCCAAAATAACTTCAACCACAACAAGTACAGGTGTTAAGATCGTATCTTTTTTATACTCTTTTATTTGGGCTAAAAGTGTTTTTAACATTTATATACCTCCCTAAAAATTAAATAGCGTGCTATGAATAACAGTAAAATAAATATTAAGAATTACTTCTTAATATCTTAATCAAATAACTTTGTAAATTGTCTATTTCTTCTTTTGATAATGATTCAACTAATTTTTCATCAGACTGTTGGAAAACAATCCGTAGCTGTTTATCCAGTTCTAAGGCCTTTTCAGTTACTTCAATATTTTTAGCACGAGCATCATGACGACACGGTACCCGGGTAATTAATCCCTTTACTTCTAAACGATTCAAAATTCCAGTAACTGTAGGATTAGAAATATCTAATTCTTTTTCAATATCTTTTTGATTCACACTAATTCCTTTGTCGTGAGATTTAAACAAATAAATTAATGTAAATGTCTGTGAAGCAGTTAATCCAAATTTACTAAATTGTTTATTTAAATGCTGTTCATGTAAATAAAAAACTTGTTTGATTAAAAATCCAATTTTTTTATTTGGCATTTTACCACCTCCAAAATAAATAGCACGCTATATATTATATGCAAATATTAGCAAATGTCAACTATCTTTCAATAATTATTTATCATCTTTATAAGAGCTGATAAACGATAAAAAGCTAAGAATCATCTTAGCTTTCTTCATCCTCTTTTCCCCATTGTTCAATCCATAATTTAGATGAACGAGACATTTCTTCAATAAATGGATCAGTCCATTTGCGATTATAAATATCATCGACAAAACTTCGTCCCCCACTGCTGCGATTAGCTAAAACTGCTCGATCATCAAACATTTTTACTAACTTTTCATCATCAAATTTTTCATAACGATCAACACTAACAACATATTTAGAATCAAAACGAGCAGGCTTAGTTCGATGTTGCTGCTGTTCTGTCGGATAACCCATTACAAGCATCCCCACTGGAGCTGTATATTGAGGTAAATTTAATAATTCACGATGTACTTCATACTGCTCAATGATATCACCGATAAAACAACTTCCTATTCCTAAACTTTCAGCTGCAACAACGGCATTTTGAGCTGCAATCAAAGTATCACTAAATGCTAATAAAAAATCACCATATGATGGCGAACGCATCTGTTCTTCACCATGATAATATTTAAATGCATCATACCATTTTTGATAATCAGCAACAAAGATTAAAACTAGGGGTGCTTTTGCAATAAACGGCTGATTATCACACGTCTTCGCTAATTTTTCTTTAATAGCCTGATCTTGTATATCAATAATCGAATATAATGTCATATTCCCTGCAGTCGGAGCCTGAATGGCTGCATTAAAAATTAATTGTTTTTCTTTAGCCTCAATTGGTTTATCTTGATATACACGAACCGATTTACGCTCAAATAACTGCTTAATTGTATTATTCATAATTTTCCTCCTGAAATCCCTATTGTCTATATTATACACAAAAGAAAAGTAGATACCTAGTATCTACTTGTTATTTTCTTTATATTCTAAATATTCATCATATGTTGATAAACGATCTAAAATACCATTTTCATTAAATTCAATAATTCGATCAGCAATTGTTTGAACAAACTGATGGTCATGGCTGGTAAATAAAATATTCTCCTTAAAATTAATAAGTCCTTGGTTTAGGGCTTGAATTGATTCCAAATCAAGGTGATTAGTTGGTTCATCTAAAACTAAAACATTAGCTTCGGCCATCATCATCTTAGCCAGCATACAACGAACCTTTTCGCCTCCTGATAATACCGAAGCTTTTTTTAGCGCTTCTTCACCAGAAAACAACATTCTTCCTAGCCAGCCCCGAAGATCTTGCTCATATTCATCTTTAACCGAGAATTGACGCAACCAGTCTACTAAAGTTAAATCACAGTTATTAAAAAACTCGGAATTATCTTTAGGAAAATATGATTGTGACGTCGTTACTCCCCATTGGAAAGTTCCTTCATCCGGTTCAATTTCACCCATAATGATTTTAAAGAATGTCTCTGTTGCTTTAACATCGCCGACGAAAGCTACTTTTTCTTTAGGATTAATTGAGAAACTAACATTATTTAATAATTTAATACCATCAACTGTTTTTGATAATCCTTCTACTTTTAAAACAATATTTCCAACTTCTCGACCTGGTTTAAAAGCGATAAACGGATAACGACGAAGAGAAGGCTTAATATCAACCATTTCTAAGTTATCTAATAATTTTTTTCTTGAAGTTGCCTGCTTAGCTTTAGAAGCATTAGCACTGAACCGCGCAATGAATTCTTCCAATTCTTTTTTCTTAGCTTCTGCCTTTTTATTTACTTCTTTAGCTTGTTGTAATTGTAATTGGCTATATTCATACCAAAAATCGTAATTACCAACATATAATTGAATTCGCGAGTAATCAATATCAGCAATATGTGTACAAACTTTGTTTAAGAAATAACGGTCATGGCTGACAACAATAACAGTATTTTTAAAATTCAATAAGAAGTTTTCTAACCAGCGAATACTGTCTAGATCAAGGTGGTTAGTTGGTTCATCTAATAATAAAACATCAGGATTCCCAAATAATGCCTGAGCAAGCAAAACTTTTACTTTTTGGTTTCCATCTAATTCTTTCATTTTTAAATTATGTAACTCTTCACCAATCCCTAAACCATTAAGCATGATTTCTGCATCTACTTCGGCATTCCATCCATCCATTTCTGCGAATTCACCTTCAAGTTCAGCTAACTTGATTCCGTCTTCATCATTGAAATCAGGTTTAGAATATAATACTTCTTTTTCTTGCATAATTTCATAAAGACGTTTATTACCCATGATAACAGTTTCTACAACACCATTTTCATCATAAGCAAAATGATCTTGCTTCAAGACCGATAAACGTTTATGTGGTTCTAAAATTACTTCACCTTTATTAGGCTCAATTTCTCCAGCTAAAATTTTTAAAAAAGTACTCTTACCAGCTCCATTAGCACCGATGATTCCATAACAATTACCATCAGTGAATTTAACACTTACATTTTCAAACAAGGCACGATCACCATATTGTAAAGATACATTTTGTGTAGATATCATTAATTAAACTCCTTTTTACTAAGTCACATTATTATGTCATAAAGCAATGATTAAATCAATATAATTTATCATAAGATTGTTCAAATCAAGCTAATTATAACAATCTTAGTATCTATCTTCATCATTATTTATTTTCCATAACAAAAAATAATTTAAATCTCCCATCTAAAATCAATATCAATATTTTAATGATGTAAAAAAAGCCGAGCTAATAAAATCCTTTGCCCAACTGAATTTATTACAACGAAAATCGAACAAATAATAGGATAGAAGAATAAATTCAGTGATCTATTGTCCCTCCCATTGAACCGTATGTACGGGTCTCGTATACGGCTCTACATTTATATCGCTATCACAAACTCTTAAGATAGTAATCGAGGGGATTGACTAAACCTAGTTTGTCTCTTTTCTTTATACCTAAAACTTTTGATGATATTGTAAAATTTACGACATTCATCGCACTTCTTCTATACCATCCTAATCTTGTATTCACACATTTATATATTTCTTCTTCACTAAACCCGCATCGACATGCCTTGTTTAGCTTCATTAAATTTCTATTCGTAACCTCGAAGATTTTGTTACACTACTTCTTTCACCCATAACATCGCTGTTAATGACTTGCGGTTCACTATACTTGGCGGTAAATACCCGTGGTTGGACTTTCACCAACTAGATGTATGCCATGCACGGCACACTTAAAAAAACAATACAATGAAGTATCTCATTGTATTGTTTTAATTTACTTTTTATTGCATTTACCATTTCTAAATGCTGGATTATAGGCATAGTAATTATCACTGTTTAAATGCCCTTTAACGATCTCCAACGCTTCAGCAAATCTTTGATAATGAATAATTTCACGTTCTCTTAAGAAACGAATCGGTTTTTTTATTTCCTCGTCATCAACAAGAGCTAAAATGTTATCATAAGTTGTACGTGCTTTTTGCTCTGCCGCCATGTCCTCCGTTAAATCAGTAATTGGATCGCCTTTAGATTGGAAATAGGCCGCTGTAAAAGGTACATTACTTGCACCTTGTGGATAAATTCCCAAAGTATGATCAACAAAATATTTATCATAACCTTGTGCTTTTATTTGATCAATTGTTAAATCTGTAGTTAATTGATATAAAATGGCACTGATCATTTCAACATGGGCTAATTCTTCAGTACCAATATCTGTCAATAACGCTTGAATTTCTGGATATGGCATTGTATAGCGTTGAGATAAATATCTAAGTGCCGCTCCAAGCTCTCCATCAGGTCCGCCTAATTGGTCAATAATAACTGCCGCTGCTTTTGCATTCGGTTTAGTAATGTTTATAGGGTATTGCAAACGTTTTTCGTACAACCACATTTATGATCACCTACCCATGGCCAAGGTGCAGATAAGTAATCGTTTTGGTAAGCTCCAACTTCTCGATTTACTAAAGCATGACCTTGTTTTTGATATTCTTTTTTTGCTGCTTTTAAACGTGTTGCTGCCTCATTAAAATAATTCATCGCTTCTTTATCACAGGGATGAGTATCAATAAATAATGCAGAATCTTGCACTGCAAAATCCAACATCATGATTTGCATTAATAGATCATCATTTTTCATCGGCATAACTCACCCCATGGCAAATCTAACTCTTCAAAGATAGTTCCAGAGTGAAAAGCTTTAACAATTGGATATATCTTTCTAAATTCTTGGCATTTTATTGATGAAATACCTAACTCTAATTTATTCATTAAATTCCTCCTTCTACTCTAAATTATGAATATTGAAATAATTCGTATAGGTTAACATCACAAAAAACTTATTTATAATATTTATTAATTTTTTATTTACAAGATTTTACAATTATGTTATTATTAATTGGCAGTTGGAAATAGAGGTATAGTTCAATGGTAGAATACCGGTCTCCAAAACCGTTGATGTGGGTTCGACTCCTACTACCTCTGCCAGTAAACAAATAAGTGGCTAATTAAGCCACTTTTTTATTTATTAAAAAGAATTATCTGGAAATTTTATCATCACTTTTTCAATCAATAACTTTATCAACAACTGTTTGAAGTAATGAATCATTTTAAGATAAATAGTACTTTAGAATCTCATCGATTTTGGTATCTTCTTTTTTTACTATTAATAATATTTGTTTATTTTTAATTGCTACAAATGTATTATCAAAATAATAGCATTTATCAGCATACTCAGTTTGAATATACTTAAATTTTTTTATCGCTTGTAAATAATTTAAATATTTTACATCATTAGTAGACCATTCCCCTGTCGTTTCAACAATTGCATCAATTTCTGTTTCATCAGGAATCCTGCTATCTCGCTCCACGCCACAAACTATTTCTTCAAATACCTTATTTGCAATATAATTATTTAAACATTCATATTTACTTTCTAAAAAAATCAATTGCTCTCCTTCATAAGAAGTATTAACATAATTACTAACTAAAATCGACCGCGTTGAAGTGCTCTCAACGTTTATTCCCTTTTGTAAAGGCTGAATAGTTTTAATATTAATATCAAAATCAATATTTTGCATTGCAATCACAAATACTACAACTAATACCATTGCAACAGCAGTCTTCCCTCGTCTAAGTGTACTATTAATTTCATGGTAAGCTTTCTTATTGATATAATAATTATATATTTCAAAACCACCAATTACTATTATCAGGCCGATCAAAACAAACGGGTTATATACTACAATATCAATTATCACTAAAGTTAAGATAAATAATAGAATCAGCCCAATTAACTTTTCAATTATAAAACATAGTTTTATCCATTTTTTTAACGATTTTTTATTTTCTTGTTGGCGATTGATACTTAGCTTCATCAAGAATAGTGCAATACCATCGATAACAAACATTAAAGCTATAAAGATATATAAATAATGACCGAAAAACAGCTTTGTATTAAGAAAGAAACTGCCAAGAGTATATCGAATTACCAATAAATTCATTTTCCATATACTTGAGTTTATAATCAATAATATTAATGCACATCCAATTATTAAAAAAACATGGAAATATTTATATATGTTGCCTAATGCCATTAGCCTTGCTGCTTCATCTGTATGTAGATTCGCTGCATTAATATCTTCATTATAAAAGAATGAAATTTCTCTATAATTGTCAACAAAGCGATAGCCTTCTAAAGTGATCATTTCAAGATAATCAGGTGTTAAAAGATTATAATCCATTTGATATTTAACTTTTCTGGGCGACCGCCGTTCAAATTTAAAAAAAGTTGTTCCCACTTTCACTAAATACCAGCCATCTTGTGCCATTTTTTCTAAATAGGTAATACATTCATCTTCATAAAGTAACAAATCATTGAGCAATCTATATTTAACCTTCACTATGTTCTCCCACTTTCCATAATTTAAAATAAAATTTCCCCATGTAATTTTTATTAAAAAAAGCCATTAAATAAATTAACAATTGCCAATATCAATACGCAAATCAACTACCGCTAAATCTTCGGTATAAAAATTGTGATACATTTATAAATATCTATAAACATATACCAGTTATCAAATCTTTATATTCATCACTATGCAGGTGATAATCAACTTGATATTTTAAATTCTGAGATTTTTCCCTTACAAAAATAAAATTTAATAGTTCTTAAAATCCAGCCATTTCTTGCCTAATAAATTTAATTGACTTAGATATTCCTCCTCATCTATAAACAGCATATCATATCTTTTTATTTTAATTTTTATCTTGATTTACCTCATTCAAAGCTTTTATCTGCATTTCCAGTTTCCGCTTTTCCTCTTGCAGTTTATATTTACCTATTTTTGTAATCTGGTAAATTTTTTTTCGATCAATCTCACTTACTAATTCAATATAACCATCATTTTGAAACCGCGATAAGAGAGTATATAAAGTTCCTGCTCCTACCCTTATCTCATCATTTGTAATTCGCATAATTTCATTCATAATTTCATAGCCGTGTCGAGGAACATTCAATACTACTAAAATATAGAACATTTGAGGCGTGAGTGTCTCAAACTCTTTTCTTGCCATTTTTACCACCCTTATATCGATTATCGATACTCTTCTTACTTTTATTATACACTAACTATGTTGATAATCAATATAGTTAACTAAAAAAAGAATCCCAAAGGATTCTTATTCATCACAATACAAATGCATTGGATATGATAGATATTCTAATTCATCTAATTTTTCAACTGTCATATATCCTGGTGGCGCTAATAAAATAGATGGGATACGATTAACTACGGTTGCACATGTATGTTCAACTGTCGCAGGTTTTTGAACATAGAAACTTACATCAGGTTCACCTTTAATTTTCCAGTCGCACATATCACCATCATCAGGTCCATAGACTTTACCAATACATTGAGTTTCAATGATTGGTCCTTGGAAAGTTTCTGTTGTAACTACCGCAGACATTCCGATACAATTTCCTTTCGGAATTGTTTCACCCAATGTTTCTGAATATAAATCAGTATCATAAAAATATGGTACACATTTTTGTGTTTGCGATTTGATTGTCCATCCCATTTTATTGCACAACGCTTCATTTGAATTCCATACATAAGCTGGTTCTAATGTCTCAGGATGAGCAAGTTCTTTTTCAAATTGTTCAGGACTAAATCCAGCTCCATGAGCTTTAGCAAGTGCTAAACCATAATCTTCAACATTATAAGAAACTGCACCCTCAATTTTATCAATACGTTGACATCCAGCAGCAACTGTTCCAATCATATTGATCCAGTATATATCCTGCATTCCTGAACCAACGATTGTGCACCCTGTTTCTTTAGCTAATTCATCTAATTTATTAGTAAGTTTTGATGAAGTAGTCCATGGATAAATTGCCTCTTCACATGTTGTTACAACATTTATTCCACGGCGAACACATTTTTCAAAATGAGGATAGCAATCTTCCATAAAACTAAATAATGTGACTACTGCAATATCTGGATCACATTCATCTAACACAGCATCTGCATCATCACTGATCGTTACCCCTAGATTAAATCCTAATTCTGCAAATTCACCAATATCCTTGCCTACAACATCAGGATTTACATCGATAGCACCAACAATATCAGCACCTTTTTCATATAGATAACGGATTATATATTTTGCCATTTTTCCGCATCCATACTGTACAACTCTAATTTTTTCTTTATTCATCTTGATTACCTCCATATACTCTAAGTATAAACTTTATTGTTACCATAAGGTCAAGAATTTGTGAAATAATTATCAAATTTTTATTGGAACTTGTAACCTTAAATACATATTTCTTTGTTTATCGTTAAATATCAAAATATCATTCAAACTTTCGCATAGATAATCCCCGACTATTGTATAATTTTTAGATTCAATTTCATCAAAAAGACGATGTGCATATTCCTTTTCTTTAGTAAAATCATCACAATAAATACATAGATACATATTAGCTGGAATTGTTTCTTTTTTTAACGGAATTTCTTTTTTATCATCAATAAAAACAAAAATTTCAGTTGCACAAAATTTTCTTTTCAAAACATATTCCTTACGCAAAATAGTTCCTGGATTAAAAAAGATTGTTGGAGGTAAAGCTTGTTTAATGAGATCATCTTTAAATTCCCTTAATAATTCTTCATAAACATCTAGATCATAATCATAAAAATTTACTTTTTCATCAACATAGAGCATCGTTCTTTTATTTATAAATTCTAATGTGATCATTCCAACTTTTGGGGCAGCTTTAAAAAGTTCAAATGAATCAATTGTTTTTTGAATTGCTGCTTTTTGCTCATTTAATTGAATAATTTGATTGTTAATCTGTAGCTTACTTTCTTCTAGTTTTTCCTGTAATAATTCTAAATTTTTTGAATCAAAAATTTCTTTGATTTCTTTTAAAGTCATTCCCAAATTCTTTAAATACTGAATTATGTCAAGTCGTGCAGACTGACCAATATCATAGAGTCGATATCCGTTATGTTCATCTACATAAGCTGGTTTAAATAAACCCATTTTGTCATATAATCTTAGGGTTTGTTCAGTTACGTTATTTAATTTTGCCATTTTCCCTATTGTATAACGTTTCATTTAAATCACCCATAAACATTATACCAAGAATAAGGTTTTTTGGTAATTGAGATGATAATATTTCGTTTACAAAT
The DNA here is from genome assembly GCF_019041935.1 of Erysipelatoclostridium sp. MSK.7.34. Taxonomy (NCBI): domain Bacteria; kingdom Bacillati; phylum Bacillota; class Erysipelotrichia; order Erysipelotrichales; family Coprobacillaceae; genus Thomasclavelia; species Erysipelatoclostridium sp. MSK.7.34. The sequence continues at coordinate 304,359 of NZ_JAHPYJ010000001.1, forward strand.
TTCTATTCCATGATAGAATAGAAGAAGGTTTAAGGAGACGTATATGTTAATAAGTGCAAATAATTTATCAAAAACGAATGGTATTAAAAATATTGTTGATAATGTTACTTTTTCAATTGAAGAAACCGATAAAGTTGCTTTGATTGGAGTTAATGGTACGGGGAAAAGTACCTTGTTGAAAGTCATTGCTGGAAATGAAAATTATCAGGGAGATATTATTAGAAAAAAAGATATGACAATCTCATACTTACCACAAAACCCTGATTTTGATCCTAATAACAGCGTTATTAAACAAGTTTATAAATTAATTGATGCCAGCGAAGTTAATGAATATGAAATCAAAGCAATTTTAAATAAGTTTGGAATTACTAATTATGAACAGTTAATTAAAGAATTATCAGGTGGTCAGCAAAAGCGTATTGCCCTTGCAATCACCTTGCTAAAACCATGTGATCTCTTAATTCTCGATGAACCAACTAATCATCTAGATAACGAAATGATTGAATATTTAGAAAAATATTTAATTAAGTTCAACAAAGCCATTCTAATGGTTACCCATGATCGTTATTTTCTTGAACGAGTTACCAATAAGATCATGGAAATTGATCGTAGCAAAATTTATGAATACACTGCTAACTATTCAAAATTCCTTGATTTAAAAGCACAACGCGAAGAAGCTGATCTAGCTTCCCAAAGAAAAAGAAAATTATTCTTAAAAAAAGAATTAGAGTGGGTTAGAGCTGGAGTTCAGGCTAGAACTACTAAAAGCAAAGAGAGACTTCAACGATTTGAACAGCTCAACAATATTTCTGATATTCAAACTATTAATCAAGTAGAATTAATCAATACTGCTTCTAGACTTGGTAAAAAGACAATTGAGTTGAAAGATTTGAGTATGTGCTACGATGATCATACCTTGTTTAACAACTTTTCTTACTTATTTAAACGAACAGATCGAATTGGAATCCTCGGAATAAATGGTTGTGGTAAAAGCACCCTTCTAAAGATTATCGCTAAAGAGTTAGAACCAAGCAGTGGATCAGTTACTCATGGAGATACAATTAAAATCGGATATTTTAAACAGATGAATGATGGTCTTGATGAAAATATGCGCGTGATTGACTATATCAAACAAACAAGTAATGATTTAAAAACCCTTGAAGGCAGCTTTACTGCTAAACAAATGTGTGAACGTTTCCTTTTTGATTCAAGTTTACAACATACTTATATTGCTCGTTTATCAGGTGGAGAAAAACGTCGTCTATATTTGTTGAATATTTTGATGCAAGCTCCCAATGTACTATTGTTTGATGAGCCAACTAACGATTTAGATATTTCCACTTTAGCTATTCTTGAAGATTATCTTGATAGTTTTAATGGCATAGTCATTACCGTATCTCATGATCGTTATTTTCTTGATCGTATTTGTGATGGCTTATTCGTTTTTAAGAATCAACAAATCACTTATTGTAATGGTGGCTATAGCAGTTATATCGATATTTCTGAACAACAAAATAAGAATAAAAGCGACGGAGCTTTAAAATATAAAGAACAGAAAAAACTTCAAAGTGCTATTCGCTTAAGTTTTAAAGAAAAACAAGAACTTGAAAATATGGAAAAGGTTATTCTTGAGTTTGAACAACAAATCAAAATTATTAATGAACAAATGAATGAGTATCAAAGTAATTATAATAAATTGTCAGAATTATCAAATCAGCGTGACTATTTAAATGAACAACTTGAGATTAAAAATGAACGCTGGTTAGAGCTATTAGAAAAACAAGAACAAAGTCAAAAATAAAATAGCGCCTTATGCGCTATTTTATTTATATTGATTTAAAAAATTATGATAACATCAAAGACCGCTCTAACATAAAAAATTGAACGCTCATGATCAGCTTTAGCAACTTTGCATAAAGTTGCATTATGACCATACTCTTTTTATTTTTGATATAATTCTACTGATTGTTCAAAAGGAACAACATGCTCCTTAGAACCATGCAGAATAAGAATTGGTAGCAAATTCATTTTCGCTTCAAGATAAGATACCGGTGATGCTTCACGATAGAGAACTTCATCATCCTCGCACCAGCACCCCAACAAATCATAAATATTTGTCATTTCTTTTTCATTATATTTACTAAAACCTTGATTGAAAGTTAAAAAGTTAGTCACACCATATAAATCGATCATTCCCTCAACATCTTGGGGATATTCTGGAAAAGTTTGATAACTATAATTTTTAACTTTTATAATTAAACTTTCTTGATCTCTAGTACTTCTAAATGTAAATCGTATTCATCTAAATACAGCCCACGATCTTCAAACTCAGCCTCACCAGTTTGATTATCATATGGATCTTGACGAATAAATTGTTTCGGTGGATAAAGATCGTATTGATATTCACTATTTGCAGGCATTCTAAACGGATCAAGGTGTCCAAAATAATACTGCCATCGTTCCTGATCACCATTACGATAAGCAGAACCTCCAAAAGAACAATCAGCATATAACCAGCCATATGGAGCAATATAAAATCTTGCCCAATCATGATTACCGATATCCTGTGGAGTTACATATAAACCTGCTTGCCAACGGGCAGGAATCCCCACGCAACGACATAAAGTAATAAATAATAGTGCTTGAACACCACAATCACCTTTTCCACCTAAAGCAGCATACTCAGGAATATTGGGAATTGTGTAATAATTCCGAACAAATGAATAGGTTATGTGAGTTGTAATATACTCATATATTAATTTAGCTTTAATTAAATTATTTGTCTCGTCTTTAACTATTTCTTTTGCCAAAGACTTTAAATAAGGGGTAAAAACAATATGCGGTGCTTGTTCATGTAAATAAAAATTAGGTTGACTTTCTAAAACATCTTCGGGTTTAAGTTCTACATATTTCATCTCATTATCATATTCATACTCCACATAAAAATCTTTAACCTGATCAATATTTTCTTCAAAATAGACAGTTCGCTGTGGATGACTTCCGTCATTTAAATATTTGTATTGCGGCATTGTCGCAATTAATTTAAAATTCTTAACTTGACAATCTTCTAACGGCAAAGGAAGATGAATTTTAATTTTTTTATTTGAATCTGATGCCTTGATCTTAATTCCCGTCTTTAAACGAAAATGATATGTTAATTGTCCCTTTGTTTTAATTTCATGTATTGCATTATTAAGCAGTGCAAAATTTGCTTCACGACTTTCAACTTTGCTTTTATCAAACAAACGTGCAGCATAATCATTTCTAGTCTTTAAAATGTTATCAAAAAAATCAGCTCTAAAGTATGGTTGTCCTTCTACAAAAATCCATTCTACCGCATTTTCATCTTGTAATTTTTCTAGTTCCTCATCACTAAAATCATTAAAATTATTATGACAAATTTTTAAAGCTTCTTCATATGATAACGGATATTCTTGAGGTATTCTACGAATAATTTCTTTTTCATGAAGCAGTCGTTTTTTTAAAGCTATTGGAATATCATTAGCTAATTTTGCATCAATTATTCTTTTCATTCTTGTAAAACTACCATGCCATTTTAATTTTAATAATTCCTCTGGCAACGGAATTTGTAAATACTGTAAGTCATCAAAATTATAATTTCCCATTATTCTTTCCTTTCTTTACATATACCAGGTGATAATATCATCAGAACGCTCATAGCCTAATTTTTCATGTAGTCGCATTGATGGATAATTATCTACTTCTACTTGTAAATAAATAATTTCGTTTTCAGCAATTAGTTTTTGCATTAAATACTGTTCTAGAGCCTGAGCTATTCCAAGACGTCGATATTCTTTAATTACTTCAACAAAACCAATTGTTCCCTCTATATGACGCCCAGCAAATCCAACAATCTGCTTTTCAATAAACGCACCCACAAATACATTAGCATCAATTCGTTCAAGCAAATATGCTTCTTCAATCGGAGTAGAATAATTTTCTTTAATAAATTCAAAATATTCCCTCCCAATTTCTTTAATTTCAACGATTGGGTTATTAATTATTCTAACATATTTTTTTAAATAGCCATACTGGTAAGCTACAATTTCTTTATTTAATCTCCATTTTTGATTAATTATATTAAAATATTTATCATTGTGAATTGCTAGCATTGAGCACTTATCTATTTGTTTAAGTGATTGTTCAGCAATTTTTTCATCTTTGAATGCAAGCATATAGATATCCTCAAATTTAAGCATTATTCCTGCCTGATTATAATATTTTATCTTAGCACCATGTTCAAGAGCATATATTAAATCTAAATTATTAAGATAATCTTGTTTAAGAAATTTTAATATCTCATTTTTCATCATTCCTACTCCTATTAAAAAAACAGGCACTGCCTGTTTTTAGAATTTTAAGAATCGTCTAATTGAAACAAAGCTTCCAACCAAACCAACGCCAGCCCCTACAGCAGCAATAACTAGTGAGAAATCGCGGATAAATGGCATTGGTGGTTTTAGTGCTAACATTGCTGACATTAATGCACCATTAGCGTAATCATATACCATTCCATAACCATAAACTAAAACAATAATCGGGATAATTGATCCAATTAGACCAATCAACATTCCTTCAAGCATAAAAGGAATACGGATATACCAGTTACTAGCACCGACCATACGCATAATACTGATTTCAGTTTGACGCGCTGTGATCGTGATTTTAATTGTATTAGCGATCATAAATAATGCAATAATGGCAAGTCCGACAATAAAAATCGATCCTCCAGTTTGAATAGTTTTCAAAGTTTTTACCATATCTTGTGTTGATTGTCCACCATAACTTGTTTTATTGACATTTGGTATTTCTTGAATCTTTTCAGCGATTTTAGCAATATTTGCTGCATCATCAACTTCTACTTCATAAGCCCCACCTAATGGGTTATCTGCTCGGTATGATTCAAATAAAGCAGCACCTTCATCACCTTGAGTTTCAATTAATTTATCTAATTCTTGATCTTTAGTATAATAAGTAATCTTTTTTACTCCAGAAATAGCTTCTATTTGTGGCCCAACTGCTTGTTCAGCAGCTTCGTCTATATATCTATCTAATTTTACATAAATACTAACTCCCTCTTCAATGTTCGAACTAATATCTTGAACATTTAAAGCTAAAACACCAATTACACCAATTAAAACAAGCGTAATCGTAACAGCGAAAATTGATGAAAATGACATTACACCATTACGCCATATATTTTGAACTGCCGTTTTAAAATGTTTAGGCAGATTTTTCATACAACTAATCAACTCGTTCATTAAATATCGTAACCTCCTAAACTAGTGTCCGCATTAACACATCCATTTTCAATCAAAATAGTTCTCTTTTTATGTTCTTGAACAATTTTACTGTCATGAGTAACTACTAGAATAGTAGTATTCTGTTGTTCATTAATTCTCTCTAAAAGATTAATAATTTCTTCAGATGTTTCTGGATCTAAGTTTCCTGTTGGCTCATCAGCAATTAGCACTTTTGGTTTGTTGACAATTGCACGAGCAATTGCTACACGCTGCTGTTGACCACCTGAAAGTTCATGTGGAAAAGCATTGACTTTATCCTCAAGTCCTACTAACTCTAAAGTGGCTCTAACGCGACGACGGATTTCTACACGTGGAGTATCAATTACTTCTAACGCAAACGCAACATTTTCGAAAACTGTCTTTTTTGGTAGAAGTCTAAAATTTTGAAATACAACCCCGATATTACGACGAAAATAAGGAACTTTTCGATTTTTAATTTTTGATACATCGCGCCCTACAACCTCTACTTTCCCTGAAGTTGCTTTTTCTTCGCGATATAAAAGCTTTATAAATGTTGATTTACCAGCACCAGTAGTACCAATAACATAAACAAATTCACCTGGTTCAATCGTAAGATTCATATCATTTAAAGCTCTTACACCAGTTTTATAGATTTTCGTTACATTTGTAAGTTTTATCATATTTATTGCCGTATTCGACTAACCCCTTTCTATTATTGTATTTATATATATTCAATTTTATTATATTCAATTTTCCTAGAGTCCGATTTTACTCCACGCATATTATAGCATACTTTATCGAATAAAGGCACAAATACTATTATTATATCGCAATTTTATGATACAATAAATTAAAGAGGTGACAGTATGAAAAAAGTGTGCCCGGTTTGTCAAACCACGCTTAAAACTAACTGCTTTATTAAGGATAATGGCATTTCTACACTTAGCTATTTAGAACTTATTATTAAAGATGATGATTTCAAAAAAACTAATTATGAATTGAAAAGCTGCTATTGTCCTAACTGCGGTCATGTTGAATTTTTTGTTGATTTAAATAATCCTGAAAAAAATAAAAATGATTGATCACAAAAAGTACAACAAAAAAAAGAAATCTTATGATTTCTTTTTTTATAAATCAATTGGTGGCAACGTGAAACCACGCCCCCTTACACTATGAGTAGCATTACTAATAATAAATGCAGTTGGAGCAATCGCTAAAATCATGTCATTTAATAAATGCAGCTCACGTTTCGACACAACAGCCATTACCGCATATTGATTTTTTTGATGATATCCAGTTGTAACATTTAATAATGTACAGCCACGATTAATATCCTCAAAAACAATTTTTCGGATTTCCTGCCATTTAGGAGAAATAACAGTTACTTGTACTTTAGTTTCCCCCAACATCATAACTTGATCCATCACAATCGTTGTAATAATCACTACTGTAATTCCATATAAAACCTGTTCAATTGTAATTGGACAAAAAATCACCTGAAAAAGCAAAATTGCACAGTCAAATATATTAATCAGCCAGGCAACTGAAAAGCCGGTTTTTTTATTAACAATCAATGGAGGAATGTCCATTCCCCCAGTACTGGCTCCAACTCTTAAAACTAGTCCTAACCCTAAGCCAATACATAATCCGGCATATAGAGTTGATAATAAAGCATCACTAGTAATCGTTGATAAAGCAGGTACGCGTTCTAAAATTGCTAAAAAAGTTGGATATAAAAATGTACTTAACAAGGTTCCAGCTGCAAACTTTTTACCAAAGTAAAAATAACCAACAACAAACATTACAATATTTATTGCATACACAGTATAGGAAATATTTATTCCTGTCAATGATTTGACAGCAATCCCGATACCTGAAGCACCACCTGTAATCAACCCAACCGGGGTAATAAAAGCACAGATTCCTAACGCTAAAATAAAATTACCGACAATAATAATCAGTGTTTCATAAATATGCTTCTTCACGATGTCGTCCTCCTTACAATGCTGATTTTAAATAGGCATATATAAATCCATCAAGATCCCCATCTAAAACAGCTTTGGGATTATTAGATTCATATCCACTACGATTATCTTTCACTAGCGAATACGGATGAAGTACATATGATCTAATTTGTGAACCCCATGCTATTTCTTTTTGCTCTCCTTTTAATTCTTTTAATTCACTAGCTTGTTTTTCCAGCATCAACTGATATAACTTGCTTTTTAACATTACCATTGCTTGTTCACGGTTTTGAATTTGACTTCGCTGGCTTTGACAGGTTACAACAATATTAGTAGGTAAATGTGTAATTCGAACTGCTGAATCAGTTTTGTTGATGTGTTGACCACCGGCTCCACTAGCTCGATAAGTATCTATTTTCAAGTCAGTACTTTGAATCTCAATTTCAATCTCGTTATTAAATTCGGGCATTACATCAACCGATGCGAACGAAGTATGACGGCGTTTTGCTGAATCAAAAGGTGATAAGCGCACTAAACGATGAACTCCCTTTTCTGCCTTTAAATGTCCATATACATTATCCCCTTTTATTAACATTGTAACCGATTTTATTCCTGCCACATCACCATCTAAATAATCTAAAACCTCGACTTTCCAGCCTTTATTAGCAGCATAACGTTGATACATCCTAAATAACATTTCTGCCCAGTCTTGACTCTCTGTTCCACCTGCTCCAGGATGAATTTCAACGATTGCGTTTAAATCGTCATGTTCACCAGACAATAACATCATTGTCTCAAATTTTGATAATTCTTTTTCAAAAACAGTATAATCACTTTCAAGAATTTCCTTAAATTCTTGATCCTCAGTATTCTTTACAAGCTCATATGTTTCATCTAAACTAGTTAATGTCGTTTCTAATAAATCATATTGATCAGTTGTTTTTTTCATCTTATTTAACTTATCATAAGTCACTTTAGCTTTATTAGCATCATCCCAAAATCCCTCTTGTAGTGTGATTACGGTGAGCCCCTCAATCTCTCGACGATATGCTTCAATATCAATTGATTGATAAAACTCCGTCATTAATAAATGGGCTTTAGTAAGCCCATTTTTAATTTCGTATAATTCCATTACTTAAATGTAAGTTCCATCTTTAGATGAGGGATAGTTTGTTCTACTTCACTACCAGGACGGATTCCCATATGGACAATATTACGAGAAATTGCATCTGCAATACTTGATGTCATTTGTTCAAACATGTAGAAAGCTTCTTCTGTATATTCAGCTAAAGGATCTTTTTGCGCATAAGCTCTTAAATAAATACCATTACGTAATTTAGTCATAGCATCAATATGATTGATCCAAGTATAGTCAATTACTCCTAAAAGAATACTTCTTTCATATTGTAATTTCTTTTCTGGCTCTAACTCTTTATTAAAACGACTAATATACTGATTGAAAACTAAATCCGTTAATGTTTCAATTAATTTTTGTGGATCTTTTTGTAATGCTTCACAGTTACTAGCTTCTACTTCAACTAATAACATATAGTTTTTAGCAACAAAATCAACAACTCCAGCAACATCTACAATATCATCTTTTCCATCATGTTTTGTAAATTGGCGGACAGTCATTTCTATTGCTTGATTAAACATTCCTTTAACGATAGCATCCAAATTTTCTTCAGACATAATATCATCACGCTCTTTATACATGATTTCACGTTGTTGACGCATTACATCATCATACTCAAGAATATGTTTACGAGAATCAAAGTTTTGACCTTCAACACGTTTTTGAGCACCTTCAATTGCTTTAGTAACCATTTTATTTTCAATTGCTTGATCATCTTCTAAATAATCTGTAAATGATTTTAATCTTTCTCCAGCGAAACGTTCCATTAAATCATCTTCAAATGATACATAGAAAACCGAATAACCAGGATCTCCTTGACGACCAGAACGTCCTCGCAACTGATTATCAATACGGCGAGATTCATGGCGTTCTGAACCAATTACTGCTAAACCGCCAATTTCAGCAACACCTTCACCTAATTTAATATCGGTACCGCGACCAGCCATGTTGGTGGCGATCGTTACCGCTCCACGTTGTCCAGCTTTTTCAATAATTTCAGCTTCTTTAGCATGATTTTTAGCGTTCAAAACGTTATGTCTTATTTTACGACGATCTAACATTTTTGATAATACTTCAGATGTTTCAACAGAAACAGTCCCAATCAAAATCGGTTGACCATATGAATTACGAGCTTCTACTTCTTCACATAAAGCTTTGAATTTATTAGCTCTAGTAGAATAAATCTTATCATTGCGATCATCACGAATAACTGGACGGTTAGTTGGAATCTCAATAACACGCATATTATAAATCAATCTAAATTCTTCTTCTTCAGTTTTAGCTGTTCCTGTCATCCCTGCTAATTTATTAAATAATCTAAAGAAATTTTGATAAGTAATTGTTGCTCTAGTTTCTGTTTCTTCTTTAATTGGAACACCTTCTTTAGCTTCGATTGCTTGATGTAATCCATCAGAATAAGCACGACCAGGCATAACACGACCTGTAAATTGGTCAATAATCATAATTTTTGCATTACGAATATCACGAGTACCATCTTCTGTAGCAACCATATATTCAACATCGCGAGTCATTGTATAGTTAGCTTTCAAAGCTTGATTAATATGATGCACTAATGCAGTATGTTGTGGGTCATATAGGTTATCCAACTTAAAACCTTTTTCAGCTTTAGCAATTCCATCAGGTGTTAAAGCAACCGTCTTACTTTCGATATCAACTTCATAATCTTTATCTTGTTTCAAAGATTTAACAAAACGGTCAGCTTGTAAATATAACGCTGCTGTATTTTTACGACCACCAGAAATAATTAATGGTGTTCTTGATTCATCGATTAAAATTGAATCGACCTCATCGACAAGGGCATAATTTAACCCTTTTACTAATACTTTATCCTCTAAACGAGTTACCATGTTATCTCTTAAATAATCAAATCCTAATTCGGCATTGGTTGTATACGTAACATCACACCCATGAGCTTCTTGTTTTTGTTCAGGTGTTAGCTCCCGTTTATTCAATCCAACTGTTAATCCCAAAAAGTTAAATACTTTGCCATTATTTACAGCATCACGTCCTGCTAAGTAATCATTAACAGTAACAACGTGAACACCATTACCAGTTAAAGCATTTAAATATACTGGAAAAATCGAAGTTAATGTTTTACCTTCACCAGTCTTCATCTCTGCAATATCACCTTCATGTAATGTGATACCGCCCATCAACTGTACTTTGAAAGCTTTTAGGCCTAATTGACGATAAGCAGCTTCACGAACTGTAGCATAGGCATCAATAATTATGTCATCAAGCGTTTTACCATTAGCTAGAGCCTCTTTGAAAATACTAGTTTGACCCGCTAATTCTTCATCACTCATCGCTGCATATTTTGATTCTAAAGCAATTACTTCGTCAGCCATTTTATCTAATTTTTTTAATTGTTTTCGTTCATCGTCAAAAACACCTTTAATTCTCCCAATAAAGCTTTTTTTTGTTGAATGTGGTGTTGTATTAAATGGAATTACTTCACCATTATAGATTCCTTGGAAATCTTCAACCTTTATATCTTCACCGGTTTGATCTTGCAAATCAACGATATTTGTTACTGCTTCAGGATTTAATCCCTCTTTTTCATTTTTCTTTTTTAACTCTTTTCTTATTTGCTCTTTTCTACTAGCCATGAAATACGCTCCTCTTTAATAGGTTTAGTCTACCGTATTATAACATTTAAATATATTATTTTAAAGTCCAAATTAAAAGACAAGGTTTTATCCCTTGTCTTAGATTTTAACAACATGTTTTGCTTGCATCCCACGGTCACTTTGATAAAGCTCAAATTCTACTAGTTCACCTTCATTTAAAGTCTTATACCCATCTTGAGTTATTTGACTATAATGAACAAATACATCTTTGCCTTCACCACGATCAATGAATCCAAAACCTTTTTCTGCGTTAAACCATTTCACTTTTCCTTGCATCTCATTCACCCCTTTAATAATATGGTCAATGTTAGTATATTATTATTGTTTTCAAAGATGAATTCATTTCACTCGACAAAGTTTGCCAATATAAGAATTTTGTTCTATTTTGATAGAACTGTTGTCGCGTCAAGTATAAATTCGGTAATCAAAGTCGATATATGCTCTATTTTCATTTAAAAAAAATAAAACTTTCTTGAAACAAATTTAGCATCAAGTTGAGACCCTTTTATTAGCATCTTGAGTTACAATATAAGTGGGTGATATAAGATGATTTGTCCACGATGTAAGAATCAAGATTCACAATATTTTTATACTTTCAAAAATATTACTTATTGCCGTAAGTGCGTTAAGATCGGTTCAACTTGTTTTTCTCCTTCACAATTACCTTCTATTATTAAGACAGTTGATTATCAGCTCGACTACGAATTAACACCATTACAAAATAATATTTCCAGACAATTACTTCAACGTTATCAGCAGCATCTCAACACTTCCCTTAAAGCGGTTTGTGGTGCCGGTAAAACAGAAATAACTTATGAGGTCATTAAATATGCACTAAACCAGGGGCAGCGAGTCTGCTTTACTACACCGCGAAAAGAACTAGTAATTGAATTAGCAAAGCGATTGCAAAGTCAATTCAAAAATATTTCAATAACTACTGTTTATGGCGGTCATAGTGAATTGGTAGATGGGCAATTTATTATTTGTACTACTCATCAGTTATATCGCTATCCCCAATATTTTGACTTATTAATTTTAGACGAATTGGATGCTTTCCCTTACGTAAATAACGAAGTCTTAATTGGTCTACTCCAAAACAGCATTAAAGGCAACTATATTTATATGTCTGCAACTCTAACCAATCAACCAGATTTATTAATGACCAAACGATATCATGGTTATCTTCTAGATGTTCCCAAGTGCTATCTAACTTCATCTTTGGTAATGTATCTTTGGGCAATTAAAAAAATTAGAGATTTTGTCAAAAAGAAAAAACCCGTACTTGTTTATGTTCCCACCATACAATTAACAGATACAGTTGCCCGCATCTTTAAACTGTTTAAACTTAAAAGTCATGCTATCAGCTCTAACACTAAAGATATTCAAAAATTTATAGAACGTCTTAGACATCATCAATTAGATGTTTTAGTTACAACGACTATTTTAGAGCGCGGCATCACCATCGATAATGTTCAAGTAATTATTTTATACGGCAATAATCGGATATATACAACTGCTACATTGATTCAAATATGTGGACGAGTAGGTCGTAAAACAGCACATCCCAGTGGAAGTATTAGTATTTTTACTCCATACAAGACCAGGGCAATTAAAGAGTGTCTCAAAACAATCAAGCAGGACAATGCTTAATCTGTTTTAATGATCTCAATAAATCACCTAGCTTATATCATCTTTATTATCATGCTACACTATGTTTTCATTGTCTTAACCAATTTTCAATCTATAATCGAACTCATGACTATCATGGTTACAAACTTACGATTTTATATTACTATAACGATTTCTTTAAACAATTGTTATTTCAATATAAAGGACAAGGTGATTATGCTTTAAAAGATGCTTTTTTGAATGCATATCCTCATTTTAAAACCAAATATCGGCGTCATCTCATCGCGCTTGTTCCCAGCAGCCAACAAGACGATCTAAGACGAGGTTTTAACCCAAATGAAATGATTGTAAGAAGTTTTAGTAATCATATTTTTACTGGTTTATACAAAAATTCCGCCTATAAACAGACCAGCCAAACTGATCGCAGTCAAGTAAGTCAGATTATCAAGATTAAAGATGGTCAGCGGTTATATAATCAAAATGTGATAATTTTTGATGATGTTATTACCTCAGGCAATACTATCATGACTTGTGCAAAAGTTATCAGTTCCTATCAGCCCAAAACAATTAGTATAATCGTTATGGCAAGTAATCAATTAGATAAATTATTTAAATAAATATTACACACTAAAACTTGTGTTTTACCACTAATAATATCGTTTTAAATAACCATTAAATATAGTGTAACGTAAATACTTTTCTACTTAAAGGGCAAGAATTTAATTTCTTGCCCTTTTATTCCTTATTTTTTAATCATATTTATCTTTAAGCAAAAAAAGTGGCTGCCCACTTATTTTTCTTCTAATGCCTTTTTATAATTATCCAAATCCAACTTAATCTTCTTTAACGTATTAAAGACCCAGTCAACTCGATCGTCAGGAATTGCTGATTTGTATAAATCTGCCAATTCATGATGGAACTGTTCATGAATAGCCAATGCTTCATGTCCCTTATCCGTTAACTTTAGATAATAAACTCGTTGGTCTTTACTTGATCTCTCTTTAACTAAAAAACCTTTTTCAACTATTTTCTTTACTGCTGTTGTCAATGTTCCCATCGTTACACTTAATGACTTAGCCACATTAGTCATTGAAGGAAATTCTACCTTATCCACTGCATCAAGGACATGAGTTTCACTCATCGATAATTCCTTAAATTTGCTCTTCTTGAGGTACAATTCTTGTATAACCATTGCTTCATTAAAAACATCAACTACTGTCTCGATTGCATCTGAGCGTTTGTCCATTCCTATCACCTCCTTAATTGTACAATATTTTGTCAATAATTGAAACATTTATTGTTTCTGCTTCAAAACAACCTTTGAATTTTACTACTAATCGTTCTATAATGTCCTAGGAATGGGGAGTAGATATGAAAAATAGATTAATTAAAACATTAAATATCAAAAGATTTAAATTAGTATTATTACTAGAAGGTTTGCTGGTCGGAATATTAGCGGGATTAGTAATTGTTGGATATCGAATTTGTTTAACTAATGGAGCTCTTTGGTTACAGCGAATTTTAGCCTATTGTAAACAATCAATATTCACAATAATTATCTGGTTTGTTATCCTATTTGTGATAGCACTAGTTGTCACAAAATTACTCGATTGGGAATCATTAATTTCTGGAAGCGGGATTCCACAGCTTGAAGGAGAATTGGCAGGTAAGATTGATGCCAAATGGTGGCGAGTTTTGATTGCTAAATTTTTTGGTGGTTTCTTAGCTAATTTTTCTGGTTTAGCCCTTGGTCGTGAAGGTCCTTCAATTCAATTAGGGGCAATGGTTGGTAAAGGAATTGGTAAAGTTTTAAAACGTGGTAAGACTGAGGAACGCTATTTACTTACTTGTGGTGCCAGTGCCGGATTAGCAGCTGCTTTTCATGCCCCGCTGGCAGGAGTAATGTTTGCCCTTGAAGAAGTACATAAACATTTTTCTGCCCCACTATTGATTTCAGTGATGACCTCATCAATTGCCGCCGATTATCTTATGAGTTCTATTTTAGGAATGGCTCCTGTATTTTCTTTCAATATTCATGGAACTCTGCCTACCCAATACTATTGGATGGTTATTATTTTAGGAATCATTTTAGGGCTGCTTGGCGCTTTTTATAATAAAGCCTTACTATTTGTTCAAAGCCTCTATAATCACTCAAAGCATTTAAATAACTATACTAAATTATTAATACCTTTTATTTTGGCAGGAATTTTAGGATTCACTGTTCCTCAGCTATTAGGTAGTGGCGATACTTTGGTCGACTTATTAATCGAAGGAAAATTAACAATGTCCTTAATTCTTCTTTTGCTGGCAGGGAAATTCTTATTTGCAATTACCTGCTTTGGCTCAGGAGCTCCAGGTGGAATTTTCTTCCCACTATTAGTAATTGGCTGTTTGATTGGTGGTGCTTTTGCTAATATCTCCGTCGATTACTTAGGTTTAGATCCTATTTATATTAATAATTTTATTCTACTGGCTATGGCTGGTTATTTTACTGCAATTGTAAGGGCTCCAGTGACAGGAATTATTCTGATTTTTGAAATGACAGGTTCTTTAAATCACCTCTTATCAATTGCTATTGTTACTATCGTTGCTTATGTTGTTGCCGATTTATTAAAATCTAAACCAATTTACGAAAGTTTGTTAGAAAATTTATTAAAGAAAAGAAGTCTTCCAACTCCACAGGGAGTTGGAGAAAAAGTATTATTAGATTTTATGATTTTACATAATTCTCCATTGGATAATCATTTAGTTAAAGAAATTCAATGGCCTAATCACTGCTTGATTGTTTCACTTAGACGTGATGGACAAGAATTCATTCCCCATGGTGACACTTATTTAAAAGCCAGTGATAGTATTATTGTCATGTGTGATAAAATAGATGAAAGCTATATTTATGATACTCTTTCAGCTCTAACAACTGAACAAATTTAATTAATAAAAGATAGTTATAAAATAAAGCGTGAAATCTAAATTAAATGATTTCACGCTAATTTACTATCTCTATTTTTTATTGTCCCAATAATATGACGTGCTACGATGATTCCATTTGCTCCTGCCTGAGCCAGCCCTCT